>NZ_JBIAQQ010000010.1:0-224663 GCF_042889165.1 Streptomyces sp. NPDC002669 | reverse complement strand
CCCCCGCCCCCGCGCGGCCCCCCCCCCCCCCCCCCCCCCCCCCCCCCCCCCCCCCCCCCGCCCGCCGGGGGGCGCGGCCCCCCCCGGGCGCGCCCCCCCCCCCCCCCCCCCCCCCCGGCCATTCCGCACACGCATCCCTCAACACGTATTTCGAATCCGCATTGTGCAACTCCTGTTCATCATCCGGGATTCACTGTAGGCTCCCGGCGCAGCGGACGGGGGCGGGCCAACCTGCAAGGCCCGTTCCCGTCCGCCACACCCCACGCCCGCGAAGGAGTTCACCTTGCGACGTCCCACCGCACGCGCGTACGCCGCCCCGGCCGCGGCCCTGGCCGCCCTGCTCACGGCCCTGCCGGCCGCCCACGCCGACAGCCCCGACAGCGCCGACGGGGCGGCGGCAGCGGCGACGGTGATCGAGAAGGTCCCCTACGCGATGGACTCCTCCAACCAGGCCGCCTGGTGGACGCCGGTCGCCACCTACAAGGGACGCGGCCAGTACACGTACTTCGCCTTCAACGAGCCCGGCTCCACGGCCGCCACGCACCGCCCGGCCATCGCCCGGCGCGACCCCGACGGGCTCTGGAGCCGGCTGCCGCTGCTGAACAGTGACGGGCAGCAGGCCGAGTTCCCCGACGACAACGGGCACAACCAGCCCTCCATGGCACGCGACGGCAGCGGCCGCCTGCACGTGTTCGCCTCCATGCACGCCAACTCCTGGCGCTACTTCCGCACCGAGGCCCCCGGCACCGACGTCACCGACCACGCGGCCGAACTGCCCGACCAGGGCGTGGGCATCACCTACCCCGTCGTGACCACCGCACCCAACGGCGACCTGTACCTGGCCGCCCGGGCCGGCTCCGGCGCCGACCAGCGGCCCGGCAAGCTGTACCGCTGGGACAACGCCGCCGCACGCTGGAGCACGGTGGCCACCTTCGCCGGGGCGCTGAACCGGTCCGTGTACCCCGACGACCTGACCGTGGACACCGCCGGACGCGTGCACCTGCTGTACGAATGGGCCAAGGCCCCGGCAACCGCCTTCCGCCACCAACTGTCCTACCTGCGCTACGACCCGGCGACCGGGACCTTCACCGACAGCACCGGCACAACCCTCACCACCCCCGTCACCCCCGCCACCTCCGACGTGATCCAGGACCTCACCACGGGCGAGGAATGGAGCACCGACAACACCTACACCGGCCCGGCCGTACAAAGCGCCAAACTCACCCTGGACGGCTCCGCCCCGAAAATCGCCTACCGCTACCGCTCGGCCGACAGCAACAGCAACTTCCACGTGTACTACGCCTACCCCAGCAACAACACCTGGACCCGCAAAACCGTCTACGCAGACGGCCAGACCACACCAGCCCTGGGCATCACCTGGCACCCCACAGACACCAAACGGATCTACTACATCACCACCACCGGCACCGACCGGATCTTCGCCGCCACCCAGACCCCAGACGGAACCTGGACCCCACAACCCGCCGCACCAGGCATAACCACAGACCGACTCGCAGTACGACAGAACTCCGACAGCAAAGACGTGCTCTACCTCCCCGACACCACACACAACACCCTCTACCACGGACTACGCTGAAACCCCCCACCAACAACCCCCACACACCACCACAACCCAACACCCCCCACAACCAACCCACACCCGTCACCAGGTCGAGAACCCAAGCAAAGACGCACACCGCCTCAACCGGGCCAGACACCGGGACATCAGCACAAGCCACCCGGTACGAGGCGGGAGTGGGAACGTGGGGCGCCGAACCGCCACACCCACGTCCCGAAGAACCTTCCCGCCCCGGCCACACCACCCCCGAACCATGAACGCCAAAAGATGACAAGGCGGAGGGCACTTCCTCAGGCCCTCGGATCGTGTCTGAACGTGGCCGAGCGCAGGCCCTCGACAGCGCTGAGGATTTCCTCCGTGAACCGGGCATAGCCCTCGAAGGTCGCCGAATCGAAGGTGGCGGAGCCGTCGAAAGTCGCCTCCCGGAACGTGGCGGTTGCCCCGAAGGTCGTCGACGTGAAGTCGACGGTGGACCTGAAGGACACCTCGTCGAATCGGGTGAACTCCTTGAAGGTCACGCCCTCGAACGAAACCGCGCCCTCGAAGGTCGCCCGGTCGAAGGCGGCCATGCCGGTGAAGGTCGCACCCTTGAACGAGACCCTGCTTTCGAACGTTGCGTCCTGGAAGCCTCCGTAGGTCTTGAAGGCCGCCCTTTCGAAGGATGCCGGTGACTCGAAGGTCGCTCCCTCGAACCAGCCGTCGTCCTGGAAGGCCGCCTCGTCGAACACGGCGTTGCCTCCGAAGGTCACCGCATCGAACCAGGCGTTGCATTCGAAGACCGCCGACGTGAACCGGGCGTCACCCATGACGGGCTCCCCGCCGGCGAAGCTGTCGCGCAGGGTATCGAGCAGGGACTCCCAGAGACGGTCCTCGAAGGTGGTACCGCGCAGGTCGAGATCCGCGCCGGGGCGCAGGCCGTCCAGATAGGCGCGACGGTCGGTGGAGGTCAGGTGGGTGAGGCAGGCCGTGTGCCCAGGAATATGTATGCCTCGGCAGCCGACCGGGTCCTGCTCGCTGGAACCGTGGCTGCAATGAGGCCACGACGGCGCGATCAGGGACGGGTGGGGACGTGGGTGCGTCATGGGGGGCCTTCCGGGTCCGGGACGGTGGAATGGGGCCGAAGGGGTGAGGCCGAAGGGACGATAGTAGGGGTCGTGCCGGGGAAACTCGTACACCGTCCAGTCGCCCCGAGAGGAACCGGCGCAAAGGCGGAGGAGCCTCCACTGGAGAAGTCGAGAGCCGGCCACGGACCTGGGCGAAAAACCGTCGCGCTCCCGACAGTCGCGCCATAGCGTGCGCGCGTGGGCATGGGAGATCCGAAGGAAATGGTCCGGCGCGGGTACGACGCGCTCTCGGAGCACTATGAGCGGGCGTTCGGCAGCGAGACGAAGTACGGGCCGTGGATCGGGGAGTTGCTCGGGCGGCTTCCCGGGGCGGGCACGGTTCTGGACGTCGGGTGCGGCAACGGCGTTCCCGTGGCCCGGTCCCTGGTGGCGGCGGGCCACCGCGTGACGGGCGTCGACATCAGCGAGGTCCAGATCAGCAGGGCCCGGGAGCTCGTGTCGGGCGCCGACTTCGTCCGGGCCGATGCCACGGCGCTGGAGTTCCCCCGAGGGAACTTCGACGCAGTCGTCTGCATGTACGCCCTGATCCATGTACCGGTGGAGGAACAGCCGCCCCTGCTGGAGCGGATCGCTTCCTGGCTACGGCCCGGAGGCTGGTTCCTGAGCACCACCGGGCATCGCGCCTGGACCGGGACCCACGAGAACTGGCTGGGCGGCGGGGCTCCTATGTGGTGGAGTCACGCCGACGCCGAAACGAACCGCGCATGGCTCGCACGGGCAGGTCTCGACGTGGTCCACGATGAGTTCGTGCCCGAGGGCGAGGACGGTCACGTCCTGTTCTGGGCCCGACGCCCTCCGGAATGACAACGGCCGACCGAAGGAGGTGGGCGGCGACCCCGCCTCTGAACGGGCGGGGCCACGGTCGATGATCCAGATGACGGGCCGGAAAAGTTGCCTGGGCTGAGAAGCCGTTGCCCTACCGAACATGCAGTCCGTCGCGCGAACGGGAGTCCCGATCGGGTGATCGCGGACCCTGCCCGGCATGAGAGCAGGGCCTGGCGGTATGCGGGGAAAATCCAGGGGAACGGACGGCCGCGCGCTGCTACGGTCGGGCGCCATGAGCTGGCTTCCCGATGACTTCGTCCACCCCGTCCTGGTACCGCTGCCGGGCGGTGGCCATCACCTGCGGCCGATCCGGGAGGCGGACACCCCGCTCGACTACCCGGCGGTGATGGGTTCACGCGAGCGGCTGTGGACCATCTTCGGGCCGGCCTGGGGCTGGCCCGCGGCCACCATGACCTACGAAGCCGACCGGGCCGACCTGTTGCGGCACGAGAAGGAGATCGCCGCACACCAGTCCTTCAACTACGCGCTGCTCGACACGGCGGAGACAGCTCTGCTCGGCTGTGTCTACATCGACCCGCCGGAACGGGCCGGCGCGGACGGCGAGATCTCCTGGTGGGTGGTGGACGAGCTGGTGGGCAGCAAGGTCGAGCAGGCCCTCGACGCGCTGGTGCCGCAGTGGATCGCCGCCGACTGGCCGTTCGAGCAGCCGCGCTTCCTCGGCCGCGAGATCTCCTGGTCGGACTGGCTCGCCCTGCCGGAGCATCCCGGCACGTAAGTGGCTGTTGCCCGTACCGATCTCGAAGGCTGTCGATCGAACGGGAGTCCCGATCGGGGGGCTGCGGCGGTTTCCGCGTGAAAGCAGGGCTTCCAGGTAGCTCGGGGTGCGATCCCATTCCGAGTGGTTCCAGGAGGCTCTGTTGTCCTTGTTGTACGTGCCCGAGCACGTCGACCTCAACTCGACCACCGTGTCGTGCGATTGCCTCGCGCACGTGTACGGCGACGGCGGGGTCGTGGCCGGGCTTCGTGGTCCGGCGTTATTGAGGTGTGACGGGGGCAGTGGTGGTGCACACTTCTTCACCGTGGAGATCATGAAGGGCGAGCTACGGCGTCTTCGGTCCGGCCCGGGAATCGAGGACGGTCGGCAGCAGCCGTTCCTCGTACGGGTCCGGTTCGTCGCCGAGGATCCCGGCCAGGTCATTGCCGATGCGCGTGCGGCGCTGGCGTGCGTGGTCGAGCGGGCGGGCGACTGGCCCGTATTCGAGCGGTGGCCTCAGCTGCTGCCGGAGCGGTTCGTCCAGCGGTGCGCGCCCGAGCCCGCCGAGCCGGAGCCCGATGCGTCCTTCGACACCGAGGCATGGCTGGGGCAGTGGCGGACGATGACGCCGGAACAGAAGAGGGCCGCCTGCCAGGGGCCGTGGTCGTTGTCGGATTGGCTGCACTGCTTCGACCCGACCGAGGAAGGGGCCGGTGACGATCGCGGCTGGTGGTGGTGGCACGCGGGAACCGACGAGCCGGGAGGCGGCTGGGTCCAGGTGGCCACCACCGGCTGGCCGTTCGGCAGCGGTTCGCTGTTCTGGCTGATCGAGGCCAGTGGCGGCACGGAACTCGCCTATGCGCCGTGAGCGTCGCGTGCCGCACACGGCACGCTCGCGGTAGCGGTAGCGGCTGACCAAGCGGGACCGTGATCCGTCCGCAGCCGGGTTGTCGGACCGTACCGTGTGCGGTGGCCTGGGTGTTCCCGGCGCCCGAGGTGACTGTCAGTCCGGTCGCGTAGCGTGGAAGCCATTGGTCGACAGGTTGATCGCAGGGCCGACCGGCACCGGTAACGGGGGCGGAACATGAGCGCGGAGCATGTCGTAGGTCTCGTCGGAATGATCGTGATCATCGCGGGCGTGGCGGCCATCGTGATGATTCTGCGGAGCGGATCCATCCTGCCCCCGGTGGTCGTGCACCCGTTGTGCGCCACGTGCGGGCACGCCCAGCCCGAGCACTCCCGGGGCAACCCGGCCCGATGCCTCCACGATTACGGGCACGGCAGCTGGAACAACGACAGCTACGGCAACAGCCAGCGATCGTACGGCGGTTCGTGCGACTGCTCCGAGTTCCGGCACGGGGACCATGCGATATGAAGCCGCGCCTTCACGGCCACCGGGGCCGGGGCGTACGCGTAGAACCTCGTTCTCTACGGCCTGGCCTGGTCCGACATGGTTTGGTTGCATCTTGGACGCCCTTTCCAGGAAGGAAAGTGGGAGGCGGAGACCACCGCCGCCCCCGGCAGCACCATGACCACCGATGACGCCCGAGGCGTTCCTTCACGCTGTCCTCCCGGAGCGTGCTCAAGGTGCAGCGGAGCCCGACCCGGGCGGCATGGCCCCGTCTCGCTCGATCGAGTCGTCCCGCGACGAACCGATTCGTCCGGCCTTCCGTCCCAGCGAGCCCAGTCGCGCCGCTGAGGGCGCAGGGGTGCTGGACGGCTGTACCGGCCGGGTTCCTCCGCCCATCGAGCGGGAAGCGATAGACGGTCGACTCCCCGGCCTCGCGCCGCGTCGTCAACGCCCACGTCTTCGATGTGGGCCCACACACCAGACGGCAAGGGCAGCATCACCAGAGTCAGGGTTCCGACGATCGCCCCGTCCGTCCGGGCGACGAGAACCGTGTCGGCATCACACGTCACCATCCTTCGACCTCCTGCTCCCGAAGGCCCAACTTCCCACCACATTGGGAATGTTCATCGCCAGTTCCCGGCCACAGCCCTTGTCCAGGGGGTTGGCGCCGCAGGCTCGCGTGCCTAACGTATGAGTGGAACATGAGCCCAACTCACATTTAAGGATTCATGTGATGACCACGGTTCAACCTCTGCGCCACAGACTCAGGTCCCTTGCGGTGGTGTCACTGCTCCTCACCGTGATGGCTCTGGCGCTCGCTCCGAGGCCCAGCTCCGCGGCGGAGCCCGGCTGGTGGGATCCGGTCGCGCGGCCCGCGCCCGACTCTCAGGTCGGCGTCACGGGCGAGCCCTTCAAGGGCACCGACGCCCAGGGGCGGGTCAGGGGCTTCGCCGATGTCCACGACCACATCATGTCCAACGAGGGCTTCGGCGGCCGGCTGATCTGCGGAAAGCCGTTCTCGGAGCAGGGGGTCGCCGACGCCCTCAAGGACTGCCCCGAGCACTACCCCGACGGCTCTCTCGCCATCTTCGACATGATCACCAAGGGCGGCGACGGCAAGCACGACCCCGACGGGTGGCCCACGTTCAAGGACTGGCCCGCCCACGACTCGCTGACCCACCAGCAGAACTACTACGCCTGGATCGAGCGGGCGTGGCGCGGCGGCCAGCGGGTACTGGTCAACGACCTGGTCACCAACGGCGTGATCTGCTCGGTCTACTTCTTCAAGGACCGCGGTTGCGACGAGATGACCGCCATCCGTCTGGAAGCACAGAAGTCGTACGACATGCAGGCCTTCGTCGACAAGATGTACGGCGGTCCGGGCAAGGGGTGGTTCCGGATCGTCACCGACAGCAAGCAGGCCCGCGAGGTCATCGAACAGGGCAAGCTGGCCGTCGTCCTGGGGGTCGAGACCTCCGAACCGTTCGGCTGCAAGCAGATCCTGGACGTCGCGCAGTGCGGCAAGGAGGACATCGAGCGCGGCCTGGACGAGCTGTACGGGCTGGGCGTGCGCAGCATGTTCCTGTGCCACAAGTTCGACAATGCCCTGTGCGGGGTGCGCTACGACTCCGGCACCCTCGGTACGGCCATCAACGTGGGCCAGTTCCTGTCGACCGGCACCTTCTGGAAGACGGAGACCTGCCGGGGCCCGCAGCACGACAACCCCATCGGCAACGCGGCGGCGCCGGAGGCGGAGAAGCGGCTCCCGGCCGGCGTGGCCGTCCCCGCGTACGCCTCGGACGCACAGTGCAACACCCGCGGGCTGACCGACCTGGGTGAGTACGCGGTGCGCGGCATGATGAAGCGCGGCATGATGCTGGAGCTCGACCACATGAGCGTGAAGGCCGTGGGCCGGGCCCTGGACATCCTGGAGTCCGAGTCGTACCCGGGTGTCATCTCCTCGCACAGCTGGATGGACGCGGGCTGGACCGAGCGGCTCTACAAGCTCGGCGGGTTCGCCGGTCAGTACATGAGCGGTTCCGAGGCGTTCAGCGCGGAGGCCAGGCGTACGGACGCGCTGCGCGAGAAGTACGGCGTCGGCTACGGCTACGGCACCGACATGAACGGTGTCGGCGGCTGGCCGGCCCCGCGGGGCGGGGACACCCCGAACCCGGTGAAGTACCCCTTCCGCAGCACTGACGGCGGCTCGGTGATCGACAAGCAGACCACCGGCAAACGCACATGGGACTTCAACACCACCGGCGCCGCGCACTACGGCATGGTCCCGGACTGGATCGAGGACATCCGGATCGTCGGCGGCCAGGAGGTCGTGGACGACCTCTTCGCGGGCGCCGAATCCTACCTCCGCACCTGGGGGAGCTCCGAGAAGCACAGGTCCGGCAAGAACCTGGCCTCGGGCGCGACGGCCTCGGCGTCCTCGTCGCAGTGGTGGAACCCGTTCGTCGACTTCGCGCCCGGCCGGGCCGTGGACGGCGACACGGGCACCCGCTGGGCCAGCGAGTGGAACGACGGCCAGTGGCTGCGGATCGATCTCGGTTCCACGGCCCCGGTCGAACGCGTCACCCTCGACTGGGAGGAGGCGTACGCGAAGTCGTACCGCGTCGAGCTGTCGGAGGACGGCACGAACTGGAAGACGGTGTGGTCCACGACCACCGGTGACGGTGGCCTGGACACGGCGCGGTTCGACGCGACCCGCGCACGCCATGTGCGGATTCAGGGGCTGGAGCGCGGCACCAAATGGGGCTACTCGCTCCGGGAGGTCGGCGTTTACGGCGGCTGACAGCACCGATGCGGCGGCGCCCGGAGCGGTTGACGGCACCAGCGCGACGGCGCTCGCGGCAAC
Source organism: Streptomyces sp. NPDC002669 (assembly GCF_042889165.1). Taxonomy (NCBI): domain Bacteria; kingdom Bacillati; phylum Actinomycetota; class Actinomycetes; order Kitasatosporales; family Streptomycetaceae; genus Streptomyces; species Streptomyces sp. NPDC002669. The sequence goes on along the minus strand of NZ_JBIAQQ010000010.1, from coordinate 216,206 downwards.
TGGCAACGCCGATGCGGCAGTACGACGGCGCCCGGGGCCGGGGCCGGCCGGATCAGTTCTCCCGATCCGGCCGGCCCCGGCCGACTTTCCGACCCCCGGCAAGTTTCCCGAACCCGGTCGGCTTTCCCGAACCCGACCGGCTTTTCCCCGTCCGGCTTTCCCGGCCCCGGCCGGCTTCCCGGCGGGTTCGTCGGCCGTGGCGCGGAGCGCGTTCAGCAGTCCCTGTCAGGGGGGTTGGCGTCGCGAGCTCGCATGCCTAATGTACGAGCAGAACATGAGCCCTGCTCACATTTAAGGATCCGCGTGATCACTCACCACTCCGAAGCCCGCCTCTGGCTCCTGAGTACCCCCGGCACCTCCTACGCCTTCCGGCTGGACACCGACGACGTGCCCCGGCACGTGCACTGGGGCAGGCCGCTGTCCCTGGGGCAGGCCGTCGCGATCGCGGCCGACCTGCCCGCCGAGGACCCCGGCGGCGACGATCCCGGCGGTGAGGAGTACGCGGTCGAGGGCGGCCTGCGCTTCGGGGCGCCGTCGCTGACCGTCCGGTTCGACGACGGCGTCCGCGGCTTCGAGTGGCGGTTCACCTCGCACACGGTCGAGGACGACCGGCTCACGCTCTCCTTCACCGACCGCGTCCGTTCCCTCGACCTCGACCTGCACTACCGGATCCGGGACGGCCACGACCAGATCGAGCGCCGGGCCGTCCTCACCGCGCGGGAGCCGGTGGACGTCCTGCGGTTCGACTCCGCCGCCTGGACGCTGCCCGCCCGCGACGACTACCGGGTCAGCCACGTGGTGGGGGAATGGGGCCGGGAGTTCCAGCTCCGGCGAGACCGGGTGCCCGTCGGGGAGACCGTGTTCACCAGCCGCCTCGGCATCACGGGCCCGCACGCCGGACCCTGGCTGATGCTCGACGCGCATGACGCCGCCGAGGAGCACGGCGAGGTCTGGAGCACGTCCCTGGCCTGGAGCGGCAGCCGCCGGATCACCCTGCGTCGCGACCCCTACGGCCGCGTCTCCTGGACGGGCGGATTCGGCCACGAGGGCCTGGTCTGGAAGCTGCTCCCCGGCGAGCGCCTGGAGAGCCCCGTCTTCACCGGGCTGTACGCCCCCGACGGTTTCGGTGGCACCAGCCGCCGCTGGCACGCCTACGTCGAGGACCGGGTACTGCCCGACCGGCCGGCCGAACGCCCGCTGATCTTCAACTCGTGGGAAGCGACCGGGTTCGACGTCACCGAGCGGCAGCAGACCGAACTGGCCGAGCTGGCCGCGGGGCTCGGCGTCGAGGTCTTCGTCGTGGACGACGCCTGGTTCGGCGCCCGCACCGGCGAAACGGCGGGGCTCGGCGACTGGTGGCCCAATCCCGACCGCTTCCCGAACGGCCTGGGCCCGCTCGCCGACCGCGTCCGCGCGCTGGGCATGGGCTTCGGCCTGTGGGTCGAGCCCGAGGCGGTCAACCCCGACAGCGACCTGTTCCGCGCGCACCCCGACTGGATCCTCTGCCAGGACGGCCGCACCCGCACGCGGCGCCGCCACCAGCACGTGCTCGACTTCGGCCGTCGCGAGGTCCGCGAGTGGGCGGTCGAATGGCTGGTCAGGACCGTCACCGAGCTGGACGTCGTCTTCCTCAAGTGGGACATGAACCGGCCCTTCAGCGAGGCGGGGCGGCCCGGGGACGCCGATCCCGACCGGGTCTGGATCGGGCACACGCGAGGCGTCCACGAGGTGATGGACCGGCTGCGCGCCGCGTGCCCCGGCCTGTACCTGGAGTCGTGCGCGGGCGGCGGCGGCCGGGCCGACCTGGGCGTACTGGCCCGCGCGGACCAGGTCTGGACGTCCGACAACACCGACGCCGCCGACCGGGTCGCGATCCAGCACGGGTACGGCCAGTTGCTGCCCGCCCGGACCATGGGCGCCTGGGTCACCGACAGCCCGAACAGCTTCAGCGCCCGCCCGACCTCGATCCGGTACCGCTTCCACGTCTCGATGGCCGGGGCGATGGGCATCGGCGGCGACCTTCGGAAGTGGAGCGAGGAGGACCTCGCGTGGTCCCGGATGCTGGTCGAGCAGTACAAACGGATCCGGCCCGTGGTGCACGGCGGCGTCCAGTACCGCCTGGAGCACCACGCCGTGCAGTACATCGCCGGGGACGAGGTCGTCGTCCTCCGGTTCCAGCCGTCCGCGCTGACCCGTACGACCGCCCGTACCCGGCTGAAGGGCCTCGACCCCGACGCCCGCTACCGGGACGAGGACACCGGCGCCGTGCACGAGGGGGCCGTCCTGCTCTGCCACGGCCTCCCGCCGCTGCTGTCCTTCGACTGGACGAGCGATCTCGTCCACCTCAGGAGAGTGCCCCGATGACCCTCGCCTCCGAACGGCCCGAGGCCCTCGCCGAGCCGACCCGCAGGGTCGGCCCCGGCTGGGTCGCCCTGTACGTCCTGGCCAACATCGGGATGTTCATCCCGATGCAGGCGCCGACCACGTTCCTGATGCCCGAGCAGATCGCCCGGATCGACCCGGCGGGGAAGGTCGGCAGTTACGCCTGGGTCAGCATGATGGGCGCGATCTCGGGCATCGTCATCGCACCGCTGGCCGGCGCGCTCAGCGACCGCACCACCAGCCGGTTCGGCCGCCGCCGGCCGTGGCTGGTCGTGGGCTCGCTGATCTGCATGACGGCACTGATCTGCCTCGGCGTCCAGACGACGGTCGTCGGGGTCGCGCTCGGCTCCCTCGTGCTGTCCGCCTCCTTCATGGTCATCGGCGCCGGGCTCTCCCCGGTGGTGCCCGACCTGGTCCCGGCCGGGCAGCGCGGTGTGGTGCTGGGCTGGGCCATGGTCCCGCAGGCCATCAGCATGGTCGCGGGCGGGCTGCTGATCGGGCTGGTCACGGGCTTCCCCGCACAGTACCTGCTGATGGCCGCGCTGCCGCTGCTGATACTGCTGTTCGCGGCCGCCATGAAGGACCCGCCGCTCCCCCGCCGGCACCGCGAACCGTTCTCGCTGCGCGCCTTCCTGGACGGCTACCGGATCAGCCCGCGCGAACACCCCGACTTCGTCTGGGCGATGGGTTCCCGGTTCATCATGGGGCTGGGCTACGGCCTGGGCACGCTCTACATGCCGTACTTCCTGGACGACGTCCTGCACTACGAGCAGCTGTTCCCCGGACAGTCCACCGAGGACGGCCTGCTCATCGTGATCGGCGTCAACTCCCTGGCCACGATCTCGACGGTCGTCCTCAGCGGCTGGCTGTCCGACCGGCTGCGCAGGCGCCGCATGCCGGTCTTCCTCGGCGGCGTCACGATGGCCGTCGCCGCGGTCCCGCTCGCGCTGTCGCCCACGTGGACCATGACGCTGGTCGCGGCCGCCATCATGGGGCTGGGCTACGGCGTGTACCTGGCCGTCGACACGGCCCTGGTCACCGAGGTGCTCCCGGCCTCGGCGGACCGCGGCAAGGACATGGCCCTGGCCAACCTGATGACTTCCCTGCCCTACGTCCTGGTCCCTCCGATCGCGGCGGCCGTGCTCGGCGGCCTGGGCGGCTACCGCTCGCTCTTCCTCTGCTCCGCGGCCATGTCCGCGCTGGGCGCGGCACTGGTCTGGAAGGTCAAGGACGTCCGTTAGCGCCCGTCCTGCCGCTCCGGTCGGTCACCGACGGGCCGGATCCGGCCGTTCAGATAGCCGTTGAGGACCCGTTTGCACTCGGCGATCAGTTGGGAGTCGCCCTGCGGGTCGGTGCGGAAGGCCAGTTGCAGCACACTGTCCGCGCACTCCAGCGCCACCCGCACGGTGATTTCGAGGTCGGCGTCGCCCCGGACGCCGGTCAGGGTGGCGGTCAGCGCGCGCAGCCGTTCGGCGACCGCGGTGTTGTTGTCCAGGACCGGTTCCAGGGTGTGGTCGTGTCCCACCGCGCCGAAGTCGACCACGCCGAAACCGGTGATGGTCCGGCGCATGGTGACGAACTCGTCGACGGTCACGTCCACGAGGCCGGAGACGTCCTCGGGCTTCTCGTGCTCCAGCCGGGCCGCGACCCGCTCCAGGAAGGTCTCCAGGTTGCGGGCGGCGAGCGCGCCGATCAGTCCCTCCTTGTCGGAGAAGAACTGGTAGAGGGTGCCGATGGGCACCTCGGCCCTGCGGGCCACCTCCTTGGTCGTCAGCGCGGCATAACCGACCTCGTCCAGGGTCTCGGCGCAGGCGTCCAGCAGCCGTTCGAAGCGTTCGACGCTGCGCTTCTGGACCGGCAGTCGGCGCAGCGTCCCTGCGGTGCGATCTTGATTCACGCTTCCATCATCCCACCGGACGGATTAACATGAGCACTACTCATGTTTCAGGAGGTTGGGCGTGACACTGGACCATCTGCCCGCGGACTTCATCTGGGGCGCCTCGACGGCGTCGTACCAGATCGAGGGCGCCACCAAGGAGGACGGCCGCGGACCGTCGGTATGGGACACCTTCACCGCCCGCCCCGGCGCGATCCGCGACGGGCACACCGGCGACGTGGCCTGCGACCACTACCACCGGTACGAGGAGGACCTCGCGCTGATGGCCGAGGCGGGCCTCACCGGCTACCGCTTCTCCATCGCCTGGCCCCGAATCCGGCCGACCGGCAGGGGCGAGGTCGATCCCCGAGGTCTGGACTTCTACGACCGGTTGGTCGACGGCCTGCTCGCGCGCGGCGTCGAACCCGTCCCGACCCTGTTCCACTGGGACCTCCCGCAGGGTCTTGAGGACGACGGCGGCTGGCTGAACCGCGACACCGCGCACCGCTTCGCCGAGTACGCCGCCGTCATGGCCGACAGACTGGGCGACCGCGTCCGGAAGTGGATCACGCTCAACGAGCCGTTCATCCACATGGTCTGGGGTTACGGCCTCGGCATCCACGCGCCGGGCCGTGCCCTGTTCCTGGACTGCCTGCCGGTCGCCCACCACCAACTGCTCGGCCACGGCCTGGCGTCGGAGGAACTGCGGGCACGCGGCCTCCAGGTGATGATCGCCAACAACTGCACCCCGGTCTGGCCCGCCTCGGACTCCCCCGCCGACCTGGCCGCCGCGCAGGCCTACGACAACCTGCACAACCGCCTGTTCAACGACCCGATCCTCACGGGCGCCTACCCCGACCTGTCGGCCTTCGGGGCGGACGCCACCCTCGGCGGCTCCGTCCGGGACGGCGATCTCGAACTGATCTCGGCGCCCCTGGACGCGCTCGGCATCAACTACTACAACCCGACCCGGATCCAGGCGCCGACGTCCGAGGGGCTGCCGTTCGAGGAGGCCCCCATCGAGGGCTACCGCCGCACCGCCTTCGACTGGCCCGTCGTCCCCGACGGTCTGCGGGAACTGCTCGTCGGCCTCAAGGAGCGCTACCCGGCGCTCCCGCCGGTCCACATCACCGAGAACGGCTGCTCGGTCGAGGACGTCGTCACCGCGGACGGCACCGTTCCCGACCTCGACCGCATCGACTACCTGGACAGCCACATCCGGGCCGTCGACGCCGCCGTGGCCCAGGGCGTGGACGTACGCGGCTACTTCACCTGGACCCTGATCGACAACTTCGAATGGGCGGAGGGCTTCCACCAGCGCTTCGGTCTCGTCCACGTCGACCACGACACCCAGGTCCGCACCCCGAAGGCGTCCTTCGCCTGGTACCGCGACCTCATCCGCGCCCAGCGCGGCTGAGCCGCCCGCCGGCCCCGACGCTCCACGCGGGGCCGGCGGCACCTGTTCTCCTCCACACCGCCCGGCGCGCGACGGCCCTCGGCCCCGCCCGACCGAACGACCCGGCCGTCCGAGCGGTGTGCCGGTCCTCGACCGCCCAGGGACCGGGACCGGACCCGGGCCCCAGTCCCACGCCCCGGCACCGGATCCGGTCCCGGATTCCCGCGGAACCGAACCTAGCGGATCGGATTTCGAAGAAACGCTTCCGGAGGCCGTCCGGGAGATTCTTAAGGTTCTCTTGAACCCTGCTTTCGGGTCGCATAAGAATCGCCCCGCACATCATGGAACGCCGCCCCGTATCCCCGTCGAAAAGGCTGGACCGGGGTGAACTCCGGGCGCCGGAATCGGATATCGTCGGCAGCCGACGGTCGATGAGCCGTCAGGAACCGCCGATCGAGTCGTCCGTGAGCCCCGTACATCTTCCGACCTGCGGCAGAAAAACTTCCCGGGAATCGGTGGGACGTGTCCCGGCAAGTGAGCAGGATCAGGAACAAGGAAAGTCAGGAACAAGGAAAGTCATGCGCGACTGGACAGGGCGGCTTCTGCCAGGAAATCCATGGCGCCGGGCGCCGTTTTCGGGTGCGTCGGCGTCCGGGGCAGTCCATGGTGCCCCGCACGCCTTCCGCCGTTCCGAGCCGGCTCCGCCTTTCGACGGTGCGACGGTGAACGACCGATGGTGATTCGCCCCCTCCCCCGCGCCGCGGCGCTCCCCGGCACCGGCCGTGCCCCTTCTCACCGGCCGGCCCTGCCGAAGGCCGCGGCATGACGGGGCCGCTGCCCGAGGGCGGGCGGGCCGCCCGTCGCAAGGCCGCGAAGCGGGGCGGCAGACACACCGCGCCGTCCCCGAGACGTGCCGCGCCGTCCCCCAGGCGCGCCGCGAAGCGCCGCGCCCCTTCCAGGGCCCGTGCCCCGCTCGCGTCCCCGGCACCCTCCACCACCCCACCTCCCATGACACGCGTCGAGGCCCGGCGCGCCGCACGGGCGCGCAAGCCCGGCGCCGCCACGGTGGTGGGCCGGCTGGGCGGCGAAGTCCTCATCACCACAGGCGTGTTGATGCTGCTCTTCACCACGTATCAGCTGTGGTGGTCGAACGTGCGCGCCCACAGCATCACGGGCAGCGCCCGCCACGATCTGGAGCGTGAGTGGGCGGACGGCACGAGCGGCCCGGACACGTTCGAACCGGGGAAGGGCTTCGCGATCCTGCACATCCCCAAGCTGGACGTGGTCGTGCCGATCGCGGAGGGCATCGGCAAGACGAAGGTCCTGGACCGGGGCATGGTCGGCCACTACGACAAGGCCAGCATCCCCACCGCGATGCCCGGGGCGAGGACGGGGAACTTCGGGATCGCCGGACACCGCAACACCCACGGCGAGCCGTTCCGGTACATCAACCGCCTCGAGCCGGGCGACCCGATCGTCGTCGAGACCCAGGACACGTACTACGTGTACAAGATGGCGAGCATCCTGCCCCAGACCACGCCGAAGAACATCGCCGTCCTCGACCCGGTGCCCGCCGGCTCGGGATTCACCGGACCGGGCCGCTACATCACGCTGACGACCTGCACACCGGAGTTCACGAGTACGTACCGGATGATCGTCTGGGGCCGGATGGCCGAGGAACGGCCGCGTGCCGAGGGCGAACCGGCGGCGCTCAAGGAGCAGTAGGGCAGCGGAAACGGACGGAGGGGGTGAGGAGCTGCGCCTCACCCCCTCCGTCCGTTCCCTCGCCCGCTTCCGGGGCCGGCCCCTGCGGGTGGGCGGCAGCGGGCGGTTCGGACCGCCGCGGTGCCGCTCGACGGGCCCCGGTGCGGGAGCGCCGGGGCCCGGGGACGTCAGCGGCTGCCCGCCGCCGAGCGGCGTCGGCCGAAGACGAGCGCCGTGGTCACGCCCACGGCCAGGGCCGCTGCGCCGGCGATCGCGATGACCGGGGTGGTGCTGTCGCCGCCGGTCTCGGCGAGTTCGATCCCGGGCTTCTCGGCCGCGCTGTTCGCCTCGGGCGCGTCGGCCCCGCCCGTCGCGGTACCGGGTGCCGCCCCGGCCGTCTTCCTGGTGTCCCCGCCCCGGTCGGCCGGGGCGGGGGCGCCGCCGCCGTGGCCCCGGTGCGTGACGGAGGACTTGCCGGCCCCGGCCGCGATCTCCTCGTCGGTGGGGGCGGTCGCCTTCCGCGCGGAACCCTTGGCACCGCTGTCCTTGCCGAAGACGACGTCCGAGCAGGTGTAGAACGCCTCGGGGGAGTCCGAGCGCTGCCAGATCGAGTAGATGAGGTGACGGCCCGACCTGGCGGGAACATCGCCCTGGAAGACGTAGTCGCCGTTCTCCATCTTCGGGTCGGCGACCTCCACGAAGGGCTTCGCCTCCAGGTCCGACCACTTCAGCGGCTTCGTCGGGTCGTAGGAGTCCTTCGTGATGTACAGCGCGAAGGAACCCTTGTGCGGGGCGGTGCCCTTGTAGTGGAAGGTGTGGCCGCCCGCGGACATCTTCGTCGACGGCCAGTCGGCACGCGGCAGATCCAGGCCCCGGTACTTCTCGTTGGCCGCGCTGCACAGCTTGCCGTCCGGAATGATCTGCTTCGACTTACCCGCCGCGTTCGCGATGTTGACCGCGTTCCAGTCGTAGAAGGCCTGCTTCCCGCTCGCCGCGACAGCCGCCTTGCACGCCGCCGACTGCGGCGACTCCACACCCTCCGCGTAACAGGCCGAGACCCGGCTCACCGGATCCGTCATCGACCCGTGCGCCGCCGCCGGAACACTCGACAGCGCGGCCAGAACCAGCGATGCGGCACCTGCGGCGGTGCACGCGGCGGCCTTGTGACGAATGGTCATGGGAAGAGCTCCTCACCAACGTTGATGTCCGGGGGACAGGGCGGCGAGGCGGCCTTCTCGGCACGCTTTCCCCGCGGCCCGGCGATCAGCAACCTAACCCCGAAAGCCGTGCCGACCGCCCTTCCGGAAAGCCGGAGCGAGGTTCTTATGGATGCCTTAAGGAACACCTCAGGTTGCACTCACACAAAACCGGGCCGGCCCGGTCCGCCCGTGCCGGTGACGGGTCGCACCGTGCTCCTTCACGCCTTCTGCCCGTGTTCTCACCGCTGTTGGGCACGACCGGTAACGATTACGACTCGCTACCCTTATCTCATCCCTATGACCGGCAATCGGCATGAATCGCGAACCTAGGATTCCCCTGTATTCGGGTGGTGCGTCAGCTCCGCTCGATTCGGCACGTCTGCCGCAGGCTCCTTTTTCCGTGTGCAACAACCGACGACGCGGAGCAGCCTGCCTTCGAGGGGAATTCAATGTTTTCTGTCTTCAGACGCGGCACCGCCCGCCTGGCCGCCGTTTCCCTGGCCACGGGTCTGGTCGCGACGGGGGCGATAGCCCTCGCCGGCCCCGCCGCGGCCGACCAGGGCGACCGGGGCGCGGGTGGCGCCACGGCGAAGCTCGGCGGCCTGACCGACTCCGGCCCGGTCGACATCAAGGAGGCGAACGGGAGCCGGTGGTCCGTCGGACGCGCGGGCCTGTTCGAGATGCGGACCGAGCAGGGCGGCACGCTCTCGACCTACTGCATCGACCTGCGCACCGGGGCGCGACAGGACTTCCGTTACAAGGAGGTCGGCTGGGACCAGTCCTCCCTGCACGACAACGGCGACGCCGGGAAGATCCTGTGGGTCCTGAAGAACTCCTACCCCGAGGTCGCGGTGAAGGACCTGGCCGAGAAGGTCGGAGCCAAGGGCCTCGACCGGAACGATGCCGCCGCGGCGACGCAGGCAGCGATCTGGCACTTCTCGGACAAGGTGACGGCCACCCCGGCCGACGCCGATGCCAAGCTGCTGACCGACTACCTGCTCGACAAGGCGGAGAGCCTCCAGGAGCCGAAGGAGTCCCTCACCCTCTCCCCCTCGTCCGTCGCGGGCAAGTCCGGTGACCGCGTCGGTCCGCTCACCGTCGCCACGAGCGCGTCGACCGTCGCCCTCGCGCTCGCCCCCGGCGCCCCGGCCGGCATCCGGATCGTCGGCTCGAACGGGGCGCCCGTCACGGCGGCGAAGAACGGCGACCAGGTCTTCCTGGACGTCCCCGCCGGCACCCCCGACGGCTCGGCGGAGCTGACCGCCCGGGCCACCACCGGAGTTCCGCTCGGCCGCGCCTTCGTCAGCACCGACGGCCCCAGCCAGACCCTCATCCTGGCCGGGTCCAGCGATGCCGCCGTCACCGCCGGGGCGTCCGCGTCCTGGGCCAAGAAGGGCGCCGTCCCCGCCGTCACCGTCGCCAACAACTGCGCCAAGGGCGGCGTCGACGTCACCGCCACCAACCAGGGCGACGAGGCGTGGACCTTCGACCTCAAGGGCGCTCAGCACACCGTCGCCCCCGGTGGGACCAAGACCGTGACGGTCCCGGTCGCCGAGGACGCGACGTACGACTTCGCCGTCACCGGTCCGAACGGCTTCGAGAAGACCTTCCGGGGCGTCCTCGACTGCAAGACGGCCACCCCCGGCACCAAGCCGTCGGAGGCCCCCTCCGCCATGCCCACCCACGCGGCGCCCGGTGACGAGGACACCGACGTCTCCGCCGACTCCCCCAGCGGCGAGGGCGACCTCGCCGAGACCGGCGGCTCCAGTGCCACCCCGGTGATCGCCGGCATCGCCGCCGTACTCGTCGTGCTCGGCGGTGGCGCCGTGTTCTTCCTCCGCCGGAAGAAGGCCACCGGCCGGTGAACCATCCGCACGGTCGACGGCCGCCCCCGGTGGTGACCTGACACACCGTCCGTACGGCCCCGGAGCACCTTGCCCGGGGCCGTACGCATGCCCGTGAACCTGGCCCGCACGCATGGTGTGCACAACACCCGCACACCGGTCGCCCACATTTTGCGCGACCGTCACCGCTGCCCGTCTTCCCTCGTGCGGAGCCCTCTTGAATACTCCCGTTGCCCCCTTCGTGGACGAACAGCACCGAGGCAACAGGAGGACCCCACTCATGACCGGGATCGATCGGCGTCGCTTCCTCCAGATCGCCGGAGCCGCCACGGGGTTCGCCACCCTCTCCGGCTCCGTCGAACGGGCCGCCGCCATCCCCGCGACCCGCCGCAGCGGAACCGTCCGGGACGTCGAACACATCGTCGTCCTCATGCAGGAGAACCGCTCCTTCGACCACTACTTCGGGACGATGAGGGGCGTCCGGGGCTTCGGTGACCCCCGCCCGGTGACGCTGCCCAGCGGCAAACCGGTCTGGCACCAGACGAGCGGCGGCAAGGAGACCCTGCCGTACCGCCCCGACGCCGAGAACCTGGGCATGCAGTTCATCGCGGGTCTCGACCACGACTGGGCCGGCGGTCACAGCGCGTTCAACAACGGCACGTACGACAACTGGATACCGGCCAAGGGCACCGGCACCATGGCGTACCTGACCCGCGAGGACATCCCGTTCCACTACGCCCTCGCCGACCGGTTCACCGTCTGCGACGACTACCACTGCTCGTTCATCGGCGCGACCGACCCGAACCGCTACTACATGCTCTCCGGCCACGTCGGCAACGACGGCACCGGCGGCGGCCCCGTCCTCGGCAACCAGGAGGCGGGCTACGGCTGGACGACGTACGCCGAACGGCTGGAGAAGGCGGGCGTCTCCTGGAAGGTGTACCAGGACATCGGCGACGGCCTCGACGCGGCCGGCGGCTGGGGCTGGATCGACGACGCGTACCGCGGCAACTACGGCGACAACTCCCTGCTGTACTTCAACAACTACCGCAACGCCAAGCCCGGCGACCCCCTGTACGAGAAGGCCCGCACCGGCACGAACGCCAAGGCTGGAGACGGGTACTTCGACATCCTGGAAGCCGACGTCAAGGCCGGGAAGCTGCCGCAGATCTCCTGGATCGCCGCTCCCGAGGCTTTCTCCGAGCACCCCAACTGGCCGGCGAACTACGGGGCCTGGTACATCTCGCGCGTGCTCGACGCGCTCACCTCGAACCCCGACGTGTGGAGCAGGACCGCCCTGTTCATCACCTACGACGAGAACGACGGCTACTTCGACCACGTCGTGCCGCCCTACCCGCCGGCCTCGGCGAACCAGGGGCTGTCCACCGTCGACACCGCACTCGACCACTACAAGGGCAGCATCGGGTACGCCGCTGGTCCCTACGGGCTCGGGCAGCGCGTCCCGATGATCGTCGTCTCGCCGTGGTCCACCGGCGGGTACGTCTGCTCGGAGACCTTCGACCACACCTCGATCCTGCGCTTCATGGAGAAGCGGTTCGGGGTGACGGAGACCAGCATCTCGCCGTGGCGGCGCGCCATATGCGGCGACCTGACGTCCGCCTTCGACTTCTCCCTCCGGGCCACGGACCCGGCGGACCTGCCGGACACCGCGGGCTACGCCCCGCCGGACCGCGACCGCCACGACAGCTACGTCCCGAAGCCGCCCGCCCGGGGCGCCCTGCCCCGGCAGGAGGCCGGGGCACGGCCGAGCCGTCCGCTCGCGTACGAGCCCTACGTCGACGGGGCCGCGGACCTCTCGACCGGCAAGTACCGGCTGACGTTCGGCGCGGGGGACCGGGCGGGGGCCGCCTTCCAGGTGCGCTCGCAAAAGCGCACCGACGGCCCGTGGACATACACGGCGGCGGCCGGCAAGCCGGTCTCCGACAGCTGGAACTCGGTCTATTCCGGCGGTGGTTACGACCTCACGGTGCACGGCCCGAACGGTTTCCTGCGCGCCTTCCTGGGCAACAACAAGGCCGCCGAGCCGGAGGTGACGGCACGTCACGACGGTGCCACCGGCAATCTGCGGCTCGTCCTGACCAACCCGTCGGCCGCCGACGCGCACCTCACCGTGACCAACGCCTACGGTGGCACTCCCCTGAGCTGCACGGTCCGCGCCGGTGCCACCGTCGAGCAGAGCGTCGACCTGCGCGCCACCAAACGCTGGTACGACCTGACGGTCGTCGTCGAGGGCAACGCCGGATACCTGCGGCGGCTGGCCGGGCACGTGGAGAACGGGCAGGCCGGCACGAGCGACCCGGGCATCGCGACCGGGTGAGGCCCGCGCCCCGGGGAGCCGCGGTCCGATCCGCCGCGTGTCACGGGCCCGACCCGGCTCTCCGGCTCGGGCCCGTGAGCTCGTCGTTTATGGTCCGCCGTCGAACGCGGCTCGAACTTGGTGAGGGTTTTCGCAGTTCACCGGACGTGGAAGCGGCCTTCGGCTGATCCTCTGCTCCGTCATAGAGGCAGAGGAACAGCCGAAGGCCGTGGTCGTGAGTTCGGTGCATCAGAGCGTCCTCCGGGACGCGTTCGCGGAAGCGTCACACTTCCGGTCGGAGCTGTACGCGTGTCCGACCGCTCGGGGCGGCGCGTTGTTCGATTTGTGTCACGCGCTGTTGTGTACGGACGGGCCGGTGCGGACGCTGGTCGACCTGGCCCTCGCGCCTGAACACCGTCGTGGTCACGGAGCCCTGTACGGAGGACTCAACCAGGGGCAGATCGACATCGCCCGGCTTCGCCGGGCCTTGGCCGGGGTGCCGCTGCCACGGGCTGCGGACGGCGGGCTGGTGCTGGCGGTGGACGTCTCGCCGTGGCTGCGGCCGGATGCCAACACCTGTGCTGACCGGGTCTTTTGCCACACGTTCGGCCGTGGCGAGGGCAAGCACCAAATGGTGCCGGGCCGGCCCTACTCGGTGGTGGCCGCGCTGGAGACCGGCCGCACTTCCTGGACCGCGGTGCTGGACGCGGTCCGCCTGGAGCCCGGGGCGGACGTCGCCGCGGTGACCACGGTCCAGATCCGCGAGGTCGTCGAGCGGATGGTGGATGCCGGGCAGTGGCAGCCGGGCGACCCGGAGGTGCTGGTGGTGATGGACGCCGGATACGACGCTCCCCGCATCGCTCACCTGCTGGAGGGTCTGCCGGTGCAGGTCCTCGGCCGCCTCCGCTCCGACCGCGTGATGCGGCGGCCGACACCGCCGCGCGTCCACGACCCGAAAGGCGGCCGACCGCCCAAGCACGGAAACGAGTTCGTCTTCGGCGACTCTGCCACCTGGGGCACCGAGCAGGCCGTGACCGTCACGGACACCCGTCTCTACGGGAAGGCGACCGCGCAGGCGTGGGACCGGCTGCACCCGCGGCTGACGCGCCGGGCGGCATGGCTCGATCACGACGGACCGCTGCCCATCATCGACGGCACCGTCGTCCGCCTGGTCGTCGAAAAGCCGCCCAGCGGCGGAGTGAACAAGCCGGTCTGGCTGTGGTGGTCGGGCACCGGCGCCACCACAGCGGACGTCGAACGGTGCTGGCAGTCCTTCCTTCGCCGCTTCGACCTGGAGCCCACATTTCGCTTGTTCAAGCAGACACTCGGCTGGACGAAGCCCCGGCTTCGCAGCTCGGATGCGGCCGACCGGTGGACGTGGCTGGTGATCGCGGCCTGTGCCCAGCTCCGGCCGGCCCGCCCGCTGGCCGCCGACCTCCGGCGGCCCTGGAAGAAGCCGACCCCGCCGAACGAACTCACTCACGCCCGCCCAAGTCCGCAGGGGGTTCAGAAACCTGCGCGCGAAGACCGGCTCTCCAGCCGAGGCACCGAAACCCTCCCGACCCGGCCCAGGCCGACCGCTCGGCTCGAAAAACCACCGCACGGCCACCCCTCACGACGTGGGCCGAGTCCTCGCCACCGGACAGGCATACAGCCGCCCGGCTCACCGCAAGAAGGGCACCAAACCCAGGCGAACAATCACGGAGCTACCAGTTCAGACGCCTTAAGGGCGAGTAGCGGCAGCAGCGATGCCGGCCTCCCGAAGCGTGCGGGCCAGGTGTTCCATCTCGGGAAGCGTTCCTGAGTAATCACCGTCCAGCACGCGGCGCAGCACAGTCTTGGCGTTCTTCAGGTCAATGCCGAGCTCTGCCCGCAGCACGCGCATGATGGCGACGCTTTTCGTCGGCGGACTACTCACCTGCAGCCTCGCGGGTCCATGCTCGCAGAGCATCTGATCCCGCCGTTCGGCCGGCACGTCGCCACCGCACACGGCTGCCGCAGATCCACAGGCGGAACAGGTTGATTCAACGTCCCATCGCAACCGGCCGTCCACCAGGGCCTGAACTCCCCAGCACTCCAGCTCCGCACCGCAGTCCGGGCACTCCGCGGAGTACCTGACGGATTCAAAAACCGCCTGCTCCATCCCCACCCCCAACGGAGACGAGGTTAAACGACAAGGTGAGTACCTGTTTCCGATCCCCGGTTCTGAGTGGCTTCGAGCCCTGGGTCGGCGGGGTGTCCAAGGGCGCCGGGGGGGCGGGGAACGACTGTGCGAGGGCTGCGGTGAACAGCTGCGGCCGGCGCACCCCGAGAACACCATCGTCTGGGCCGACTCCGCCCATGCCGAACAGCTCGTGACCTGGGCGAAGACCTGCCTGAACCTGACGATCAAGACCGTCGGCCGCCCGAAGGACGCTTCCGGATTCGTCGTTCTGCCCCGGCGCTGGGTCGTCGAACGCTCACCCGCCCGGGTCATGCACTCCCGCCGACACGCGCGACTACGAACGCCTCATCCAGCACTCGGAATCACTCATCACCTGGGCCGCGATCACGCTCATGACCAACCGAGGCGGACCTGCGCGAGAATGAGCCCGACATGGACCAGATCCGTGCTGACCTCACCGCCGTGACCGGCATCGCGGCGCTCACCGACTTTGCCGATACGGTGCCGTATCACCTGGCTGTTCACGTTGCCGCGGGGGGGGGTCGCACGGGCGCACCGAGGGGATCAATATGGCGACGATCACGGTGGACGTGGCGGTTCCCGACGTGCTGCGGCCGGTCGTGGATGTGGCAGCGTTGCCGGCCCTCGGTGACGCGGGGCCGGCGTGGCTGGTGCTGTCCGAGGACGGACGGCTGGCGCGGTGGACGCCGACGACCGGCGAGGTGCAGGACGTGGCCCGGTATCGGGAGGAGAGGCCGGCGTCCGAATACGGTGGCGGCGTTCGACTGCGGCTTCATGTCTCTCGATGTGGCCGTTGGGCGGCGGTGGTTCAGGACCGCGGTCGGTACGGCACCGTCGTCGATCTCACCACCGGTTCGCCGGCGTTGAAGTTGGACGGCGGGGATTACTGCTGTGGAACCGTCCCGTTCGCGTTGGCGTTCGCCGAACACGGTGGCCGGCCGGTTGTCGTCCATCGCACTGACTGGAACCGGTTGGATGTCACCGATCTCGCGTCCGGCGAGGTGCTTACGGCGCGGGACCGCCCGGATGGAGATGAGGAAGACGCGGAGTACGACCTCGATTACTTCCACGGCGCGCTGTCGCTGAGTCCTGACGGGACTCGTGTCTACGACGGCGGTTGGGTGTGGCAGCCGTGGGGGATGCCGGCGGTGTGGAGCCTGACCGCCTGGCTGCACGACAACCCGTATGAGTCCGAGGACGGGCCCAGCCATGCGGTGTATCCCGAGGTCTCGGAGTGGAACTGGCCGGTGGTGTGGATCGACGACGGGCGGATCGCGGTGTATGACCGGGACGGTGCCGGCAGCGGTACCGTCCACGTCCTCGACCCCACCTCGGTCGAACTGCGCTCGCCGGGCGTCCGATGGATCAAGGCGGTCGCGACGTTCCCCTGGCCGGTCGGCGATTTCGGCTTTTTCACCGACGGAGAGCATCTGCTGATCGCCGACGAGGCCGGTCTGCAGGGCGTCGACATCACCAGCGGACAGCAGGTGTTCGCGATCGACGGGTTCCGCCCGGCGCGTCAGGATCGGCATACCGGAACGCTGATCCAGGTCGGCAGCGCCAATGCCCGGTTGTGGACGCCGCCGGAGTGGACTGCGCGCGTCGGCTGAGCTGCCGTTTCCCGCAGGGTGCCGAGCGGGGGAACATCCGCGGGTCGCACTGGAAGGGCTCGACACCGCCTCTCGCAAGGGCAGGCACGACGGTCGGCCGCCGGTCATCACCGACGACATGCTGCACACCGTGCTGCGGCGCCGCGCGAACGGCGGCCGGCGCCGGCACTCGGCCGGACCGGCACCGTCTCCTCGTGGGGGAACGCCTTCTCAGCATCTCGCGGCCAGGCGCCGGATCAGGGCGACGTCCACGTCCCGCAGGCTGTGGACCACGGTCCGGTGCGGGGCCGGCCGGACGGGAGCGAGAGAGGGAACGGCGAGGACCGTGCACCGGGCGGCCTCCGCGGAGGCGATGCCCGTCGGACTGTCCTCGACGGCCACGCAGGCGGTCGGCGAGGCGCCCAGGGTGGTCAGGGCCGCCCGGTAGGGGTCGGGGAAGGGCTTGGTGCGGGGGGTTTCGCCGGCGGCGACGGTCGTGGTGAAGCGGTGGCGCCCCAGGGCGGCGAGGACGGTGTCCACGACGGGGCGGGGCGAGGCCGAGACCAGGGCCGTGGGTATGCCTGCCGCGTCCAGCGCCGCCAGGAGGTCCATGGCTCCCGGCAGGGGGACCACGTCACCTCGTACGAGGTGGATGAAGCGGCGTTCCAGGGACCCGGCCAGCCGGAGCGGCTCGGCCCGGCCGGCCGTGCGGGAGGCGAGGTGGGCGGCGGTGTCCTCGGTCGCGCGGCCGATGACGTGCGGGAGGTCCGCCTCCGTGAGGGTGAGGCCGAGGTCCAGGCACTCCTCCTCGACCGCCTGTCTCCAGAGGCGCTCGGTGTCGACGAGTGTGCCGTCCATATCGAAGAGGACGGCCTGGAGTTCTGCGGGCACGAGGTCCCCCCTGGTGGGTGGTGGCGGTGTCGTGTGCGTCATCGGTCCCCCCGGAGGCCGATCCGCAGGGTGCGGATCTCGAAGGGCCGGAGGGCGAGGTGGAGCGACCTGTCCTCCTCCGCTCCCGGCCGGATGGGGTCCGTCCCGGCCAGGGGGCGTTCGAGGAGGTCCGTGACGGTCGCGGTACGCCACGGGGCGGAGAGCGTCAGCGTGGTGCGGGCCCGTACGCCATGGGCCTCGTAGAGGCGCACGACGATGTCGCCGGAACGGTCGTCGGCGAGCTTGACGGCCTCGATGACGACACCGTCGTCGCCGGTGGTGACCAGGGACGGCACCTCCCGCTCGCTGCCGGTGACCGAGCGCTCCGGCAGGTTGAAGGCGTAGCCCTCGCGCACCGCGTCGGCGATGTCCGCGCCGAGGACCAGACCGTAGCGCAGGCGGTGTGTTCCCCGGTCGGCGTCCGGGTCGGGGAAGCGGGGGGCGCGCAGCAGGGAGAGGCGTATGGTCGTGGTCGTGCCGCCGTCCGGCCGTACGTCACGGGTGACGTCGTGTCCGTAGGTGGAGTCGTTGACCAGCGCCGCGCCCCGGTCCCGTTCACCGACGTGGAGGAAGCGGTGGGCGCAGATCTCGAACCTTGCTGCGTCCCAGCTGGTGTTGGTGTGAGTCGGGCGCCCGACGTGGCCGAAGGGGATCTCGGCGGTCGAGTGGTCGGCCCGGACGTCCAGGGGGAAGGCCGCCTTCAGGAGGTGCTCCCGCTCGTGCCAGTCGATGTCGGTGTCGATGTCCAGGCGCCGCGCGCCCTCCCGCAGGGACAACAGCTGCCGGATCCGTGACGAGCCGAAGGTGCGCACGACCTCGACGCCCTCGGCCAGAGCGGTCACGGAGTCGGCGCCGTCCAGGTCACGCACCGTGTTGCGGTAGAACGCGTCGATGTCCCAGGCGTCGTACTCGTTGGGGAAGTCCTGGTGGAGCTGGAGCAGGTTGGCCGCCTCGCCGGGGGCGACGGCCTCACGGCCGTCCGCCAGGTCGATCGCGGAGACGACCAGGCCCCGGGCGTCGATCCCGATCCGTACGAGGCCGTTGTCGAGGACGAAGCCGTCACCGGACGGCACCGGCCCGACGGTCGGGTCGGTGGCCGTGGGGCGGACGGCCGCGCCGAGGGCGGGGACGTCGCCGCGGGTGTGCGGGGCGGCGTTGAACACGACGGTCAGATCGCCGTCGCCCGCCAGTGCGCGCTGTGCCGAGGCGACGATCTCACGCAGTTCGGCAAGGACCTCGGTGTAGGTCCGCTCGGCCTCGCGGTGCACCCAGGCGATGGAGGAGCCGGGAAGGATGTCGTGGAACTGGTGCAGCAGTACGGTCTTCCAGAGCCGGTCGAGCTCCTCGTACGGATAGCGGAAGTCCGTACGGACGGCCGCCGTGGCCGACCAGAGCTCGGCCTCGCGCAGCAGGTGCTCGCTGCGCCGGTTGCCCTGCTTGGTCCGCAGCTGGCTGGTGAGCGTGCCGCGATGGAACTCCAGGTAGAGCTCGCCGAGCCACACCGGGGCGTCGGGGTACTCGGTCTCGGCGCGCGCGAAGAAGTCCGCGGGCCGCTCGACGACCACCCGGGGCGAGCCGTCCAGGTCGCCCAGACGCGCCGCACGGGCCAGCATCTCGCGGGTGGGGCCTCCGCCGCCGTCGCCGTACCCGAAGGGCAGGAGCGAGCTGTTGGCTGCTCCCTTGTCCTGGAAATTGCTCACCGCGTGCGCGAGTTCGGCTCCGGTGAGCTCGGCGTTGTAGGTGTCGACGGGCGGGAAGTGGCTGAAGATCCGGGTGCCGTCGATGCCCTCCCAGCGGAAGGTGTGGTGGGGGAACTTGTTGGTGGTGTTCCAGGAGATCTTCTGGGTGAGGAACCAGCGCACGCCTGCCAGTTTCATCAGCTGCGGCATGGCCGCGTTGTAGCCGAAGGTGTCGGGCAGCCACATCTCCTCGGTCTCGACGCCGAACTCGTCGAGGTAGAAGCGCTTGCCGTGGATCAGCTGGCGGGCGAACGCCTCGCCTCCGGTGATGTTGGTGTCGGGCTCCACCCAGAGGCTGCCGACCGGCAGGAACTGACCGGTCCTCGCCTTCTCCTGGACCCGGGCGTAGACCTCGGGACGCCGGTCCTTGAGCCAGGCCAGTTGCTGGGCCTGGGACATGGCGAAGCGGAAGTCCGGGTGGTCGTCCATGAGCTGGGTGACGTTGGAGAGCGTCCGGGCGACCTTGCGGACCGTCTCGCGCAGCGGCCACAGCCAGGCGGTGTCGATGTGGGCGTGTCCGACGGCGGAGACACGGTGGGCGCTGGGTGCGGCCGGGACCGCCAGGGCGGGGCGCAGCACCTCGCGGGCGGCGGGCGCGCAGCCGGAGACGTCCTGGAGGTCGATGGCGTCCAGGGCCCGCTCGATCGTCCGCAGGAGCTGCCAGCGGCGGGGGTCGGATTCGGGGAGCGCGTGCATCAGCTCGCCGAGGACGTCCAGGTCCTGGGCGAGTTCCCAGACCTGGGTGTCGAAAACGGCGAGGTCCGTGCGGAGCAGTCGGTACAGGGGGTCACCGGTGTGGCCGCTTCCGGTGATCCAGGCAGGCTGGTTCCCGAGCGGGGTCGGCTCGTGGCTGTCGCAGAGCGCCGGGTTGGCGGCGGCCTCGATGCAGTGGGTGAACTCCTCGCCGCCCCGGGCCGGGTCGGCGACCGGGATCCAGTTGTTACGGGGGTTGAGCGCCTTCAGTACGGTGCCGTCGGGCCGGTACACCAGTCCCTCGGTGGAGAAGCCTGCGCCGGTGACGTCGAAGCCGAGGTCGAGGACGGCTTCGACGCGTTGTCCGGCCCACTCCTCGGGAATCCGGCCGCTGATCCTGAACCAGCTCGTCGACCAGGCCGGTCCCCAGCGGTGCCCGACCTGGACCGGCCGGTACGGCGCCGCCAGGCCGGCGGCGACCGGCACCGGTTCGCCGGGGGCGTCCCACACCTCCACCCGGAGCGGGACCGTCCGGGCGTGCACGGCGGGCCGGATGCGTTCCTTGAGCACCCGCTTCAGGCGTTGCTCGACGAGGCGTTGTCTGCTGTGCACGGGGCGCTCCGGGGCGGGTGTCGGTACGGGCGGTGGTGTCGGTCCGGGGAGGTGGCGTCGGCCGCCCGGGAATGCCGGGCTTCCCGGGCGGGTGTCGGTCCTGGGCGGATGTCAGTCCTGGTCGGGTCCCAGGCCGGGCCGGTCCCGCAGTTCGACGGTGCGGGTGGTGGTGGCGTGGAGTTCGAGGACGGTGATCTCGTTGCGGCCGGGGCGCAGGACCGGCGCGGGTACGTACAGGGTGGTCTGGGGGCCCCGGGACCAGTACCGGCCGAGCGGGAAGCCGTTGATCCAGGCATGGCCCTTGGTCCAGCCGTCCAGCGCGAGGTAGGCATCGGCGGGTCGGCCGAGCTCGAAGGAACCGCGGTGGAAGGCCGGGCCGACGAGGGGTCCGGCGGGGGCGGCGGCGAGGTCGTCGAGGCGGTCGAGCGGAAGCGGGCTGCTGCTCCAGCCGGCGGGTTCCTCGTCGTTGACGGTGACCCGGCCGAGCAGGCCCTTGCGGTCGTGGATGCCGGGTCCGTAGTTGACCCGGCCCTGGTTCTCCACCAGGACCGCGAGCCGGGCGCCGCTCCTGGGTGCGACGAACGCGAGGGCGTGCTCGTGGTTCTCCCGTTCCAGTACGCCGACGGGCTGCCCGTCGACGAAGACCTGGGCCCGGTCGCGGACCTCGTCCACCCGCAGCACGGCCGGTCCGGCGGTCGGCAGCTCCGTCTCGTACAGCACGAAGCCGAAGGACTGGCCGAGTTCTTCCATGGTCTGCGGGCGGTCGGCGAGGACCGGCCGCCCGAACAGGTGGGTCCGGTCGAACAGGGCGGCGGACGCCTCGAGTTCGACGACGGTCGGGGCAAGCTTCGGGCCGGGCGCCGGGATCGGCTCGTCCGGGACGGGTGCGTACCTGGCGATGGTCTCGCGGAACGCCTCGTACTTGGGGGTCGGATCGCCGGCCTCGTCGAGGAGTGCGTCGTAGTCGTAGGAGGTGGCGGTGGGGCGATAGGTTCCCTTGTCGTTGGCCCCGTTGGTGAGGCCGAAGTTGGTGCCGCCGTGGAACATGTAGATGTTGACGGAGGCGCCGGTGGCGAGCAGGCGGTCCAGGTCGGCCGCCGCGTCCGCGGCGTCGCGGGTGGTGTGGATTCCGCCCCAGCGGTCGAACCAGCCGATCCAGAATTCGGAGCACATCCGTGGCCCGGCCGGCTGGAGCCGGCGCAGCCGGTCGAGGCCCTCCTCGACGCGGCTGCCGAAGTTCACGGTGCGCAGTACGCCGTCCAGACCGCCGCGGGCGAGGTCGGCCGGCTGGTCGCAGGTGAAGAGCGGGACGTCGACTCCGTGGGCGCGCAGCAGGCCGGCGAGGTCCGCGAGGTAGCCGGTGTCATTGCCGTAGGCCCCGTACTCGTTCTCCAGTTGTACCGCGATGACCGGCCCGTCGGCGCTGGACAGGTACGGCTTCAGTGGGGGAAGGAGCGCGGCGAGATAGCCGTCGACCGCTTCCAGGAAGCGCGGGTCGCGGCTGCGCAGTTCGATGCCGTCCTGGGCGAGCAGCCACGGGGGCAGGCCGCCGCCCTCCCATTCGGCGCAGATGTAGGGGCCCGGGCGGAGGAGGACGTGCAGGTCCTCCGCGGCGGCGAGGTCGAGGAAGCGGGGCAGGTCGAGACCTCCGTCCAGCCGGAATTCACCGGGCCGGGGGGCGTGGAGGTTCCAGGGGACGTAGGTCTCGACCGTGTTGAGTCCCAGCAGGCGTGCCTTCCGGAGCCGGTCGGCCCATTGTTCCGGGTGGACACGGAAGTAGTGCAGTCCGCCCGAGATGATGCGGAACGGCCGGTCGTCGAGGCGGAAGCCGTCCTCGGCGATCTCCAGTCGGGGCATGCCAAGTGCTCCTAGGTGTGGATGGGGGAAGCGATCAGACGAGCGGGCGGCAGAGCAGGGAGTCGGGGACTCCGCCGTGGTTCCACTTCCAGGTGAAGGCGACGCCGGCGAGGTATTCGTCGTCGGCGCACTGGCCCTTGTAGTGGCCGGGTGCCCAGTCGCTGGCGTTCGAGCCGCCGGTGGGGGGCCGGTTGTCGCCGCGGTCGAACCAGAGCACGCGGCCGGAGGTGGGCAGGGAGGCTGCCGCGGGGGCGCAGAGGAGGGCGGCCATCGCGTTGCTCCGCACGCTGTAGCCGACGGCGAAGGTGCGGTCGGGGCACTGGAGCTTGTTGTAGCCGCTCGCCCAGTCTCCGCCGGTGACGTACCGTTCGTCGGTGACGACGGTCCAGTCCCCGCTTCCCTTCGCCGGTTGGCCGGCGTCGGTGCACAGGCCGCGGCTGTCGCTGCGGCCGAGGCCGACCAGGCGCTGGGTGTCGGGGCAGTTGCCCTTGCGGTTGCCGGGCGACCAGTCGGGCTTCGCCGACATGGTGGTGGAGACGTTGTAGTCGGAGTGGTCCAGGTTGAGCATGTTCCAGCGCGGGGCCGGGGCGATCCGGCCGGTCCTGCCGGGGGCGTTGACGAGCTTGTTCCAGTCGGTGACGCGCCAGTCGCCGGCGTCCATGACACCGAGCCGGGTGCCGTCCGCGCTGTAGTTGACCATGGCCCAGTTGTCCTGCGGTGTGCCGTTCGCGTCGGTCCAGCCGACCAGGGGCCAGATGGCGAAGTCGGTGTCGTTCTTCACCAGGATGTCGGTGAAGTTGGCGAACCAGGCGCGTTCCGCGGCGTCGGTGTCGCCGCGGCCGGCGGCGCCGAACTCACTGATCCACACGGGTGCGGTGAAGTGCTGGCCGGACCGGGTGACGAACAGGGCCTGGTCGTCGATGACCTGGGCGAGCTGTGCGGGGGTGAGTTCCTCGTAACGCGGGTCGTGCGTCTCGCCCGTCCCGGTGGCACCGGTGTGGTTCGGGCCGGTGTAGCCGTAGAAGTGGGCCGCGTAGACGAGTTTGTCGGAGCGGATCAGGGTGTTGGACAGGGTGGCGACCGGGGTGAGTGTCGGGCGGCCGTGAGGGGTCAGGTCGGTCGGTATGCCCTGCCAGTTGATGCCCTCCATGATGACGAGCATGTCCGGGTTGGCCTGCAGGATCTCGTTGCCCGCTTCTTCCAGGGCCTTGTTGAGGTCGTGGTCGTCGCCCCAGCCCCAGTTGGCGTCGTTCCAGGTGTCGCGGCGGACCTCGTTGCGCAGGTCGGCCCCGACGACCCGCTTGTCGGCCCGGTAGCGCTTCGTCAGGAACACCCAGTCGTCGATCCACTGCCGGGTCGACTGGCCGCTGTTCCAGCGCTCGTTGCCGTCCAGGCCGCAGCAGAAGCGGTAGCTGGTGGTGTGGTTGTTGAGGATGACGGCGAAGCCGTCCGCGGTCAGGGCTGCGACGACGGCGTCGAGCACCTGCAACGGGGTCTTGCCCTTGAGCTGCGGGTTGGCGGTGACGGCCGAGTCCGGGACGGTGCTCGTGTCGTGGACGAGCGCGTTGGCGAACGGCAGCCGGATGCTGTTCAGGCCCAGGGCGTGGAAGTCGGCCAGGATCTGGGACATCGGCTTCCGGTCCAGTCCGAGCGGGATGTTGTTCGACATCTGCCTCGCCTGGTGGTTGGCGACGTCGCCGACGTCGCCGCTGCCCTGCCAGGTGCCCTGGGCGCCGGCCCAGTTCCCGGACTTGAGCTTGAAGCGGTCGCCGTCGGCGTCGACGACGTACCGGTCCCGGGTGGACAGCGGGGCGGTCCACGAGGCGGCGAGCTGCGCGCCGGTGAGCGCCGGGGGCGGTGGTGCCGTCCCGGGGTCCGCCGCGGTGGCGGTGGGGACGAGGGTGCAGAGGAGGAGCGCGGACGACGTGGCGAGGGCCGCGGTCGCGCGTCGGAGCAGGGTGATGCGAGGGGTCACGGGAAGCTCCTTGCGGGAAGGTGACGTGTGCCTGCCTTGTGCGTGGTGCGGGACAGTGCGGTGGGTCAGCCCTTGAGGCCGCTGGTGGCGATGCCTTCGACGATGTACCGCTGGGCGACGAGGAACATGACCACGAGGGGTGTGATGGTGACGACGGCGCCGGCGAACAGGCCGGGGAGGTTGATGGTCTGGGAGGTGAGGAAGGTGGACAGCGCGATCTGCGCGGTCCAGGCGGACGGGTCCTGGCCGATGACCAGGGGCCACAGGAAGGCGTTCCAGCTGTCGATGAAGGACAGCGCCCCGAGCGAGGCCAGCATCGCTCCGGAACTCGGCAGCGCGATCCGGCGGTACAGGCCGAGCCAGCCGAGTCCGTCGAGCCGTCCGGCGTCCTCGGTCTCGCTCGGGAACTGCAGGTAGAAGTTGCGGAACAGCAGGATCGCGAACGGGTTGAACAGGCCGGGCACGATGATGCCCCACAGCGTGTTGACGCCCCCCATGGAGCCGACGACGACGAAGGTCGGTACGAAGGTGACCGAGCCGGGGATCATCAGCGTGGCCACGATCAGGGCGAGCAGCACACCACGTCCGGGGACCGGGATCCTCGCGAGGGCGTAACCGGCGGCCGAGGCGAGGAGCGTGGAGACCGGTGCGGTGACGGCGGCGATCAGCAGGGAGTTCCCGAGGGCCGGGCCCATGGAGACGGCCGGGTCGTCGAACAGGGCGGTGAAGTTCTCGAAGTGCATCGTCGAGGGCCACCATGTCCACTCCGGCGCCGTCAGGCCCTGGGAGTCCATGAGGGAGTTGCGGAGCATCAGGTAGAAGGGCGCCAGGAAGGCCGCGGTGAGGAGGCCGACGAGGAGGCCGCGGGCGAGGGTGCGAGCGGCTCGGAACAGTCCGGGCAAGGTGGTGGTCATGCGTTTCTCACTCCCCGCTCCTGCCGAATCCGGTGAGCCGCCCCTGGAGCAGGGTCACCCCGACGATGAGGGCGGTCAGCAGGAAGGCTCCGGCGGAGCCGAGACCGTAGTTCTGGCTCCCCATGGCGGTGTTGTAGAGGTGGACCAGCGGGGTCTGTACGGGGGCGGCGCCGGTGCCGGAGAGCCCGCTGTTGAACAGGTTGTAGAACTCGTCGAAGGCCTGGAAGGCGGCGATGAACAGCAGCAGCAGTACGGCGACGGCGGTGTTGCGCAGCATGGGCAGGGTGATCCCGGTCAGCAGTCGTCGGCCCGCGGCGCCGTCGAGTGCGGCGGCCTCGTAGAGCTCCTTGGGGATGGCCTGGAGTCCGGCGAGGAAGAGCACCATGTAGAAGCCGACCTGGAGCCACAGGCGCAGTGTGACGAGGACGATCCAGTACAGCGGTGGTGAGGTGGACTGGATCCAGGCAGCCGGCTCCGCGCCGAACCAGCCTCCGATCATGTTGGCGATGCCGGTCGGCAGGCCGTTGAACAGGCACATCTTCCACAGCAGTGAGGCTGCGACATACGAGACGGCCGCCGGTATGAGGAAGGTGGTGCGGAACAGGGCCCGGCCGCGCCGGACGCGGTGCACCAGCAGGGCGAGTCCGAAGGACACGGCGAAGGTGACGGGCACGATGAAGGCGGTGAACAGCAGGATCTGGAGCAGTGAGTCGCGGAAGGCCTGATCGGCCAGGAGTGTTCGGTAGTTGTCGAGCCCGACCCAGTTGCCGAGGGAGATGGTGCCGCGCGCGTCGCTGAGGCTGAGCAGGAAGCTCCAGCCGATCGCGACGTACTTGAAGACGCCGAGTCCGATCAGTGTCGGCGCGGTGAGCAGTATGAACGCGATCCAGCCGGACCGGCCGACGCGGGGCCGTCCGACGCGGGCGGCGCCCCGCCGTGGGACTTCGGCGGGGCGCCCGGCGTGCTCGGGCGCGGGTGGGGTGCCGGTCGCCGGATTCATCGGCCGAGCTGCTTGTCGATCTCGCCCTGGGCCTTCTTCACCGCGACGGCGAGCAGGGCGGCCGGGTCGCCCTGGCCGCCGACGATCTTCGCCGCGGCCGCGCTGAACACACTGCTGACCGCCGTGTCCCAGGTGCCCGGGTTGCTCTTCCCGTACTTCGCGGCCAGTTCCACGGTCTCCTTGGCGGGGCCGGTGGACAGCTTCTTCGCAGTCGCCGCGGCGGATTTGCGGGGCGGGACGTGGAGTCCGTAGCTCTCGGCGAAGTCCTTCTGGAGGTCGGACTGCTGGATCCACAGCCACTGGACGAACTTCTTCGCCGCGGCCACGTTCCGGCCCTTGGCGTTGACGCAACCGGTCCAGCCGCCGACCCGCACGACAGGGGTGCCGCCGGACTTGAGGGCGGGCCACGGCAGGACGCCGAAGTCGTCGCCGAGCGCGGACTGGACGGCGGGCATCGCCCACAGGCCGCACCACTGCATCGGCACGACGCCCTGGGCGAAGGCGGAGGGGTCCCACCAGTCGGTGGTGAAGCCGAGCAGCAACGACTTGTCGTCGTGCAGGCGCTTCAGGGCGGTGATCGCCTCCAGCGCCCGGTCCGATCCGAACGCCACCTTGCCGTCGGGGGTCACGAGGTCGCCGCCGTTGGACCAGACGGCGTTGCTCGGGGAGTCGCCGATGCCGTCGTTGCCCACGAAGAGGCCCTTGTTCTTTTTCGTGGTCAGTTCCTTCGCCGCGGCGGCGAGTGCGTCGAAGGTGGCGGGCGGGGTGATCCCGGCCTTGGACAGGACGCTCTTGCGGTAGTAGAGCATGATGACGTCGTCGATCATCTTGACGCCGTAGGGCCTGCCCTCGACGGTGACCGAGTCGAGGGCGTTGGTGTTGAAGTCGCTCCTGGCGTTGCCGTAGACGTCGTCGAGGGCGGCGATCTGGCCGCCGCGGGCGAACCGCTCGCTGAAGTCGCCCGTCTCGAAGACGTCGGGGGCCGCGTCGGTCAGGAGGGTGGCGTTGAGCTTGCCCGCGTAGTCGCCGGGGACCCAGGTCACCTTCACGGCGATATCGGGGTTTGCCCTGGTGAATGCCTTGGCGTAGCGGAGCACCGCCTGTTGGGTTCCGGCCTCGCCGTAGGCGTGGTACCAGACGTTGAGGGTGGTGCCGGTGCCGGAGGAGGAGCCGCTGGTGGGGTCGGTGCTGCAGGCGGTCGTGAGGACCGTTCCCGCGGCGACGAGCAGCGATCCGGTGAGGAATCCCCGTCGGCTAAGCTCGGATGTGCGTATGCTCATGTCGCGTGTCCTTCTGCGAGGGTGTGTGCGGGGCAGATGTGTTCCCTGGCCGACGCCCTCGTCATTGCTTGCAGGCGGAGGAGGGCGGCGGTCGGGGAGTCGTGTGCGGCGGCTGCGCGGGGGCGGCGGGCCGCCTCGTCGGTCAGCCGGCGCCGATTGCGGAGGTGGCCGCGGGCTGGGGGAAGAG
Organism: Streptomyces sp. NPDC002669; assembly: GCF_042889165.1. Classification (NCBI taxonomy): domain Bacteria; kingdom Bacillati; phylum Actinomycetota; class Actinomycetes; order Kitasatosporales; family Streptomycetaceae; genus Streptomyces; species Streptomyces sp. NPDC002669. The sequence goes on along the minus strand of NZ_JBIAQQ010000010.1, from coordinate 188,527 downwards.
TGCCTGGATGGCCACGGCGGCTCCTCCGCGGGCCCACTCCTCCCAGGGCAGCGGGCGCAGCGACAGCGGGCACCGGGACGCCGCTCCGAAGGCGTGTGTGCTGTAGGCCTCCTGGATGTGGCGGCTGAACAGGTCGTATGCGTCGACTCCTTCGCCGCTGACGACGACCCGCTCCGGACCCACGAGGTTGACCAGTGCGGCGATGCCGACGCCGATGGCCCGTCCGGCCCTGGCGAAGGCGTCCCGGGCTTCGGGGTGGCCCTCGCGGGCCATCTCGACGACCTCGTGGAACGTGAGGCGCGGATTCGCGGCGGCCCGGCGGACCGCGGCGAGGATGGCGTCGGTCGAGCCGATCGCCTCGACGCAGCCGCGCGCACCGCAGCGGCAGCGCGGTCCGGCCGGGTCGACACAGATGTGTCCGACCTCGCCCGCGACGCCGTGGGCCCCGCGCAGCAGATGCCCGTTGACGACGAGGGCGGAACCGATGCCCGATCCGATGGTGACCAGGGCGAAGTAGCCGGTTCCGATGCCTTCGCCGAACCAGTGCTCCGCAACGGTCAGGGCCCTGACGTCGTTCTCGACGGTGACCCTCAGGCCGGTGGCGGCGGCGAGCAGTTCGGCCAGTGGCACGTCCTTCCAGCCGAGAAGACCGGAGTGGCGAAGCCGCCCGCTGTCGCGGTCCACGTCGCCGTTCACCGCGACACCGAGGTGGCGCGTACGGTCCCGGAACGCGGGGTCGACATCGAGGAGTTCGTCGACGAGCTCCGCGACCAGGACGGCGACGTCCTCCGGCGCGCAGGTACCGAGGGGCCGGACCGCCGTGGCCCGGATGCCGGCCCGCAGGTCGCAGACGGCGCCGAAGAGCTCGTCGGAACTGATCTTCAGTCCGATGAAGTACTCCCGGTCGGGAGCGACCGAGAGCGGGTAGACCGGCCGGCCCGCACCGGGTGCGGTGCGCTCCGGCGGCAGTTCGTACAGGTAGCCGTCGTCGATGAGAGGTCGGGCCGCCTTGGTGACGGCCGTCGATGAGAGCCCCGTTCGCCGGGCCAGTTCCACTCTGCTGAGCGGCCCTTCCGCAAGGAGCAGTGCGAGGACCGCGGTCTCGGCAGGGGCACTGACCAGAGGCTGGGAGTGATGTCGAAACACGGAGGCAATGTAGAGCAAATAAATAACTTCTTCCAGTATTGATTTAGGAGTTGGGGCTGCCCTACGCTCGGGCCGCTTCCTCGCCCCTCTCCGGCAAAGGATCGCGACGTGGCCCTTCCTCGGCCACATCTCCTTGGATGCAGCCCTGTTCCTCTCCGCACGTCATGGGGATCCGTCCGTGCTCACCACGCTTCCACCCGTCACCTTTGTTCCCGACCTCGGCTTCGCGGTCCTGCGCACACCGAACAGCGTGTACGCGCTGCGCGTCGCCCCCGACGGCAGTCCCCGGCACGTGTACTGGGGCCGGCCACTCGGCACCGACGTCCTGGCCGGACTGCCGGAGGCCGCCTCCCCCGCCGCGAGCAGCTTCGAGGCCGATGCCGCCGCCGACGAACTCGCGCCGCAGACCGGGGCGCGCTTCGGGCCGGCCGGCCTTCAGGTCCGCTTCGCCGACGGCACCCGCGGTGTCCAGTGGCGTTTCGTCGGCCACACCGCCGACGGCGGCGAACTGCGGCTGTGTCTGGAGGACCGCCGTCGCCCCCTGCGGGCGGAACTGTGCTACCGCGTCCGACCCGGCACCGACGTCATCGAGCGCTGGACGGAACTGACCCACCTGGAGGCCGGGGGCGGTCCGATCGCTGTCGACCGGCTCGACTCGGCCTCCTGGACCGCTCCCCCGCTGGCCGACTACCGGCTCAGCCATCTGGTGGGCGGCTGGAACAGCGAGTTCCAGCTCCAGCGCGACCGACTGCCCGTGGCCGAGACCGTGTTGACGAGCCGTCGGGGGCTGACCGGTCACCACACGAACCCCTGGCTGGCCGTCGACGACGGCACCGCGGGCGAGGAGCGGGGCGAGGTGTGGAGCACCGCGCTCGCCTGGAGCGGGAGCTGGCGCGTCACGGTCCACCGTGATCCGGTCGGACGCACCACCTGGACCGGCGGCTTCGGGCACGAGGGGATCGGCTGGACCCTACGGCCCGGCGAGAGCCTTCGGACACCGGTGTACGCGGGCCTCTACACCCCGCACGGGTTCGGCGGGGCCAGTCGCGCCTGGCAGGCCCATGTGCGCCGGCACGTGCTGCCGGAGCCGGAGCGGGATCGTCCGGTCCTCTACAACTCGTGGGAGGCCACCGGCTTCGACGTCGACGAGCCCGGCCAGATCCGCCTCGCACACCTGGCCGCCGGGCTCGGCGCGGAGCTCTTCGTCCTGGACGACGGCTGGTTCGGCACCCGCCGCGACGACCGGTCCGGGCTCGGCGACTGGACCCCTCGGCCCGGGGCGTTCCCCCGCGGACTGCGTCCGCTCGCCGACGAGGTGCACCGCCTCGGCATGGGGTTCGGACTCTGGGTGGAACCGGAAATGGTGAACCGGGACAGCGAGTTGTACCGCGCCCACCCGGACTGGGTCATCCATTCCCCTCACCACGACGCCACCGAGCTCCGCAACCAGCTGGTGCTGAACTTCGCCCGGCCCGAGGTCGAGGCATGGGCTTACGAAACCCTCGGCCACCTGGTCCGTGAACACGACGTCGACTGGCTCAAGTGGGATGCCAACCGTCCCTTCACCGAGGCCGGTTGGGACGGTCACCCCGACCCGGACCGCCTGTGGATCGGTCACACCCGCGCCGTCCACCGGATCATGGACCGGCTCCGCGCCGACCATCCCGGACTGCGCATCGAGGCGTGCGCGGGCGGTGGCGGCCGCGTCGACCTCGGCATGCTCGCCCGTACCGACCAGGCCTGGACCTCGGACAACACCGATCCGGTCGACCGGATCGGCATCCAGCACGGCTTCTCCCAGCTCTTCCCCGCCCAGACCATGGCCGCGTGGGTCACCGACAGCCCCAACACCACCACCGGTCGGCGCACCCCGCTGCGCTTCCGCTTCCACGTCGCCATGGCCGGGGCGCTGGGGATCGGCGGGGACCTGACGTCCTGGTCCGAGGAGGAACTCGCGGAGGCCGCCGAACTCGTCGCCCACTACAAGCGGGTCCGCCCGCTCGTGCAGCGGGGCGTCCAGCACCGCGTCGTCGTACCCGGGCCGATGGCCGCCGTCCACTACGCGGCCCCCGACGACAGCGAGCACGTGCTCCTCGTCTGGCGCCCCACCACCCGCTTCGGTCACCGCCCCGCCCCGGTCCGGCTGCCCGCGCTCGACCCCGGGGCGCGCTATCTGGACCCGGACCTGAAGCAGGAGTACAGCGGGGCCGTCCTGGTCGCCCGGGGCATCGACCCGCGCCTCCCGGACGGCGACCACGCCAGCAGTCTGATACGCCTGCGCCGTGTCGGGCCCTGAGAGCCCGCCGAGCGGCCTCCGCGCCCCGGGCCCGGCCTCCGCCGGGCTTGCCTTCCCCCTCCCGCCCACAACACCTCTGGACCCTCCATGGACACCTCCTGCGTACTGGTGATCGGCATCGACGGCGTACGCCTCGATCTGCTCCCCGAGCTCGACACGCCCCACCTCGACGGGATCGCCCGCGCGGGCTTCCTCGCTCCCGTCGAGGTGGACGCCGACACCCCGACGATGTCCGGCCCGTGCTGGACCACCATCGTCACCGGCGTCGGGGTCGCCAAGCACGGGGTGTGGGCCAATCGTCTGGACGGCAACCGCCTCGACGTCTTCCCCGACTTCACGACCCGCCTCGCGGCCGACTGCGGGCGGCGGACCTTCGCCGTCGGTGGCTGGGCACCGCTCTTCCTCGCCCGGGAGGGTGGCCCGCTCTTCGTCGCCCCCACCCGGCTCGGTCACGTCGCTCCGCGCGCGGACACGCCCGAGGCGTGGGAGGAGGTGGACGACCGGGTGGGTGTCGAGGCGGAACACATCCTGGGCCTGGACGAGGAACTCCACGCCGGCTTCGTCTATCTGGGCGCCGTCGACGAGACCGCCCACTTCCTCGGATGCGGGGAGGAGTACCGCCGCTCGATCGAGGCGGCGGACCGGCGCCTCGGCCGGCTCGTCGCCGCCGTGCGACAGCGCCCGCGGCACGAGCGGTGGACGATCATCGTGGTGACGGATCACGGCCACCGCGACGAAGGAGGTCACGGTGGCCGCAGCTCACTGGAGCGCACGGCCTGGATCGCCGCGTGCGGCCCCGGTCTGTCCCCGGGCAGGACTCCGTCGGCCCTCCACCACGCCGATGTCGCCGCCCACGTCTACACCGCCCTGGGCATCACTCCCGACCCCCACTGGACGCTGGACGGCAACCCGTTCGCCTTCACCGGATGATCCGGTCGAAGGGCTTCGGCGCATGCCGACGTCCCTTCGCGCGAGGGGGTTCGGACGCGGGAGGGGCCTGTCCGTCGGGCCGGTCCGGAGCTTCGTCATGGCGCACGGGCGTGATCGCGCGGCGTTCCCTCAGCGGCGGGCCGCGACGGCGGGGAGGGTGCGAAGGGCCCGGGACAGTGCCCAGTACAGGGCCGCCGAGCCGAGGACGCCGACGGGAACGGCGAGGTTGAGGCCGCCCATGGCGTCGGAGACCGGCCCGGCCCAGAAGCTGGAGCTCGCGCACGCGGCTGCCGCGGAGGCGCCGAGGCAGACGGCGAGCACACCGGCCCAGTTGACCCCGCCGCGGTACCAGAACGGGCCGGTGCGGCTCTGGTCGTGCAGGGCGTGCCCGTCGTAGCGGTTGCGCCGCAGGGCGACATCAGTGGCGTAGACGGCCACGACGGGTCCGGTGACGACCACGACCAGTTCCATCATGGCCTTGACCGAGGAGAGGAAGTCGAAGACCAGGATCGCGAACAGCGTCATGACCGTACCCACGACGCCGACGACGAGCACGGCGGACACTCGCGGGAGGCGCACTCCGATCGACTGCATCGACAGGCCGGCGCTGTAGGCCGTCATGCCGTTGTTCGCGATGGTGTTCACGACCACCGCGGCGACGAAGGTGGGCACGAACCAGACGGGCATGATGCTCTCCAGCGCGGCCTGCGGATCGCTCATGTCGAGGGTCGTGGCCGCGAGCGCCCCGACCGTGGTGAACACGACGCTCGGCAGGAAGGCCCCGGACGCCGTCCACAGTGCGACGGCCCGCCCACTGGTGTCCTTCGGGAGGTAGCGCGTCAGGTCCGGGCTGTTGCCGTACGACAACGGGGTCGAGGCGACGATGGTGAAGCCCGCGACCAGCACGACGAGGTGCTCGTACCCGGTCGGCGGCTCCGCGGGTGCGTAGGACCAGTTCACATGGCCGAGCGTCCACACCGAGACGGCGAGGAACACGAGGGTGAGCAGGATCGTCAGGGTCATGTACAGGCGCACGATGGTGCCGTGGCCGTAGATCGCGATGAGGACGGTGAGGCCGGCGATCAGGCAGATGACTCCGGCGCCGAGAACGGGTGTGTCGGGCAGGCCGAGCTGGCCCGCCATGCCGAGGGCGGCCACGGAGGCCGCCGACCAGTTGAGCGCCAGGTAGAGCGCGGAGAGCAGCCATCCCGTGACCGCGACGATCACCCTGTTGCCGATCACGCCGTACATGGCCCGGGAGATCACCGAGCTCGACGTTCCGGTGACGGGGCCGCTGACGGCCATGAAACCGGTCAGGAGCCAGAGCAGGTTGCCCGCGACGATGACGCCGATCGCCTCGGCAAGTGACAGTCCCAGCAGGATGAGTGTGCCTCCGACCACGAAGCTGAGGTAACTCACGTTCGGCGCGGCCCAGATCGCGAAGAGCTCACGTGGCGACCCGTGCCGTTCGTCGTCGGGCACGCGGTCGATGCCCCGGGTCTCGATGCCACCGGTGCGATCGGGCTCAGCAGCCTGGACGGTCACGACGACGACCGCGGGAGGACGCTTCATGGGTGTTGGTTCCTTCGAGCAGGGCGAAAGGGCGAGAGATCCTCGACGCTGCGGTGACCGACGACACGCAGCCGGAACGACCAGGCTTATTGGTGTCGACACCAATACCCTGTTGGTGCCGTATCCAATAGCGTGATCCCCATGACGTCAACCCCCCGGAGTCCCCGAGCGCGCAAGTCCCCCGCGGAACGGCGGGCGGAGATCCTCCGGACCGCCGCCCGCCTCGCCCTGGAGCGCGGACTGGAGCGGGTGACCATGCAGCTCGTGGCCGAGGAGCTCGGCGTGCGGCCGGGGCTGATCAGCCACTACTTCGCCTCGGCGGATCTCCTCCTGTGCGAGGCGTTCGCCCGCGCGGCCGCCCGTGAGCGCGAAGCGCTCCTGCCGGACGGCGAGGCCGGGTTGCCTCCGGCGCGGCGGCTGAGCCGGTTCCTGCGCCGGATCGGCGACGAGGACTTCGCCGACCTCGGCAGGCTCTGGCTGAACGCCCGTCACCTCTCGCGCTACCGCCCGAACCTCCGGCGCGTCGTCGGCGAGCAGGAGGCAGTCATGCGCGACGCGCTGACCTCGGTGATCGAGGAGGGCGTGCGCACCGGCGATTTCACCACCGACGACCCGCTGGGGGCGTGCGTGGTGATCCTGGTGGCGATCGACGGGCTCGATTCGTACGCGAACGGGGACGAATCGTTCGCCCATCCCGTGCTCGACACCCTCGTGGTCGCGACGGCCGAGCGTGAACTCGGCCTTCCCACCGGGAGTCTGCGCGGCGACGACTGACACCGGAAGGGCGGACATACCGGCCTCGTTAGCCCAACCTGATCCGATGATTAAGGCAGCCGTAAGAATGCTCCGGGCGGCGTCCGAGCCGCCTTTCCGGGGTGTGCGACGGGGTTAGGTTGTTGCTGTCAGAGCCTGCCGGTCACGTCACCGTTGTGTTTCCACACCCGTGTCCACCGGCGCACGAAGGCGTGTCCACAACGGGTGCCGGGCACACGGGCCCGGGGAGGAGTATCTGTCGTGAACAGCAGGTCATTCCAAGGCGGCGCCCGACTCGCCGCCGTACTCGACGCCCTTCCCGACGGCATCGTGCTCATCGACCGGAACGGGACCGTCGTCAGTGCGAACGACGCCGCCCAGGACATGTTCGGGGCGCCCGGGACCCCGCTCGTCGGACACGGACTGCCCGGTCTGCTGCCGGACCACGGATCGTGCGCGGCCCCGGGGACGCCGCGCGCCGCCGACGGCCGCACCGTCCGGCGGGGGCGCGGGGCCCCGCTCCGGATGACGGCCCGTCGGCTGGACGGCGGCGAGTTCCCCGCCGAGGTGGTCACCACGGACCTCGGGAGCGGGCGCGAGCCGCACGGTCCCGGCCGGGACCGCTCCGACGGCGGGGCGCTGCTGCTCGTGGTCCGCGATCTCACCGACGCGCACGACGCGGAAGCCGCCCTGGTCCGTTCCCAGCGGCGGACCGAGGTGATCCTCCGTGCGGCGACCGAGGGGCTGATCGGCACCGACACCGAGGGGCGGGTGGTCCTCGTCAATCCGGCAGCCGCGCGCATCCTCGGCTTCCGCGCGAGCGACCTCGACGGCAGAAAGCTGCATCCGCTGGTGCTGCACTCGCGGGCGAACGGCGAGCCGAACCCGTACCTGGAGACGCCCCTGGCCGCCACGCTCGTCTCCGGGCTCAAGTGCCGGGCCCACGACCAGGTGTTGTGGACGAAGGACGGTGACCGGGTGTCCGCCGATGTGACCACCGTTCCGGTGTGGGACGGCGAGCGGCTCGTGGGCACCATCATGGCGTTCACCGACCGCGGCCCGGTGGAGAAGCTGATCGGCGAGCACGCCGTCGAGATGGCGCGGCAGAACGAGAAGTACGAGGCCCTCGCCGAGCGGCACCGGCGGCTGGAGTCCGCGTTCGCGGCGCTGCGGGAGCAACTGCGCCAAGAACAGGCCGGGGGCGCCGGTGACAGGGGCTTGACGGGGAGCACCGGTGCCGACGCCCCGGTCCGGAACGGCGCGGTTCCCGGTGCGGTCGCCGGGGTTGGTGCGGTCGCCGGAGCCGGTGCCGGGAGGGCCGTCGAACTCGTGGGCCCCGGCGCGGCCCGGTTCGCCGTCCACGCACCGCCGGCCAGTGTGGAGGCCGACGGCGACCACGGCGCCGCGGCACTCGTCCACCGCCCCGCGCCCGTGCCCGCGCGGGAGGACGCCCCGTCCCGGATCTCCCCGGTGGCGGGCTCGTGGATCATCGGGGCGGCGGTGCGCGCCCGGCGCGAGCAGAGGGCCTCGGAGCAGCAGTCACACGCCGTACTTCCCGGACGGCCTCCCGGGGACGCCTTCCTGCGGGCCGCCCCGGCCGACGAGGCGGTTTCGCGGGGCCCGCAGGGTGTCCCCGCCGAACCCGCCCTCGCCCCTCACGGCGCCCACCGGGACGAGGACGGCGGTCCGGGTCTCAAGCGCCTTTCCGTACTGCTCACGAGCATCCGGAACCGCCCCAGCTGAACGACGGCCGGCTCGCCATCGCCCCTCGGCCCCGGTTCACGGCCCCTCGGCCCCGGTTCACGGCCCCTCGGCCCCGGTTCACGGCCTCTCGGATCCGGTGCGGGGAGGCCGAGGGCGCTGTCGCCGGGTTATGAGACCGGCCGACGCGCCGCAGGACCGGGAACGCGCGAAGCTCCCGGTGGGTGTGCGCGGCTCCTGCCGGGCGCCCCGCCACCGGGAGCTTCGTCGTTCCGCGGCGCCGTCCGGCCCGCGATCAGGCCTTCTTGACCACGCTGGACTTGAGCTGCATCGCGCCGAAGCCGTCGATCTTGCAGTCGATGTCGTGGCCGGCGACGCCGTCCTCGATGAGGCGGATGCCCCGGACCTTGGTGCCGGCCTTGATGCCGGTGGGGTGCCCCTTGACCTTGAGGGCCTTGATGACGGTCACGGTGTCGCCGTCGGCGAGGACATTGCCGACCGCGTCCTTGATGACGTGCGCACCGGCGTCGGCGGGCGCGGCCCCGGCGGACGCCGGGGACCATTCGTGCCCGCACTCGGGGCAGACCAGGAGGGCGCCCATCTCGTAGGTGTGGACGCTCGTGCACTCGGGGCAGGGGGGAAGATTTTCGCTCACGGCCGTAGTCTATGAATCGACTAGTGAATTGCGAAATTTCGCAAGTCGTTAGAAGCTGAAGACGGTCGCGCCCCTGCCTCCTCACCCGGTGCCGTTCGCACGGAGACGCGGCTGCCCGTCGTGCGCGCGCCCTCGCGGGCGCCGATCCAGGAGAGGATTCCGTGTCGGTTCCGCTGTATCAGGCCAAGGCCGAATTCTTCCGGATGCTCGGCCACCCCGTACGCATACGCGTGCTCGAACTGCTCCAGGAGGGGCCGACCCCGGTGCGGGACCTGCTGGCCCGGATCGAGGTGGAACCCTCCGCGCTGTCCCAGCAGCTCGCGGTGTTGCGCCGCTCCGGGATCGTGGCCTCGCGGCGCGAGGGCTCCACCGTGGTGTACGCCCTGGCCGGGGGCGATGTGGCCGATCTGATGCGGGCCGCCCGGCGGATCCTGACCGAGATGCTCGCCGGACAGAACGAGCTCCTCGCCGAATTGCGCGAGAGCGAACAGGACCGGGCCACCCCGATCCGGTCCGAGCAGGACCGGGCCGGGGAAGGCCGGACCGCGGAGGTCGCGGCCACATGAGTTCCCTGCTGGGCCGGGCCCTGAGTTCCGTGCGTTCCCTCCTGCCCACCCGCGCCGATCTGGCGCAGATGGGCCGTGATCCGCGTCATGACCTGCTCGCCGGTCTGACGGTGGCGATCGTGGCGCTGCCGCTCGCCCTCGGCTTCGGTGTCACCTCCGGGCTCGGCGCGGAGGCGGGCCTCGCGACGGCGGTCGTGGCGGGAGCCCTGGCGGCCGTCTTCGGCGGATCGAACCTGCAGGTGTCCGGGCCGACCGGTGCGATGACCGTCGTCCTGGTGCCGATCGTCGCCCAGTACGGCCCCGGCGGTGTCCTGACCGTCGGCCTCATGGCCGGTTTCATGCTGGTGGCGCTCGCGGCGCTGCGTGCGGGCAAGTACATGCAGTACGTACCCGCACCGGTGGTCGAGGGCTTCACGCTCGGCATCGCCTGCGTGATCGGGCTGCAACAGGTCCCGAACGCGTTCGGGGTGGCCAAGCCGGAGGGCGACAAGGTCCTCGTGGTCACCTGGCGGGCCGTGGAGGAGTTCGTGAGGGCACCGAACTGGACGGCGGTCGCCTTCGCCCTCGCGGTCGCCGCGGTGATGCTCGTCGGCGCGCGGCTGCGCCCGACGGTCCCCGTCTCGATCGTCGCGGTGATCGCCGCCACCGTCGTGGCGCAGGTCTTCCACCTGGACGCGGCCGCGCCCATCGGGGACCTGCCCGCGGGCCTGCCCGCGCCCTCTCCGGCTTTCCTCGATCCCGGGACGCTCGGTTCGCTGCTCGCACCCGCCGTCGCGGTGGCGGCACTGGCCGCGCTGGAGTCGTTGTTGTCCGCGTCCGTCGCCGACGGCATGACGGTGGGGCAGAAGCACGATCCGGACCGGGAACTGTTCGGACAGGGCCTGGCCAACATCGCCGCCCCGCTGTTCGGCGGCGTACCCGCGACCGGTGCCATCGCCCGTACCGCCGTCAACGTGCGCACCGGCGCCTCCTCCCGCCTGGCCTCCCTCACCCACGCCGCCGTCCTCGCGGCCATCGTGTTCGCCGCCGCCCCGCTGGTGTCGAGGATCCCGCTCGCGGCGCTGGCCGGCGTACTGATCGCGACCGCGATCCGGATGGTCGAGGTCGGCTCGCTGCGCGCCATGGTGGGGGCCACCCGTTCCGACGCCCTGATCCTGGTCCTCACCGCGGTGGCGACGGTCTGCCTCGATCTCGTCTACGCGGTCGTCATCGGGCTCGTCGTGGCCGGTGCCCTCGCCCTGCGCGCCATCGCCAAGCAGACCCGCACGGACCGGGTGCCGCTCGATCAGGGCGAGCACAGCGCGGAGGAGCACGCGCTGCTGGCCGAGCACATCGTCGCCTACCGCATGGACGGGCCGCTGTTCTTCGCGGGGGCCCACCGCTTCCTGCTCGAACTGACCGAGGTCGCCGACGTCCGCGTCGTCATCCTGCGCATGTCCCGGGTGATGACGATGGACGCGACCGGTGCGCTCGTCCTCAAGGACGCGATCGAGAAGCTGAACCGGCGCGGGATCGTCGTCATGTCCTCCGGGATACGGCCGGGCCAGCGCCAGGTCCTCGACTCCGTCGGTGCGCTCGCCCTGCTGCGTCACGAGGGCCGCGAGTACGCCACCACCCCCGAGGCCATCGCCGGCGCCCGGAGCCATCTGGAGCGCGCGGGTGTCCTGCCCCCGGACTCCTCCCGGAAGCCGGGCCCCACCGGGACCGCCGCACACGAGGAATCCGCCCGATGACCGACGCCCGCACGGACGGCACCGGGGGTTTCGCCCCGCACCACCTGGTCGAGGTCTCCGGGGCCGAGGCCCTGTACCTGCTGGAGGGCAGCCGCACAGGCCGGCTCGTCCACGTGTCCAGGGGCGCTCCCGTCGTCCGCCCGGCCGTTCACGTCCTCGCCCACGGCCGGCTGATCGTACGAAGTCCCGTGCAGGAGGCCGCGTTGTGCGGCCGGGTGACGGTGACGTACCACGTGGACGGGCTCCCCGCCCCGGCCGGTCCCGGCTGGAGCGTCACCGCGACGGGTCCCGCCGAACCGGTCACCGATCCGGACGAGGCGGCCCACTACCGGCGCACTCTGCCCGGCTGGGCGCACGGCCCGCACGACACGCTGTTGTGGATCAGCCCGCAGTCGGTGAGCGGCTTCCGGGCGGCGCGGACCGAAAGAGGGGCCCGGTGACCGCCGCTCCCCGTGACCCGCGCCTGCGTCCGTATCCGCTCCCGTCTCCGTTTCCGGGTCCGTCTCCGCGGAAACGACCGCGTACGAAAGGCAGTTGACGACCGTGACCATTGAGTGGCGTTACCGCATCGAGCAGGATCTCGGCATCCTCTCCGTCGCGGGTCACCTCGGCCCCGACGCCGCCCACCGCTTCATCGGTGCTGTCGGCTGGGTGCTGGCCCGTGGCACCGGGCCGGTCGTCGTCGACCTGACCGAGTTGCGCGGCTGGTCCACGGAGGGCCGGCTCGCCGTCGCCGAGGCCGCTCGCCGTCTCGCCGCCGCCGGGCGTCCCATGGAGCTGGCCGCGATCCCGGCGGACGGCTCGCTCGTGCCGGGCGACGACGACCCGGCCGTTCCCGTCCACTGCGACCTGGCCGCCGCACTCGCCGCCCGCACCTCGCGGGGCAAAGCGGCCGAGGGGCGCCAGGAGTGGCGCACCGGGGGCTGGCCCGCCTGACCGCCGCGACCGTACGGGCCCGGCGGTGCGGTGTCCGTGCGCCTTCGCACCCGGTGGGGGGACCGGGTGCGAAGGCTCGGGGCGGGGTCAGCTGGTGCGGTTGTAGATCGCCGTGCCGGGGCAGGCGGTGACGCCGAGGCGGGTGGCACAGCCGGTGTACTGGCTGGAGCCGTTCCACCAGGCCCAGCCGCCGATGGTGCGGCCGTTCAGCCAGGTGTACTGGCCGTTGTAGTTGGCGTCGTACGTGCGCAGGCTCCAGTGCACGTGGGCTCCGGTCGCGGAACCGCCGGCGCAGGTGTCGGTGCCGATGTTGCCGAGCAGGGCGCTGCGGGCGATCGACGTCCCGTTGTAGTAGGTGGCGTTCCACATGTGGTAGTAGTCCGTGGAGAAGCCGCCCGGGTGGATCACCCTGGTCCAGCCGCCGCCGGCGCCGCACATCGAGGTCGCCGTGCCCTCACGGGACGAACGGACCCGGCCGCTTGCGTTGCCACCGGCGAAGTCGAGGCTGCTCCAGTAGCCGGTCCCTCCGGAGCTGGAGTGCGCACCACCGGTCAGGGTCATGTAGTAGTCGGGCATCCAGGGCAGCAGCAGCCCGTTGGTGTTGGCCAGGACCCCCACCGACGACGTCTGCGTCTGCGGCGTCGCCTTGCGTTGCGCGTACGCCGTCATGGTCTGCCGCTCCGTCTTGCCGACCAGGGGGGACTTCGCCACGTGGTCGGCGAACTCGCGGTCGCCCTCGAGGCCGGAGACCCAGCGGCCGGCCTCGCGGTGGGCGATGTAGAGCCAGCCCTCCGGCTCGCCGTGCTGGGTGCGCGACGCCTCGACGTAGGCGACGCCCCGGGCCCAGTCGCGCGAGACGGTGCGGACGTCGACGACCACCTTGCGGCCCTCGTCGGCGAGCTTGTCGACGGCGGCCTTCGGGGCGAGGCCCTTGGCGTCGTGGGACCGGGAGAGGACGTCGGCGGAGACGGCGTCCACCAGCGCCCGGCGGTCGGTGCCGAGGCGGTCGGCGACCGCGGACGGCATCTTCACGGTGACCCCGGCGGACGGCGGCTGGGCGGTGCTCGCCGGCGTCGTGGCCGAGTCCCGGGTGGCCGCCGTCGCCGAGGGGGCGGCGACGAGCAGCCCGGTGACGGCGAGGGCCGCGAGGGCGGTCCTCACGGATGTTCTGGAAAGCATGGGTGGTGTCCCTTTCTCTACGGGCGGGCGGGCCTGCCGTGGCGGGCGCGGGGTGGGGTGCGGCCGGGGTGCCGGGGTGCCGGGGTGGCTTTCCCGGCGTACGGCCCGGCCAGGCCCGCCCGTTGTGTTTCCGTCGCGCGGTGGGGTTTCGGTATCCGCGTGACGTGGGGTGGGGTGTGGGGGTGTGGGGTCAGAGGCCGCAGCTGGGTGCGGACCAGTACCGGCCGGTGCCGCCCGCGACGTGGACGTGGTCGTCGTGGCCCGGGTAGCCGGGGCCCAGGATCTGGGTGAAGCCGTGTTCGCGGGCCTCGAAGGCCAGGGCGCAGAAGCCTTGGGAGCCGGCGCTCATGTCGGCGGCGAGGCCGTACATGTGGAGGCTGTCGGAAGCGCCGCCGACGGCGTCGTTGCAGGCGTGGTCGCGGAAGCCGTCGTTGATGCCGATGGGCCGGTCGCCCATCGCGTGCCGCAGGGCCTGGAGCTTCCACATGGTGACCAGGACGTTGGCCTGGACGGTGGCGGCGTCGACCTGGCCGCCCGACCAGTCGGTGCCGCACTGGTTGAGTTCCGACCAGTCGAAGTTGGCCGGGGAGCAGTCGCCCTTCTGGAGTTCGTAGATCTTGCCGAAGGTGAGCGGGCCGGCGATGCCGTCGGCCTCCAGGCCGTACGCCGCCTGGAAGCGCTCCACCGCGGCTCTCGTGGCCGGGCCGAACTCGCCGTCGATGGCCAGTTCTCCGCCGAATCCGGGGTAGCCGGCGACCCGGATCTGGAGCTGTCGTACGTCCTCGCCGGACGTCCCTTCGCTGAGGGACCTGCCCCAGCTGAAGCAGGAGTTGGCGGGTGCGACACCGGCGGAGGCCGAGGCGGGCGCGGGGCTCGCGGAGGCGGACGCCGGAACGGTGAACAGCAAGCTGACGCCGGCCAGGGCCGACGCGAGCAACAGGGATGAACGCGATGTCATGTGGGGGCCTCTGTTCGAACGGGCGACATGGTCAGGGACGCAGCCTCGCGAGTCGACCAAATCGCTGTCAATGTCCAGTCAAGAAATGGTGTGGCCGGAAGCTGTCAGGCCGTGCCGGGGCCGTGGTCGCGCAGGCTCCGTACGCACGGTCCCGCCACCGCGATGACCTCGGGACGGAACCTTCCTGACAGCCGTTCACCGTTGGCCGACCGTCCGGGCCGGGCCGTTCCCGGATTCCGAAAGACCGGTCGGCCGGTACGGGTTTTCCTCTTCCGCTTCCCGCCGCACGGGGGTGCCACCCGGCCGGTGGCACCTGATCCAAAAAGATCGTCCGAAGCAGGGTTACGGGCACGCAGAAGTGAGCACGTACCGTGATCGGAGCACTCTCAATCGTGTCGATCATCACTCCGGACCGGTCAATCCCATGGACTACCGTTCCCAGTCATGATCATCTCCTGCCCTCCTTCCGGCCGGGCCATCACGACGACGGCAGCGCTCACCCGGGCGCTGTTCGGCGAACAACTGGATCGGCATCACGAGCCGTGGCGCAAACTGTTCGGCACGGAACCATTCCGCTTCCGGGAAGGTCTGTCGCCCGAGGAGCGTTCCGCTCTGTCGTACGAGCGGCTGGGGTTAGTCAATGCCGCCCTCGACGATCCCGTCGACTTCGCCGGTGACGTGCAGCGGCTGACGGCGCTCCACGAGTGGGTGGGCCCCGTGGATCCGGGGCTGGGGACGGTGGCGAGCATCCACTACAACCTGTTCCTCGGAAGCTTCTTCGACCACTCCCTCGGTCAACCGGAGCACGACCTGCGGGAGTTCGCCGAACTGCGGCGGACGGGGACGTTCCTGTGCACGGAGGCCGGACACGGCAACAGCGCCTCACAGCTGGAGACCACCGCCACGTACGACCACGCCGCCGGTGAGTTCGTGCTGCACACTCCCCACGCGGACGCACGGAAGTTCATGCCCAACACCAGCTCCACGGGCGGTGCCAAGTCCGCCGTGGTCGCCGCCCGGCTGATCGTGGACGGCAGGGACCGGGGCGTCTTCCTGTTCCTGACCCCGCTCAGCGACGAGAACGGGCTCGCGTTGCCCGGCGTGGAGATACGCAGGCTGCCGCAGACGGCCACGGCGCCGGTCGACCACTGCATCACCTCGTTCGACCACGTGCGGCTGCCGCGCGAGGCGCTGCTGGAGTCGGAGTACGGGCGCCTCACTCCGGAGGGCGCCTTCGTCAGCTCGATCGGCAGCCCCCGCAGGCGCTTCCTGAAGTCCATCGGCCGCGTGACGGTCGGCAAGTTGTGCATGAGCGGCTACAGCCTCGGGGTCACCCGGCACGCGGTCGCGGTGGCGGTCCGGCACGCCTTCAACCGGCGGACGGCCGGGGTGACGTCCGGTGGCAGCGTGCCGCTGTTCGCCCACCGGAGCCATCACACCCCGCTCCTCGAATCCGTCGCCACCACCTACGCGGCGACGCTGCTGCACCGGGCCGCGGTCCGGCGTTGGGTCGAGGCGGCGGAGCACGGGCAGGAGTCGGAGCGGGAAGACAGCGAGCGGTTCACGGCGATAACGAAGGGCTGGATCACCTGGCAGGCGCGAGAGGTCATGACCGAGTGCCGGGAACGCTGCGGCGCCCAGGGGCTCTTCCTCGCCAACGGCATCGCCGGCCAGCTCGCCGCCAACGAGGGGACGATCACCGCGGAGGGCGACAACCTGGTGATCTGGGTGAAGGCGGCCGGCGAGATGCTCCTGGGCCACTTCACCCCGAAGCAGCCCTGCGACCGGGACCCCGGGGCCCGGGACCTCGCCGACAACGATTTCCTCCAGGACCTGTTGGGCGACATCGAGCGCATCTGGCACCAGCGGGCGCGCAGACGCCTGCGCAGCAGCCCGCCGGGAGATCCGCTCAACCGGTGGAACAACACCGTCAACTCGGCCCTGAAGCTGGTCGACGCCCATGCGGTGCGCCAGGCCGGCCAGGCCCTCCTGGACGCGGCGGCGGAAGCCACCGACGACGATGCGCGGCAGCAACTCGCCTTGCTTCACCGGCTGTTCGCATTGCGTCAGGTCATGGCGCACAGTGGTGATCTGCTCGCCGACGGGCATCTGACCGGCGCGCAGGTGAGGGATTTGCAGGACGCCTCCGAAGGCGTCGTCACAGCCCTCGTGCCGCACGCCGAAACGCTGGTGGCCGCGTTCGCCGTCGTCGAGGGCGTCCTCCTCGACCATCCCATCGCCCGGCCCGAGGGGTACGAGGAGCGGCCGGTGCTGTCCTGGGACGGCACCGGGTCCGTACCTCGGCCGGCCGTCGCCGTGGCGACGCCTGCCTGACCGTGCACCGCCCGGCCCCGGGCCGTGGGGGCGCGCCGTGCGGCCGCCCCCGGTCGTGACGCCCGGGGATCGGGACCGGAATCCTGTCATGTCGCAGCTCCCATGTCGTTCCGGTGCCGTCCTCGTACCGTTCCGGTGCCGTCCCGTGCCGCCTACGGCCGGCCGAAGAGTTCCTTGGCACGTTCGATCAGGGCGCGGGCGGTGCCTTCCACGGCGTCGTAGCGGTCCGGGTAGGCCGAGACCTGCACGGTCTGCGCCACCTCGCCCGCGGACAGGTCCGGGTTGTTCGCCGCCACCCGGATGGCGGGGGTGAAGAACGCGTTCGACGCGTACGACACGTCCATGATCTGTTCCGGCGTGCCCCAGCCCTGCGACGGGCGCTGCTGGAACACCCCGAGCGAGTCCCGGTCGCCGCAGTCCAGGTTGTTCATGTTCGACTCGACCACGCCCGCCTCGAACCCGGCGAGCAGCACCTTGTCGCTGACGCCGAGTTCGACGCCGGTCCGGTAGACGATCCGGAGCACCTCGGGGTCGGGGTCGTCCGGCACCGTGCAGCCCCCGTCGCCACCGCCGCCGCCCAGACCGACGAGGTTCCGCCAGGTCTCGGGGCCGACGACACCGTCCACGGCCAGCCCCTTGTCGCTCTGGAAGGAGGTGACCGCGGAGGCGGTGGCCGGCCCGAACTGCCCGTCCACGACGAGTCCGTACCCGTACTTGTTCAGGGCGGTCTGCGCCGCCGCGACCACGTCGCCGCTCTCGCCCTCGCGAACCGTGACGATCAGGCCCGGCCAGGTCTCCGCCCCGATGACACCGTCCGCGGCGTATCCCTTGGACTCCTGGAAGGCGACCACCGTGTTCTCGGTCGCCGGGCCGAAGTCGCTGTCGACCGAGATGTCGTAACCGTGACCGCGCAGCAGGTACTGGGCGGTGGCCACGTTGGCCCCGGTCGTGCCGTTGTCGAGGACGGGCCAGGCCGGAGCGGCGGTGGCCGGACTCACGAGGCCGAGTGAGACCACCAGGGCCGCGCATACCGTGACGATCGCGATCCATGCACGACTGATTCCCGTTGCTGATATCAACCCGACTCCCACTGTCGACCCGGCTCCCGCGCCGAGGAGCATTGCGCGCCGAAAAGTAGCAACGGACGGCCCGTTCGGCATCGGACGTTCGACCGACGTACGGGATGCGACATGTCCGCCGTTTCGCGTGTTCGCCGTTTCGTGCGCCTGACATTCCGCGCATCCGGCGCTTCGTGCGTGCGGCACTTCGTGCGTCCGGCGTGAGGATTCGTCGTACGGCTTCGGTATAGTCCCGCGTCGCCGGGTCCGTGCCCGGCAGGCGAGATGACCGGCTCGATCCGGGAGGGCGGTGATCCGATGCCCGGACCGTCATCCTGCGGTGTCGAGACGCGGTTCCTGGCGTCCGCCCACCAGTTGGCCCCTCCCGTCCGCGGCGTCGCGGTGGCCGTCATCAGTGTCTTCGGTCTCCTCGCGGTGCCCGACCGGGCCCTGCCGTTGGGATTCGCCCTGTTCGGGCTGGTGCTCGTGGGGGCCGGAGTGGACTGCTGGGCGGGGCTCACGGGGCGGGGCGCGGCGTGGTCGCTGGTGTTCGCCGTGCTGCGGGTGGTGGCGGTCTGCGCGACCCAGGAGTGGACCGGCGGACCGCTGAACCCGTGGGCGCTGAACGTGCTGACCACAACGGCGATCACACTCCAGTGGGAGTGGTCCCCGGCGGTCTCCGTGCCCGTCACGGCCGGGCTGCTCGCCGTCGACCTGGCCGCGGCGGGGACCGGCGTCGTCGGCACCCTCTTGCCGCGCCTGGTGTTCGAGTGCCTGCTGGCGCGACTGGGTTTCGTACTGCTCCGCCGGTCGGGCAGGCGGGTGGACGAATTGCGGAAACGCCGGTCGGCGCTGGTGCGCGCGGAGGCCGCCGCCCTGGCGCGGCACCGGCAGGAACGCGAGTACCTCGCGCTGCTGCACGACACGGCGGCGTCGACCTTCCTCCTGGTGACGACGCAGGCGGAGGAGACCGACCCGGAGCGGGTCGCCGAGTACGCCCGGCACGACCTGGCGGTGCTCACCGGTACTTCGGGAGGAGCGTCCGCCCAGGACGGTGCCGTGGACCTGGCGGCCTCGCTGCGCGCCGTCGTCGGCCGTGGCCGGCTGGCCGTCGACGTCCGCGCGGAGCACGCCCCGCTGGTTCCGGCCTCGGTGGCGCTCGCCTTCGTCCGGGCGGTGCGCGAGGCGCTGGTGAACGTCGAACGGCATGCCGGGGTCGACACCGCCTCGCTGAGCGCGTACGGCGAGGGCGAGCGGGTCGTCGTGGTGGTGGCCGATCGCGGGGTGGGGTTCCGCCCGGACGGGGTGGCGGGCTCCCGTCGCGGGATCCGGAACTCGATGGTCGAGCGCATGGCCGCCGTCGGCGGCAGCGCCACGGTCACCTCGTGTCCCGGTGCGGGGGTCACCGTGAGGCTGGTGTGGCCCGGTGAATGAGGAACGCGCGGCAGGTGAGGGACGTGCGGCGGGCGAGCGGCGGGCGGCGGGCGACCACGTTCACGCGACGATGCGGATCATCCTGGTCTGTGCCACCGGCGTTCTGCAGTTCGGCCTGAGCCTGCGCCCCCTGCTCGCGCAGGAGTACCGGTACCGGTGGCTCGCCGTGACCGCCTTCGTCGCCCTGGCCTGCGTCACCGCGGTCTGCTGCGGATGGGTGCTGCGCCGTCGGCCGTTGCCCGTCGCCCTCGTGGCGGCCGGAACGGCGGTGGTGCTCGCGGCGTCGTTCTGCGCCGCCGCCGCGATCGACCCGGACCGGCGTTTCCAGGCTCCCGACTGGTCGTTCGGCCTGGTGGGGTGGCACCTGTTGTTGCTGTTGCTGGACCGGCCCCGGGTACTGGTCACGGTCCTGGCCGCGCATCTGGTGACGAGCACGGGGCTGTTCCTGTCGGCGGGCGTGCCGGACCGTGCCGCGCTGGGTGCGGCCGGTGCCGCCGTGTTCGGCGCGGTCGACGTCCAGCTGGCGGTCGTGGTGATCACACGGGTGCTGCACCGGCAGAGCCGCGAGGCTGCGGCGGTCGCCGAGGAACAGGACCTGCTGGTGGCGCGGATGGTGGCGGCGCAGCAGGAGGAACAGGGGCGACGGAGCGTGTTCGCCGGGCAGTTGGGGGCGACGCTGCCGCTGCTCGCGGGTCTGGCCGACGGCGAGCTGGATCCCCGCGACGACGACACCCGGCGGCGGTGTGCGCTGGCCTCGACGCAGTTGCGGCGGCTGTTCGCCGAGAACGACGACGTGCCGGACCCGTTGGTGCACGAGGTCACCGCATGCGTCGACGCGGCGGAACAGCGGGGCGTGGAGGTGTCGTTCGCGATCAGCGGCGCCGTCGTGCCGGTGCCCCCTCAGGTGCGCCGCGAGCTGACCGGGCCGGTGGTCGCGGCCTTGTCCGCGGCGCGGAGTCGGGCCAGGGTGAGCATGCTGCGCACCGACGAGGAGGTGCGCATCGCGGTGGTGGCCGACGCCTGTGCCGACGTGGTCATCCCCTCCACCGGCCGGGTCGGGGTCGAGTACGGTGTCTACGGTGAGTACCTGCGGCTGGAGGCCAGATGGCACGAGCGACAGGGCTGAGCGCGGTCATCGTCGACGACCACCCCGCCGTACGCGCCGGGGTCGCCCACTGGCTGACCACCGGTACCCCGCCGATCCGGGTCGTGGCGTCGGGTGACGACGTCCGGTTCGCGTGGACCGGGGAGGGTGCCACCGCCGACGTGGTGATCCTCGACCTGCATCTGGGCGGGCCGGCACCGGCCATGGGGGAGCTGCGCAGACTGGCCGAGGCGGGGCGGCAGGTCGTCGTCTACTCGATGCGGGCGGATGACGAAATCGCCCTGCACTGCCTTGAGTTGGGGGCCCTGAGCTATCTGACGAAGGCCGAGGGGGCCGAGCATCTCCTCGAAGCCGCCGCCGCCGCGGCATCGGGTCGTGCGTACACTCCGCCGTCGCTGGCGGGCGCGTTGGCCGGGGACCGCTCCACCGGCCGGCCGACGCTCTCGGCGCGCGAGACCGAGGTGCTGATCGAGTGGTTCCAGTCCGAGTCCAAGGACTTCGTGGGCCGGCGCCTGGGCATCTCGCCGCGCACGGTCAACACCCACCTCGAACACATCCGGGTCAAGTACGCGATGAGCGGCAGGGCGGCGCCCACCAAGGCCGCGCTCCTGGCACGGGCGATCCAGGACGGGCTGGTCCGGGTCGACGACCTGTGAGGCGGGCCTCCGGCGCGGTCACCGCACCGAGGGGGGACGGCGGGTGGTCCAGTACTCGGAGGCGGTGATGCCCATCAGCACCACGTCGTGGTAGTCGCCGGCGAAGAACTCGTGCAGGCGGAGCCGTCCTTCCTCGACGAAGCCCAAAGTCCGGTAAAGGGCGAGGGAAGCGTCGTTGAAGGCGTAGATCTCCACTTCGCACTTGTTGCAGCGTTGTTCGGCGAACATGTAGGTGAGGAGCAGTTCGGTGGCCTCGGCCGCGTAACCCCTGCGACGGTTCTCGCGGGTGATCTCGATGCCCGTCCTGAACCTCCCGGCCCGGGCATCGAACTCGCCGACCGTCACGGATCCGGCGAAGGCCCCGTCGGCCAGCCCCTCGACGACCAGCCGGAACGCCTCCCCGCCCGGCGGGCGTCCGGCGCGCTCGGCGGTCCAGGCGCGGAAGCTCTCCTCGGAGCGGGGAGGGTCGATCAGGCCGGTGTTGCGGACGTCGACGGTGTCCCGGGCCAGGTCGCGGAAACCTTCCCAGTCCTCCGGCTCGACACCCCGCAGACGTACCTTCCGCCCGGTCCACATGTCGCCCATGTCACCCACCACTCCTGCCGGTTGCAGGCACTGCCCGCCGTGCATACGAATGCCGGATGATATCCCCGGCACACGGTCAGATGTCGGGGCCGGGGCCCGGCCACGCGCCCGGCCCGTCGAGCCGGTACAGCTCGGGTACGGACACCTTGACGGGTTCCTGGGTGGTCCGGGCGATCACGACGACTGCGGGCTCGTCCGGGTCGGGGTTCTCCTCCCGGTGCGGGACGAACGGAGGGACGAGGAAGAAGTCGCCCGGTCCGGCGGCGAGCCGCACCTCCCGCGTGCCGTCGTGGTACACGAACACGGGGTGGCCGCTGACCACGTACACACCGGCCTCCGAATCGCCGTGGTGGTGGTTGTCCGTCGAGCTCAGCGGCGGGTTCTCCACCAGCCCCATCCAGAGCTTCTTCGAGCCGACCGTGCCCCCGCTGATGGCGGCAAAGCCATCCAGTTCACCGGCCGGGACACGGTGGACCCGGTTGTTGACCGGCTCGTGGTCGCGGGGTTCCGGTGCGGGCCCGGCGCCTTCGTCGGTAGTCATCGCGCAGCCTTTCGGTCTCTCGGTTTCGGTTTTCTCGACCGGGACCAGGCTGCGACTCCCGCGCCGGAACAGGCAACAGAACTTGCCGCTTCGGCAAATCTCGCGCTCCGGCGCTCCCGACGGTCCCCGCACACGGGAATCCGGTCGTCGCGGGACGGGATCCGGGTCCGGCTCAGGAAGCCGATGGCGTGTGCGGGAACGCGGCGGGCTCGCGCAGGTGGGCGGCCGCCGTTCGCCACGCGGTGGTCACCGCGGTGCGGGCCCGTGCCGTACGGGCGGCGCGGGTGCCGGTCAGGTCCAGCGGCGCGCCCACGTGCACATGGAGGTCCGGTCGGCGCAGGGGCGCCGTGACCAGGCCGGCGAGCTGCTTGACGGGGTTGCCCGAGGTGATCCGGCGGGCTCCGGCCTGGCCCACGGGTATGACGGGGGCCCCGGTGCGCTCGGCGAGCCGGGCCAGGCCGCTGCGGAAGGCGCCGGGCACCTCTTCCCCGACGTCCTTGCGGCGGGGCAGGCCCCCTTCGGCATAGATGAGGACCAGCCGTCCCCGTTCCAGGGCTTCTGCCGCGGTGTCCAGTGCCGTGGCGGCGCGTCGGTCGCCGCGGAAGACGGGGATGTGCCCCTCGCGGACGAGCGCGCGGCCGAGCAGCGGAATGCGCCACAGCCCTGCGGCCGCCATGATGACCGGCTCTGCGCCGAGCCGGCGCAGGGCGGCGACCACGACCGCGGGATCGGCCAGGGACGTGTGGTTCGCGGCGACGATGCTGCCCGGCGCGAGTGCGACGCCGGGGTCGGTGGTCACCGACAGGCGGCCGACGGCGGGCACCAGGATGTCGGCGATGCGGCTGAGCATGAACGGTCTCCCCGTCTCGACGGTGTCGATCCTCATCGTCGGGGCGGGGGCCGATCGGAGCGTGAGTAGTCGTACTTATTTTCCGTACGGGGCTACCTGTTCGGGTTCTCGGTGGGACTTCCGGTTCGGCGGTCCGGTCCGCCCCCGCCTCCCGGCCCCCGGCTCCCGCGAAGCGGCTCCGCACCGGCCAGCACCGCAGCCCCGTGCCGGGCGAGGCTGTACAGGATGAGGACGTGGAAGGGCTTGATCACGGCGAAGTAGGCCCGTCCGGCGTACCGGTGATAGCGCACGACCGTGGTGGTGACGCCCTCCCAACCGTGCGGACCGGGGCGGACCTTGAAGGTCGACCGGTAGCTGAGGTG
Organism: Streptomyces sp. NPDC002669; assembly: GCF_042889165.1. Lineage (NCBI taxonomy): Bacteria > Bacillati > Actinomycetota > Actinomycetes > Kitasatosporales > Streptomycetaceae > Streptomyces > Streptomyces sp. NPDC002669. The sequence continues at coordinate 165,177 of NZ_JBIAQQ010000010.1, read as the reverse complement.
CTTGTCGTCCTTGCCGGCGACGACCGCGTCCTCCCCGACCCGGTACAGGTGGAGCGGCCCCGCCCTGCCGCCCTCCTCGATCCGGGTCCCCCCGCTCCGGTCGGTGCCCTCGAGCCCGAAGGGCTTCACCAGCGCGTCCCGCAGTCTCAGGAGACGGGTCGTCGACGCGGGAGGCGTGCCCAGCATCGCCCGGACGAAGTCGCGCGCACTCGTGCCCGGCGGGACGTCGACGGCCACGGCGTCGATGTGGTCGCAACCGCCGAGCGTGCCGATGGTGTCCGCCGGGTCGGGCTCGACATGACGACTGCGGGGAACGACCCGCCGGCCGTTCATCGGGTTCCCCCCTTCCGGGATCCCGGAGCGCGGGTGCGGTCGCCGCCGGGCCGGGTGCGGCCCTCGACCGTCGCCACCGCGTCGCGGAGCAGGCCGGGGACCAGTCGACGGTGGACGGCGGAGAGCGGGGGCCACACCCTGCGGCCCAGTCCTCTGTCGTAGTGCAGGAAGGTTCCCAACGACACCTTTCCGCCGTCCGCCCGTACGACGAGGTTGCCGGACAGGAACCAGGAGGCGGCCTCCAGCCGGATCCAGTCCTCGCCGCGCCCGGTGACGCGCCAGCCCGCCACGGTGTCCGGCGAACGCCCGCGACTGAGCCGGAGCCCCAACAGGCCGCGCCAGATCACCTGTTGGGCGAGTCCGGGAACGTCGCCGAACATCGCCCTGGCCCACTGCTCCGGTGTCGCCGAGGCGTCCGTCGCGAGGGTGAAGCGATCGGCGTAGTCGATGGCCGGCAACGAGCCGAGTGCGCGGAAGGAATCGGGAAGGGTGTGCACCCCCACGGCCGCGTCGACCGCGTGTGCCCGCCCCGGCGGGCCGTCGGTTTTCACGAGGGCCGCCGGGCGGGACCCGCGGCCGGGGCGAACGGACCGGACTCCACGTCGGGGCCTGTGTTCACGCTCGCCGAAGCTTGCCCACACATCACGTCTCCGCTCATGTATACGGTAGCGTATACACAAACGATAGCCCGGATATACGGTGCCGTATACCTGGCGACGAGGTGAGGTGAGGCACACCGTGGGCACGACGCGTACGCCACGTGAGAGGTGGATCGAGGAGGGCCTGGCCGTGCTGGCCGCCGCCGGGCCGGACGCGGTGCGCGTCGAAGTGCTGGCGAAGCGGATCGGTGTCACCAAGGGCGGCTTCTACGGGCACTTCGCCGACCGCGACGCGCTGCTGGAGGCGATACTGGACGCCTGGGAGCGGGAGAGCACCGACGAGGTGATCGCCCGCGTCGAGCGCGAGGGCGGCGACCCGAAGACCAAGATCCACCGCGCGGGCATGCTGACCTTCTCCGACGACCGCCTGCTCCCCATCGACCTGGCGGTCCGCGCCTGGGCCCGGCACGACGAGTCGGTCGCCGAGCGCCTGCGACGCGTCGACAACCAGCGCATGGCCCTGCTGCGCGAGATGATCGGCACCTTCTGTTCCGACCCCGACGAGGTCGAGGCCCGCAGCCTGCTCGCCTTCTGCGCGGCGATCGGCGGCCACTTCCTCGCCGCCGACCACGGCGGGCGCACCCGGGCCCAAGTGCTCGCCCACGCCGCCGATCTGGTGCTCGACCGCCCCCGGTAGGGCACCCCTGGAAGGCATTTCGAAACAGTCGGCCAGGCCCCGCCCGGTCGGCCGCGGGCATCCTCCACGGGGCGTGCGTGCCCGGGTGCCCGGCGTGGTGTGCCACGCCGGGCGGTGGGTTGCCGCCGTGTCACGGGGCGGAGCGGCGGCTCTCGCCCTGTTCGGCCGTCGCGGTACCGGAGGGTGTCAGCTGCAGCTCACGTAGACCGCGTCCGCCGCGTGGTGCGCGTCGGTGGGGCCCTTGGAGTTCCAGTCCTTGCCGCGGTCGTGCAGCACGACCGACAGGCTTCCGCCGCTGATCCTCACGTTCGGGGCCGCCACCCACTGCCCCAGGTGGTCCACCTGGTCGATCGTGAAGCTCGCGAGCCGTGCCCCGGAGGAACTGCTGCCGGCGTGGACGGTGTAGTAGGACGGGTTGCCGCCGACGTGCCGGATGCCGCCGGAGGCGGGAATGTGCACGCTGACGCGGCAGGTGCCCGAGGTGACGGAGCCGGTGTCGAAGGACCACGTCGCGTAGTTGCCCGCGTCGTTGTTGTCACCGGACATCGGGACCGAACGGTACCGGCCGCTGCAGCCGTTGGACGAGTAGCCGCCGACCGCGGTCGTCCACTGGTCGTCGTCGTTGGCGACCTTGGACGAGCCGTGCTCGCGGTAGGAGGTGCCGGAGCCCGAGCAGTGCGGGCCCGCGTAGGCGGAGAACGAACGGACGGTGGCGGCGCCGGACTTGGATTCCGTCGTCGATCCCCCGGCCGAGGTCCTGGAGCCGGATCCCGACTTGGTGGTCGCCTCGCGGGTCCCGGTGGACGACGGCTTCTCGGCTGTCTTCTCCTTCCCCCCGGAGTCGGCGACGGCGTTGTTCTGCGGCCCGGGCGGCATCTTCGAGGTCGTGTCCTTCTTGCCGTCCGGCGCCTTGCCGCCGGGGGTCCTGCCGCCCGGGGCCTTGTCGCCGTCCTGCTCGGCGCTGGGCACGTATCCCGAGGGGGACGTGCTCGGGCCGGTGTATCCGGCCGCGGTGTCACGGCTCCTGTCGTCCTTCGGGTCGTCGCCGGAGAGGGCGCCGATGATGAAGGGGGTGGCGAGGAGGATCACTCCGCCGATCGCGGCGGCGGCGACCATGGGACGGGATATCCGGTTCGGGTCCCCGGGGGCGCCGGTGGCATCGGTGTCCGGGGAGCCGTCGCCCGAGCCGCTGCCGGATGCGGCCGCGGTGGCGCCGGTGCGTCCGGCGCGCAGCCAGGAGAAGCGGGTCCTGGAGGCCGCTACCGGGGCAACGGCCGTGCTGCTGTTGGCGGTTGCGGCAGTGGCGGCCGATGCGGCGGACGCCGCCGTCTCCTCGGAGGCCGCCGTCCCCCCGGGGGATGACGGCTCCTCGGACGGCGACGTCCCGGCCTTCGCCCCCGTCTCGGCGCCCTTCGGTTCGGCGCCCTCTGCCTCGGCGCCCTCCGGCTCGCTCTCCGTCCTGGTCGACTCCGGCGGTTTGGGCGCGCCGCTCCCCCGCAGCGCGGAGGCGACGCCCGCCGCCGTCTCGGGCTCGGTTTCGGCCTCGGGCTCTGCCACCACCACGGCCTCGGCTTCGGCCTCGACCTCGGCCTCGGGGCTGGTTTCCGGCTTCGCTCCGGGTTCCTTCTCCGGCGCGGCCTCCGGCTCGTCCGGGTCCGCACCGATCACACCGTTGCTGACGGACACCGTTGCACGCGCCGTCGGCGCCTCGGCCTTCTCCGGTCCGGCCCCACCGGCACTGCCGGGGGTACCGCTCTGCGACTCCGTGACTGCCACTGGCGCCACTCCTCTTTTCGTCTTCCGTCGTGCTGATGGTGGTGGTGTGGTCATTCGTCCGTCCCGAGCTCTTCCCCGGGGCGGCCCGGCTCCTGTCCGGGAAGCGGGGCGGGCCCGCGCCTCGCCGCCGCTTCGTGCTCGGCCCACTTCCGCACCGCCGCCGGTCCCGCTTCCCGGTTGCCGGCGAGCAGCGCTGCCAGGTCCTCGTCGGTCGTGTGGTGGTCCGTCACGTATTTCCAGAACCGGGTGATGTCCTCGGCCGTCACCGTGAGGTTCTTGATGTCCTTGGCCGTCACCGCGAGGTGCGCGATGTCCTCGGCCGTCACCTCGACGTTCCGGAACCAGGCCAGTTCACGGGGTTCGAGCCCGAGACCGCTGAGACGCCGCAGTATCAGGTCGGCGGAAACGTACGGATCGTCGTGCCAGAGCATCGTCCCGACGGTCCGTCCGTCGCTGACGACGAGGTTCGGGATGACTCTCAGGAGCTCGGGGTCGATGTTGAGGCGGTCGGCGAATTCGAGCACCCTGGTGATGTAGGGCATCGTGTTCGTAGCCGAGTCGGCGAACGTCTCGGCCGTCTTACGGGCGTCCTCGTACCGCTGTTCCAACTGCACCGTCAGCGGGAGAGGGCCGGCTTCCCGGCCGGGCCCCTCGATGTAGGCCCGGGCGTGGTCGGGCCACATGTCGAGACGGTGGACCAGTAGCGCGAGCGGGCGGGGGTCCAGACCGTCGGGAAGCGTGGCGGCCGGGCCGTCCATGCCGAGCCGCCACAGCGCCACGGCATGCGTCAGTTGGTCCAGGGTGAGCCGATCCAGCGGCAGTCCCCGGGCAGCGTACTGCTGGGGAACCCCGGACCACAGGGCGAACTCGGCCAGCGCGTCCTGTGCCGTTTCCGCGGCGTTGAACTGGACCGCCATCTGACCGAAGTTGCCGCGCCAGCGCTGCCCGGCAAGCTGCTCGGCCAGCTCCTCGATGGTGTTCCCGGCCTCCCAGAGCGGCCGGGTGTTCTCGCCGAACTCCGTCGGGTCATCGATCAGTGTCGCGTTCATCAGCATCTCCAGCCGACGCGGATGCACTCCGAGTACGAGGGCCTGAGCGATGATGTCCTGGCGGACCGGCCGCTGTGTCCGCTGGTCCCAGGAGGTGAACAGGTCGCTGTCCGGGCCCGCCTCGATCAGGCCGTCCAGCGTTTCCCCCCGGTCGTGCAGATGGGCGGCGAGGTCCCACCAGTGCTCGACCCCGACGCCCTGGGCGCTCATCCACCTCATCAGCGACAGCGGGTCCCGGGCGCCCAGCCGGTCGGTGATCAGATCCAGCTGGTCGAGGACGACGAACGGGTCTCCGAAGCCGCGCAGGAGCGCGGCGATGCTCGACACGTCCTGGGGATGCAGTTCCATCTCCTGGCTGAGGACGAAGAGGTGCGCCGGATCGACTCCCATGTCGGCCGCCGCCTCGGCGAGGGGCCCGTCGGGCTGCCACAGTGGCGGCGTGCCGGGGCCGTCGTCGGTGTGGATCGCGTAGTCGGCGATCAGCCATGTCCCGTCGGGGCCCCGTTCGTGACGGATCTCCAGGCGGACGCCCGGCGTGGGGAATGCCTCCAGCACCAGCCCGTCGAGTCCCTGCCGCCCCTCGACGGGGCGGGCGTGCAGGGAGTGCTGCAGTGCGGCCAGCCGCACCCGGTCCGGTGTCCAGTCGCCCCGCAGGTTCTCGGGGATCGTCAGGTTGCTTCCGGCGCCCGGGTGGTACAGGCGGCCGGTGGCACCGACCAGGTCCTGCTCGGTGCGTTCGCGGTCCGCGTGGGACGCGAGCTTCTGGGCGGTGTGCAGCACGAGAGCGTCGATGCCGGGCTCGTGGGTCAGCGGGCTCGTTCCGTGGAGGTCGAGCACCGCGGAGGCGGCGGCGTGCCAGACGGGAGTGGCCGGTGTTCCGGCAGGTGGCCTCCACCGGTCCGGTTCGAGGGTTCGCGGGGCGGAGAGGCGCAGCGCGGTGTAGTCGGTGCCGAGCAGCGTGTGGAGGTCCTTCACACCGCGGGATGCCCGGTTCAGCGGCTCGGTGTCGGGTCCGTCGGCCGTGCCGTCGTACTCGATCGCGACTCGGAGCTCCACCTGGCCGAGACCCGGGAAGTCGCCGAGGAACAGCCGTGCACCCAGGATCGGCTCCAGCAGGAAATCCATGCCGCTGTCCCGTGGCACGTGCAGCACACGGACGATTTCGGTGGTCTGTTCGCCGTTGTGGCGCAGCTCCCGGTTCATCCGGTAGTGGGCCCCGTCGCCGGTGTGGAATTCGATGTCGTGGGCCTCGGCCAGTACCGCGGTGGACGTGTGGTCCCCCCTTCCGGACTGGTGCCAGGACGGTTGTACCCGCTGGTGCTCGCCGTCGAGGACCTGGCCGTGCATCGGTACGTTCCCGACCGTGGCGTACCAGATGTAGCCGCCTGAGGGCAGGAGGGTGAACGACCCGTTCCTGAGGGCCTGTCGGTGGGCCTCGCGAATGAAGTCGTCCATCGTCCGGTTGCCCCACTGGGCCGGGAAGAGGGTGTTGAGGCCGGCGACGCCGTCGGAGAGGGCGACGGCCGGGCCCGGGGAGGTCAGGGGGGTGCGGACGGCCCCGTTCATCCAGTGCTGCAGTTCGAGGGCGAAGACGCGGGCCCGCAGCGTGTGGTTGCCCGCCATGGTGCCGAACAGCAGCTGGCGCACCGCCGGCTGCCGATCCCCGGTGTACACGTGCCCGCCGTCGCCGTGGGACCGGTCACCGATTCCGAGGGAGTCCCACAGCCGGTGGGTGGCCAGCGGGTCACCGCCCTCGGCCAAGGGTGTCGGGCGCGGTTCGTCGGCCGGGTCGGCGAACAGGGCCGGGGCGAGGTCGTCCTGCCGCATCGACGGCTCGAAGTCGGTGATGGTGCCGTCGGACAGGGCGTGGCCGCGGATGCGGACCCCGTGGTGGACGCCCTCGAACTCGCCGTCCGGTCCGATGTTGCCGCGCCGCCGTTGCTCGCGGTGGACGTGTTCGACCGCCGCGGCCGCCTCCTCCAGCGACCAGTGCTCGGGAAACATCATGACGGGCCGGTTGTCCGGGCCGCCCCGAGCCGCGCGGTAGGTGCCGTTGGGGTTGATGTCGCCGAGCCGATCGGGCCGTGTGCGTCCACTGGCGCCGACGGGTGCCAGGAGGCCGACCGCACCGGTGGCCGGGTTGCCGCGCAGCACCCGTTCCGCGACGTCGAGCGGCAGGTGGGACGGCACGTCGTTGCGCGAACCGGACTCGAACCCGGCGTCCTTCCACGCGGCCTCGATCGCCGATCCGATCAGATTCAGGTCACGGGGCATCAGCCGTTGGTTGTGCAGCCGGTCGGTGGCGGGGCTCAGCGGGCTGTTGGCGGGCTGCCCGTAGAGATCGCCGATGACCGGGCCACCCATGAGGGCCCGGTCGGTGTAGACGGGGCGCAGGGTGTTCGAGTGCTCACGGTAGTAGTCCCAGGGGCCGAGCAGATGGGTCAGCTCATGGGCGAGGACGGCAAGGCTTTCGCCGGGCAGGTTCCACTGCCGTGCCTCCATGCGTCCGCCGGGCTCGAAGGAGAGGTCGACGAGATGGACACCGTCGCTGGGGCTCTTGAGGTAGCCGTTCTCCCAGCGCTCGATGGGCACGTCGGCATCGGTGAACTCCACCGTGACACGCAGCAGATCGCCGTTGGGGAGCCGGTAGCGGGGGGCGTTGAGGTAGGTGTCGAGGGCCGTCCGGGCGGCTTGGCCGGCGGCGTCCGCGAGAAACTCCTGTCCGGGCCGGGGGAGCAGCTTGATGGGGAGGGTGACGTCGGCGCGGATGGTCCCGTCGGGGAGTTGCACGCGCTGCGCCCGGAAGGCGCGGTTCTTGATCGGTCCGAGGTAGCCGAAACGCTGGTACTTCTTCCAGCTCGGGGGCAGGACGTCGACGGTGCCGAGGACCACCCCCTCGGCGGTGTCGTTCCCGCGCCAGGTCTCGACGTGGGCGGCGGCCTCGGCGGAGGGCAGGTTCCGCCACGCCCGGACCGCCGCGTGCGGTGTGGCGCCGAGCGTCTTCTGGTTGACGAGGTAGTGGGCGAAGGAGTCCAGTTGTTCGGTGCCGATGACATCGGCGTTCCGGCTCCCGGCCCCCGGAGCGGCCAGCGCGGCGAGGTCCGCCGTGGTGAAGCCGTGGTGCGCGAGGTCGATGCGGAAGGAGGCCACTGTCTCATCGATCGCCCGGGGGGCTGCGGCGTGCTGGGCGAGGTGGTGGCCGAGCAGCTTCCCGAAGGGTCGCAGTGTGGTGGCTTCGACTCCCAACGCCCGGGTGAGTGCGTCGGCTTCGTGGAGTCCCGCGTCGTGGCCGAGCGCGTCCGCGAGGGCGACGGTCTGGGTGAGGCCGCCCTCGGTGAGGTGGTGGGTGACGCTCTGGCGGAATCGCGCGGTCGTGCCCGTGGCCTCGGCGGCCCGGCCGAACCGGAGGAGTGCGCGTACGTCGACGTCGGCGGGAAGGTTGCCGAGTTCCTGGCGGAATTCGAGGTTCCAGCGCGCGACCGCGTCATGGAGTTGCTCATCGGTGGTGCGCGCGAGTTGTGCGTGGCCGCCGTTGTCGGTGAACCAGGCACGGAACGCGGTGAGGTGTTGCGCTCTGGCCTCTCTCGCACGAGGCCCGTTCGCGCCCTCGACGGTGATGCCCAGGCGGTTCGCGACGGCTGCGAGCCGTATGGCGTCCTGCTGGTCACGGAGAAAGGTGACGGATTCGGGGTGGGCTGTGAACCATTCGGTGACGGGCCCCCGCCACCTGCTGTGTTCGATGAAGTCCACGAGCCCGTCGGCACGGTGCAGGTCGTTCTCGCGCAGGAGTCGTTCCAGGTGGTCCGGCGTGATCCCGTACTGCTGTGCGGCGTTCACGACCGCTGACGACGGTTGGTGGAGGGGCGCGGCCAGCCAGTCCACGACGGCCCGACGAATCCGGGCGGGGTCGCCACTGCCGGCCAGGTCGGCGAGGGCGGAGCCGTTGCGGGCCAGGTGGCCGTCGAGGGCGTACCACTGGGAGCGGTTGATGCCCAGGCCCGCGAGGTTCTGGTCGAGCGCGACGAGTCCCATCACGGGCAGCCGCAACCGCTGTCCCAGCTCGGCGAGTCCGTCGTCGACGGTGAGGGGCGTGCTGAGCACCTCGAAGATGTCCTGGGAGAGGGTGCTGCCCCCGGTGTCGCCGGTGGATCCTTCGTCGTCCCTCACCACGGGGCTCGACGAAGACGGGGCGTGCTGCGCCGGGGGCTCCGTCGGGGCGGGGTTCGGCGCCTCTTCCTGCGTCGACGTCGGTGTCTCTTCCTGCGTCGGCGTCGGTGTCCCGGACCGCTTCGGCGTCTCGGACTGTGCCGAGCTCTGGTCGACGTACCGGTATGTCCTGCCCTCCGGGTCGTCCTTCAGGTGCAGCAGGACGCCCCGCTCCCGGTCCCCCGGCTTCGCCTCGCCGCCACCCGGCGTGAAGGTGTGCAGTTTCCCTTCGTACGCGACGGTCACCGGCACCTTCCACAGGGCCGCCGCCAGCGCCGGGTAGAGGTCCGCCGTGCCGTGGTCGGTCAGCGTCGCGCGGTTGCCGGTCCGGTTCGCGGAGAGCTCGGCGAGCGCGTGGCGCTGCTGCTCCGTCAGCGCCTCCTTCATCGGTGGGAGGGCCCCGTCGCGGTCCTGGAACTCCCGTCCGGCCATGGTCGTCGGGGCGAGGAAGGGCAGCAGTCCCGCTTCGGTGACGTCCTCGCCGGTGAACGCGTCCGCCAGGTCGGGCGGCACCATCCCGGCCAGCTCCACGAACCGTCTGGGCGCCTTGTCCCCCTTCTTCAGTTCATCGACCAGCTCCTTCCACAGCTCCGGGCCGTTCGATCCGGCCGGGTCGAGGCCCATGGCCAAGGCGTTGAAGAACCCGTGCCCCTCGTTCTCGACCTCCACCAGTGGGTAGGTCGTGCCGTCGATCGTGATCGTCGCCGGGGTGCCGTTCTCGCCCTCGTTCTCCGAGAACTCCTTCTTCTCGTCCTCCGGCTCCGGATCCGGCTCGTCCTCCTGGCCGTACTTCTCCCTGAACTTCTCGGCCGCGGCCCGGGCGTCCGCGCCGTCGCGGAAGATCGGGTCGGTCAGCTCGCGGATCTCGAAGTACTCGGCACGGGCCTTCTCCACCTGCTCCGCGAGTTCCTTCAGTGGCACGGTGAGTTCGTCCTGCGGTGCCGTGAGTTCGGCCAGTTTCGTCGTGAGCCCGTCCAGTTTCGCCGTGGACTCGTCCAGCCTCGCCTGATGGAACTCGCGCTCCCCGGGGTCGGAGCGGAGGTCGCGTTCGATGGCGGCGTGTTCCTCCTCCAGCTGCCGGTGCTTCTCCCGGTACTCCTCGATGCTGTCGAGTTCCTCCCGCAGCTTCCGGCGTTCCTCCCAGTACTTCTTGTCGCTGTCCGCCCATGCCTTCTCGGCCTCGGTCACCTTCTGGGCGGCCCTGTTCTCCGTTTCGATGAGCTGCTTCAGTTCGGTCCTGGTCGCCTCGTCGGTGGCCTCGGCCTCCGCTCTGGCGAGCCGGTCCAGTTCCAGTTCCTTCACCCGCTGGTCGCTCAGCCAGACGAGGACCGTCGCCTCCGTCTTCCCGGACTGCAGGGCGGCCGGGCTCGTGAACGGCCGCCCGACGGCGCCGTCCTTGATGTGGCGGTTCGTCTCCGCGGCGAGGTGGAAGGTGGCGGGGACGGCGTACAGGTGGCCGTGTCCGGCGGGCGGTTTGAGGTTGAGCCGGCTCTGCTCGGCCTGCCCGATCCGGTGCGTCTCGCCGGCGCTGTTGCCGACGCCCGCACCGGAGATCCCCGGGGCGACGATCGGGCTGTTGCCGATGGCCGCGCTGCCTGCGGCACCGGGCCCCGCCGTCCAGGTCAGGGCGGTCCCGTCGGACATCTCGTCCCCGGTGCCGGTGCCGGTCAGGTCGTCGAGCCTCACCTGACCGCTGACGGCTATGCGGCGCGCGTTCTTGAAGTCGAGGTGGGTGGCCAGGGTGAGGGTGGCGTCGACCCCGCCCACCAGACTGTTGTCGAAGACGGTGACGGCGTGCTGGCCGCTCTGGGCGACGCCGGAGGAGAGCGCGGCGGTGAGGGAGGGGTCGTTCAGAGCGGTGTCGAGCGCGTCGGCGCCGGAACTGCCCGGCTTCACGAGGCTGCTCCGGCGCGTGGCGTGGTTCACCGCCTCGGTGAGCCGGTCGCCCTCGTACGTGTGCTGCGCGGTGTGGCCGAGGTCGTTGCGGTGGGCCCGGGAGACGAGCAGCTTGCCGAGCTTCTGCACCTGGTCCGCACCGATGACCTCATGGATGTGCAGGCCGCCGTCGCCCTTGCGGGCCTTCTCGTCGTTCTTCTTCGTGGTCTCGGTCAGCAGGTCGGCGGGGTTGCCACCGCTCTTCGGCGGGTCGATCGTCACCTCGGCCTTCGGCCGCAGGCTCGGGGGCGTCGCCGGAGGGGTTGTCGAGGACGAGCCCGGGGGCGGTGTCGAGGGCCCTTCCTCGTCCCCGACCGGCTCCAGCATCAGGTACGACTCCGACGTGGTGACGGTGGCGTCCCAGGTGACCGGTTCGATGGCGTTGCCGCCGTCGGAGTAGGTGACGGTGACGGTGGTCCTCCACCTGGTCTCCAGCACCGCCTTCGGACCGGGGAGAGTGGTGACCTGGGTGGTCACGCCCGAGACGGATTCGACCGCGGCCACGGAGTCGCCGGCACCGGCACCGCCACCGGCGGTGGGGCCGCCCGAACCGCCCGGGACACGCACCAGTTCGCCGCCGGTGACCCCGTGCGCGACGGTCTTCGACGAGGAGACGGAATCGTCCTGGGCCGTGCCACGGTTCGCCCCGAACTCGTGGTCGCCGAACAGGGTGTCGATGATCTCGGGCGTTCCGACGCGTTCGTGCCGGACGGTGATGGCCACGTCCTTGCCCAGGACGTTGAGCTTCCGGACGTGCGCGAGGGCGGAGGTGCGACCACGCGCGGTCAGCGGGCCTCCGCTCTGGATGGCGGACCGGCCCGAGCGGGCGGACACCATGGCGTTGATGGTGTGCCGGGTCTGCTCGGCGATGCCCGCCTCGTCCAGGGCCTCCCCGAGTTTCTTCAGCCCGGCGGCGTCCTGCGGGGCGTTGTGCGCGAAGGCACCGCGGCTCGCTCCGTCGAGGTCGCTCCGGTGGCGCCACTTCGTGCCGACGGTGGCAGGGGCGTCGGTATCAGTGTCGGCGCCGGTGTGGACGGGGGTCTCGACGCCGGTGTCGAGGGGGGTCCCGGTACCGGTGCCCGCGGGGGTACCGGTACTGGTGTCCGCGGCCGTTTTCGGCATCGGGCCCAGCCCGTCGTCGATCAGCCCCGTCCTGATGGCGTCGCGTTCCCGGATCAGGCCCACCCAGCCGCCCGGCTTCCGGATCACCTGCGAGGGGCCGGTACGGTGGTTTCCGAAGGGGCGGCCGAAGAAGCCCAACGGCTTGTGGCGAGCGTCGATCCGGTAGTCGGTGTCGCCGACGACCAGCACCCAACGGTCGTTGTCCATCACCTGGTTGAGGTCGCGCGTCGAGGTGACGGCGGCCCCCTTGGTCGAGCTCCGGAACTTCTGCAGCCAGGTGCTGAACGTCCCGCCCTGGCCGGTGAGGTGTGTGGCGCCGGCCGTCTCCACACCGGCGAACATTCCGGTGGTGCCGAGCGAGCCGCCCCACGCCTTGCCCCGTGAGTGGCCGAACGCCTGCTCCAGCGCGGTGTTCATCTCGGGCGACGCGGTGAACGAGGTGCCCACCACCGTCAGGTTGTGCCGGGTGCCGGTGAGCGAGACGGACTCGTCCCCGGCGAAGAAGGTGCCCTTGTCGTGCAGGTTGCCGACGATGTGGCCGCCCGGCGAGAACACCTGGTCGGAGAGGGAGGTGAGGGAGTGCTGCCCGAAGATCCGGCGGATCCGCTCGGACATCACCGCCCCCGCGTCGGTCAGTTGCCACGCGTTCCCGGAGTTCTTCCCGACCAGGTCGAGCACCGAGCCGAGCAGATTCCGGTCGGCCCGGGTCGAGAGGGTGATGGCGGCCAGCCCCTTGGCGAGGATCTCGTCCGGCACCTCGGCATCCGATGATCTGCTGGACTCCGCCTTGCCGGTGAACCGGTCCCGGTTGTCGTCCGACATCCCACTCGTCCTGGACAGGGCGTCGGGCACACCGAAGCTGAACGCCACCGGGTGGGAGGCGAGGGTGACGGACTTCTTCCCGTTCCGGGCTTCGCCGATCCCGCCCAGTCCGGCGTGCTCGTACAGCCACTTCACCGCGCGGACGTGCGAGTCCTCGCCGTACTGTGCCAGGGCCCGCATTCCGCCCAGGGTGAGCGCCTGCATGAGGGGCTGCGGGAACGCCGAGCGCTCGATCTCGAAGGTCAGGCTGCCCGTGAAGTCGTAGTAGTCGGTGCCGGGCCCGGGCACGAACAGGTCCTCGCGGGTGGCGGTCCCACCGGACTTGACCTGCCGGGTGGTCGTCCCGCCACCGCGCGCGCCGATGCCGCCGGTGCCGACGGCCAATGGTGTGCCCAGCTCGTCCTTCGCGTTCTGCCGGGCGGAGAAGGTCGCCTCCAGGCCCAGGTTCCAGGAGTGCGTGACCTGCTGGGCGGTATCGAACCGTTCGCCGCCGCCGGTCGCCTCGGTCGGGGTACGGCGGGCGCTGCCCGTGTACGTCGGGTTGTCCAGGTCGGCCCGGATCGTCAGCGTGTAGCCGCGGTTCTTGACGAACGTCGAACCGGCCAGAGGAACCCGGATGCCCTCGGCGGTGGCCGCCTGGTGCATCCCCTCCCGCAACTCCTGTTCGGAAAGCGCCGCCATCAGGCCGCGGGCGTTCTCCACGGCGAGGGCGGAGGTCCTGCCGCGTCGGAAGAGCCTCTTGAACCAGGAGCGGTGCTGCCCGGCGGCTTCCACCTCGTCACGGGTCGCCAGGGGCAGACCGGGGTCGGCCTTCTTCAGTTTGTCGAAGAGGGCGTCGAAGAGCCTCTCCTCGGAGGTGCGGCGGTCGTTCGCCGCCGCTTCCGGATTCCGCGGGGGCGTATCGACACGGATCTCGCCCAGTCGCCCCGGCCCGAGCACGGACACCTGCTCGTCGCCCCAATAGGCGGGCTTCTTCGGGGGGTTGACGTCGACGCGCAGCCCGTCCTGATTGTCCCAGCCGGCCAGTCGCCGGGCCTCGCCGACCGGCATCCGGACCAGGCTGCCGACGGTGAACGTCTCGTGCGTGCCGTCCGGCGCTCGCACCGTGACCGTCGATTCGCGCAGCACGAGCACCGTCCGGACGTCCTTCGGGGAACGCTCGGCGTGCTTGACGGCTGCGGGGCCGCCCAGGTTGGCGGTGTTACGGGAGGAATGGCTGTAGCCGAACGTCAGGCCGGCCTGGACGCGCGGCGCGGCGAAGGCGTCCGAGAAGCCGGTGGGGTCCGCCTGGGCGCCCACGAACAGGGTGGTGTCGAGGCTGTGGTCGCGATGGACGCTGCTCTCGTTCTTCTGCGTGAACTGGCCGGTGTCCCGCAGTTCGAAGTCGGTGCCGGCGTCGATCACCCAGTGCCGGCGGGGCACCGGCCGGTCGATGGTGACGGTGCCGGACGCCGATCCGTCGGACGTGTGCAGCCGCAGCGGCGGTACGGGGGAACGGCCGTCCATCTGGGTGAAGTGCTCGGCCGTGAAGTGGTTGACGACGGCTTTGTAGTTGCTGCTGCCGACCGGGGAGTCGGTGTGCTGGAGCACCCAGTCCGTCACCGCGTCGAGGTTGAAGTACGACTCGGTGTGCTCGATGCCCGCCCGCTCGCCGGACTCCGTGGTGAACTTCAGCGGCACCCGGTCCTTGCGCGGGTCGGGCCGGGTGTTGGTCGTGTGCGACTCGGGAACCCGGACGGTCAGGCCGTTCGTGACGGTGTGCGTGTGGGTGGGGGCGGCCGGCGAGCCGGCGGACTCGGTGGCGGGTTTGTCGCGGAGGGTCAGCTCGTACCTGACGTCGGTACTGAGCTCGACGGACGCGCCGTGGCTGCGGGTCTCGCGCTGTGACAGGAGCTGGGTGTTGAGGTTGTGGTCCCGGCCGGTGGCCATTCCCGGGGCGACGGTGATCCGGCCCACCACGCCCGCCCCAACCACCGCGGCGGAAACCGGTGCCCGGAAGTTGCTGGACTCCGCGTGGGACAGGCCCTCGGTCTGCTGGGAGCGCTGGACGGTGTCGAGCTTGAAGGGGGTGGTGGGGGCGTCCTCGTCCGCCGGGACGGTCTTCCAGGTGTCCTGCTCGGGGACCGCCTTGATGCGCAGTTCCTGGGTGCGGCCGTCGGTGGTGGTGACGGCGAAGCGACGGCCGTCGCCGAGGAAGGTGTGCGGCTGCTGCGCGAGGGCGAGGGCGAGGGCCTCCGGCTCGTGCAGGGTGACGCCGGCCTTCTTCACCAGCTCGTCGGCGAGCTGTGCGGGGTCCTTGCTGTCGTGGTCGAGCCGGACGGCGAGGTGCCCACCGACGGCCCCGCTGAAAAGGGGCTTGTTCTCGGTGTCCTGGAGGTAGGTGGAGACGTCCTTGAGGAAGTGGGGGACGGAGGTCTCCGTCGTCTCGTTCGAGGTCGTCGTCGTGGTGTTCGGCCCGGTGCCGCCGGTGTTCTCGTCGGCGTTGTCGGTGTTGTTCTCGTCGGCGTCGCCGGTGTTGTTCTCGGTGACACCCTCGGTGTTGTTCTCGGTGGTGTCGGTGGTGCCTGTTGGGGTCGGGTCACCGAGTTGGGTCAACTCGATGTCGTGGGAGGTCGTCTCCGTCACGAACTCGGATGTCGAGATGGGGGCGGAGGTGGAGACGGGGGTGACCGTGGGTGTGGGCGAGCTCGTCGTCGTGGTGATGACGGGCCCGGTCGGCGTGCCGAAGTCCTGATGCGCGGGCGGCCCCATGGGGCTCGGGGCGCTGAAATGAGGCATTCCCCTGGAGGGGCCGGAGAAGGGGGAGTTCGATTCCGTGGGCCGCGGGGTGAAGAACCTCTGCACGGGCGGTGTGCCCGAACCGTTCCCGGACCCGGACGGGGCGGGCGTCCGGGACGTCGACTGGGTCTGTGTCTGCGTCTGGGACGTCGTCTGCGACTGTGCTTGAGGTGTGACCTGCGGCTGTGCCTGGGGCGTCGTCTGCGACTGCGTCACGACCGGCGAAGGCGCCGGGGACACCGTGGACGTGGTGGTCGCGGTGGGCGCCGTCGTGCCCGTACCCGCCTCCGTCTCCGGCTCCGGCTCCGTACCGGTCTCCCCGGTCGGCTCCCCGGTCGCGGTCGCGGTGGCCCCCATGTCCCGTCCGAGCGGCACCGAGGAGTCGTTCGGCGTGACCTGCGGTCCGTACTCCCCCGGCACCTTGTCCAGGGTGTCGAGCTTGAAGTTGACGTCCTTGAGGAAGTTGGCGAGCAGCGAGTTCGACTGGGCGAGGAGGGGGTGCACGATCGTGTGCCGTATCGCGTGGCCGAACGCGGTCGGCACGACGCCCGAGACGAACGTCTGCCAGGTGGTGGTGAACTTTCCCTGGGTCATCAGGTTGTACGTGCCCTCGGCCAGGTTCTGGGCCCCCGCATCGACCAGTGCCGACGTCCCGTACAAACCCGCCGCGTAGCCGAACTTCTGCGTCTTGGTCAGCGTCTCGGACATCGTCTTCGAGCTGAGGGACTTCGCCACGTCCCCGGTGATGGCGTGCGACAACGTTTTCAGGGCCGCCGCGTCGACCTGGCCGCCGATGCCCTTCGCCAGGTCCTTGGCGATCTTCTCGGACACCTGGTCCACGGACACCGCCGTGGACCAGTGCTTGTTGAGGGAACTCGCCCAGGTCTTGCCGACGTTCCGCGCCGCGTCCCCCGACAGTCCGTTGAACCCGTGCTTGGCGAAGGCGTTGCCGACCTTGTCGACGAAGCTGTCCGAGACCAGCTTTCCGGTGCTCTTGTTGAGGCCCTTCGCCAGTTCCCCGTCGGCCCCTCCGAGGAGGTTGCCGAGCGCGTGCGCCAGCCCCTTGTTCGCGCCGGTCTTGTCGGCCAGCGTGTCGAGGTGGTTGCCGATCTGCGTGCCCAGCCACTTGGCCGCGTCGCTGCCGACGACCTTGGCGATCTGCTTGCCGAGCGCGCCGCCGGCCAGGCTGAAGACACCGCCGAACACGCCCTGCACGGCACCGAATCCGAGCGCGCTCTTCGTCGCGTCCCAGTCCCAGGCGCCGCGGTTGCCCTGCTTCATCTGGATCAGCTGGACGATCACGTCCATCGCCGCGCCCATGGCGACGCTGATGGCGGTGTGGGTCAGGATGCTCTTGACCAGTGCCTTGATGACGGCCTGGGCGACGATCTTGAGCGCGAGTTCCGCGGCGGCCGCCGAGGCTTCGGCGGCCGCGTTGACCCCGGGTATCCACCACACCGCGGCCAGGAACGCCAGCTCGGCCATCAGCTGGATGACCTGGCCGAGGATCATCCACTTCGAGTACTCCGCCTGGGTGGCGGTGTCCCGGGCGATCGCGGCAAGGTTCTCGGCCTGATCGGCACAGCCGTTCAGGATCGACTTCTCGCCGCCGCTCGCCAGGTAGTCGGCGTACTTGACGAACTCCTCGGCGGCCTTGCCGGAGAAGTTCTCCTTGATGTAGTTCGTGGCCCCGACGAGATAGGTCTGCAGTTCCTCGAAGTTGCCGACCAGTGCCTCGTAGTGGTCGGCGGCCTCCCGCAGCAGATCCTCGTTGATGGACGGCCACTTCTCGCCCGAGAAGACCATGAGCAGCGTCTGTGCCTCGGGGGACGGGGTCAACACGGGCGCCGCCGAGTGGTGGTGCGCGTCACTGTTCCCCTCCGGCCGCCTTCCAGTGCTTGGCCAGCAATGCGGCCTGGTCCTCGGCGTCGCCGAAGATCTTCTTCACGTCCTGGCCGTTCTGGCCCAGCTGGGTGATCAGGAGGTCCAGCATCTTCAGGGTGTCGGTGAGCGGTGGCATGCCCGGCTTGATCCGCTCCAGGTACTGCTTCGACGACTCGTCCTCGCCGTCGCCGCCGCCCCGGGTGTTGAGGTCGTTGATGGCGTCGAGATTGCCGTGTCCCTTGGCCAGGGCCGTGCCGAGGTTCTCGTAGTCGGCGAACCCCTGCCAGGTGGCGTCGCCGGCCCTCAGTTCGTTGCCGTCAGCCATCGTTCCTGCCTCCCCGGGCCGGGGGAGTCTGTCCGAGGTTCTTCGTCATCTCCCGGATCGGGGCGAGGAGTTCCTCGACGGGCGAGCCGGCCAGCATCGACCGGCGCATCTCGGCGCCCTTCCCGCGCAGCGGCTCGAACGCCTCGCGCGCCGCCTCGGCACTCTCGGTCTGTGCCCTGCCGATCAGCTCCACCAGGGCCCTGCCCAGGCGTGCCGGGTCCATCCGCCGGTAGTCCTCGTTGTGGAACTTGATCTCGCGGACGTCGCCCTGGGCACCGACGGTGACGCTGATCACACGGTCCTTGGAACGCACGGTGGAGGTGCGCGCGGCCAGCTCGCGCTGGACGGAAGCGAGCTTCTCGGTGTGCTCGCGGACCTGCTGCTGCATCTCGTCGAACTGCTCCTGGAGCGTCGAGCCGAGGATCGACTCGAACTGCTCGCGCGCGGAACGGGGACGCGACGCGGGGCCGCCGCCCCGGATGCCGCCGTCGTTCTGCTCCGCCATCAGCCGATCACTCCCGTCGAGGTGCACTCCTGGGTGCCCCACGTCTCCTCGTCCTCGTCCAGGTAGCTCTTCCGCTCCCGGTGCTGATCCTGCCCCGCCGGGGCCCCGCCGCCGCCCGCTCCGGGCGGCGGCATCATCGGTGGCGAGGACGAGGTGCGCCGCCCGGTGGTGGTCTCCTCGGTGGTCCTGACGTTGGGGTCGGCGGAGGAGGTCCTGACCCGGCCGGCCGGCGGTTCGACGCCGACGGGGCCCTTGCCGTTCTTGCCGAAGGTGTACTCGGAGTGTGTCCCGTCGGGGTTGCGGACCTTGAACACGCCCTTGCTCTGCTGCGTTCCGCCCTCGCCGTTGCCACGGGTGCCGGGGTGCTCGCCGGACAGCCGGGAGGTCTCGCGGAGGCGTGCCAGCGCCTTCTCGTTGTCGCGCCGCTGCTGCTCGGCGCGCCGCTGTCCCTCTTCCTGCTGCTTGAGCCGTTCCTGGTACGCCTTCTGCTGCGCCTCGGCCTCGCGGCGCAGCGCCTCCTGCTGCTTCTGCTGTTGCTGGAAGGCGCCGGGCGGGGCCTTGTAGACGGAGCCGTCGGGGTTCTTGAGCGTCTTGCCGTCCGGGCCGGTGACGGTGCCGTTCTTGTTGATCGTGGAGCCGGGCGGGATGTTCGTCAGGCCGCCGCCGGGGCCGAACACCCCCGGGCCGGTGACGTTCTTGTCGGTGTCGGTGCCGGTGTCTCCGAGGCCGGTGTTCCCGAGGCCCGTGCCTCCATTGCCGGTGATCCCCTTGTTGTCGAAGGCTCCCGGTCCTTCGGCGTTCAGGTTCTTCAGCTGGTTCTCCAGCGCCGAGCCGGGGCCCTCGCCCCCGGCGCCGTTCTGGTCGAAGGCCCCGCCGCCACCGCTGAACTCTCCCTCGCTGTCGCCGCCCGGGAGCTGGGTCTCGTCGTCGATGCCGGGGGGCTTCTCGGACAGACCGTCCGGACCGCCCTGGGGGTTCTTCAGTCCGTTGAGCAGTGTGGCGATGGCATCGGCCGTCGGGTTCTTGCCGTCGGCCGGGTTCGGCCCGCCCTGGCCGGTGCCGGCGGGGGCGTCCCAGGTCGGTTTGTACGGGGGAATGATGGCATTGCTCGCGTCGGTGTAGGCGCTGCTGATGGCGCTCGCCGCAGCGGACGCGGGGTTGTCGAGGCTCTCGCTGACCTGGGTGAGCCAACGGTCCTTGGCCTTCTGCTCGAAAGCGGCCCAGAAGCCCGACGAGTTCGGGTCGCCGAGCGTCGCCGTCGTCAGCCAGCCGTTGTCGAAGTGGTAGGCGCCCTCCCCGAACTCCTCGCGGAACAGGTCGCCCAGGATCTGGGCGGGCCAGGCGTTCTTCTCCGTGCCGTACTTCAGGAACAGGTCGTACAGGCCGCGCAGTTCGTTGGTGGCCGCGGTCCGGGCCTCGTCGATCTCCTTGGAGGGGTCACCGGGATTGGTTATCTGCGTGTGCAGGTCGCCGAACTGGTTCGCGACGCCGATGAGCATGCTGCGGAACTGCCCTGCCGCGGTGCCCTGGAAGTCCGAACCGGGGACGTCGATCTCCTCGGCCCAGCCCTTGATCGTGTGGAACCAGGTCTCTAGGAACCGCTGGACGCCCTTGACCGTGTTGCTGGCGTCGTCGAAGCTGAGCAACGCGAAGACGGAGTTGCCTTCCTCCGAGAGTGCCCTGCGGAGGGTTTCCCTGGCACGGAAGTGCCACTGGTAGACCGCTTTGTCCTGAGGCAGCGGGTCCTTCAGCTCCGGGCTGATGTTGAAGCCGACCTGGTAGTTGACGTACAGGATGTTGTTCAGGAACCACGTCTTGTGCCAGCCGAACTCGTAGCCCCCGGGCGCGCCGACCTCCCCCGCCGCGTGGTGCCAGGGATTCACGTAGTGATCGGCGATCCACTTCAGGTCGGTGACGTCCGTCCGCTTGGCCGGAGGGGTCGCGGATTCGGCGAAGAGGCCCAGAAGGTCCTCCCAATTCGTGCCTGCCATCCTGTCTCCCTGCCCTTCCGGCCTCGCCCGTCACTTCGGCGCCCGGTCAACTACCAGTGGTCGTCGGCGTGTTGCCCGCCGTCGGCTGCGTGTTCTTGCCACTGCCGCTGAACAGGGCCAGCGGCTCCCTGAGGTCGTCCATCATCGACTGCAGGGCGGTGTCCTTGGCCTCCTGCTCGCCCTGCTGAGTGATGTGGTTGACCCCGATCACCTTGTCGGAGAGGACCTTCATCCCGTCCTGCAGGCCGTCCAGGATCTTCACCATGTTCGTGGCGAACGCCGTGAACTCGTCCTGCAGGGTCTTCGCCGAGGTGACCGTCGAATCCGGGTTGCCCGTGAGGAGCTTGTCGTACTCGCCGGACCCGCCCTGACCGCCGTAGCCACGCAGCTTCTTGATGTACGGCTCGTCCCTGAACTGTTCGAGGAACAGACCGTTGATCCTGTCCCGCGCGAAGCCCTGCAGGAACTCCGACGAGACCTGGTAGGTGGAGGTGGTGTCCTCAGCCACGACTCACCTCCCGTCAGCTCGCCATGACCTTGGCACCCTGACCGTCGTGCTCGTGGTGGGTGCTGCCCATGTTGCTCAGGGTCTGGTGGCCCTGGTTGAACGCGTTGTCCATCTTGCTGATCGCGGCGTTGAGCTGCGTCTGGACGTCGCGCCAGGTGTCGGCGCTCTTGCCCTCGGCGTTCCGGGCGAGGTCCTGCACGCCCCCGATCAGCTCCTCCAGCGCGTTGCGCATGTTCGCCGTGAGCTGCTGCATGTCGTTGGTGGCGTCGGCGAAGCCGCCCCAGTTGATCCTGATGTTGCCGGACACTGCGTGCCCCTCTCCCGTACGACGGATGTGGCCGGATCAGTTGTGGTCGAGGACCCTGATCAGTTGCGGTTGAGGACGCCGAGGATGCCGTCCGAGACCGCGGTGTTGTCGAAGCCGCTCTTGGCGTGCTGGAGGGCGGCCTCTTCACCGGCGTCGAGCACCTGCTGCTGCTGGTTCAGCTTGTTCCAGACGTCGTCGACGGCGCGCATCGCCTCGTTGTAACCCTGCTGCCACGTCTCGAACTTCTGCTGGAAGGTCGCCGCGGAGCCGGAGTCCGTCTGGTAGTTCGCCTGGACGTTGGACCTGATGCCGTCGGCCACACCGCCGGCCTGCTTCATGAACCCGTAGTGCGTGTCGAGCGCGGTGACTGCCTTCCGCGCCGCTGCCGCGTCCTTGACGAGCTCGGACACCGCTGCCTCCCTCTGAGTCGGAACCCGGTGCACGGGGGAAGGCATGACTCATACGTCACAGAGTCCTCCCCACCCCCACCTGCACCAATGAGATTAACTGTTCAATGAGCCCATGTCAGTAGCGGCAGAGGGAAGTTCTGCGCCCTCTGTCGCCTCTTTACAACCCGGCGCCGCATTGTTCACGGATTCGTTTTCCTTTCGGGGGAACCCTCTCCGCGCTTTCGGCATCCGCGTCCGCCTCCCCGGCCTTCGATACCGCGGACGGGTCCAGCACGGGGCCGCCCGGAAGAAGGTTCAGCAGTCGGCCCGGAACGTCGACGGCCGCGCCTTCCGAATATCCCAGTTGCTTCAGCCCCGCCGTCGTGACGGGATACGAGACACCCGAATCCGCCACCAGATAAAGGGAGTTGCCCGTCCCGGCCGACGATCGGGCCCGGACCAGTGTGCCCGCCCCCGGGCGCACCCACGTCCGGTCCACCGGGACGCACGGCGCCGTCACCCCCGCCTGGGCGGTGGGCGTCGAGCCCGGCACCCCGGCCGCCGGGACCAGGGCCACCGTCGTGGTGTGGCCCCCGGCGGACGGCGTCACCCGGGCGCAGACCTGCTCCTGCGCCGGGTCCACCCTCACCACCTGCGGTGCCGAGTCGGGCAGCCCGGCGGCCAGCTGCTGCGCCGCCGACGCGGGGGCCTGATGGGCCGCCAGGTCGGAGGGGCCGATGGGCCGTTCCACCACGGCCCGGCCGTCGTACGCCTGGTCCTGGGTGCGCGGGTCGCCGTGCAGCAGGCGTCTGACCAGCCCGGTCAGCGGCGCCAGCCCGTCCGTGCGCAGCACGTAGTGCTGGCCCCCGGCCGAGAACAGCTGTCCGACGCGGGTGGCGCCGCCCGCGAGCCGCGGGCCGGGACGGCCCCGCCCGGCGATCTCCGGCGGGGCCAGCCCCGGCCCGGCGTCCAGCGCCGTCAGGAACGGCGCGCTCACCGGTACGGGCGTCACGCCGGCCCAGCCCAGCGCCGCCACCGTCCCGTGCCGGGCGTCGACGCGGAACCGGCGCCCGTTCCACACCAGTTGCTGCCCCTCCCCCGGCGCCGTCACCAGCACGCCGCGATCGGAGCCGAGCCCGTCCCCGGCTTCCTCCGGTCCCGCCACGACCACGCTGGTCAGCGGTTTCGTGCCGCCCGCCGCGCCGTCCGGCCGCACGCCGGCGCACACCGCCCACGTCTCGGGGCCGGGCGCGGCCGGCAAGCCGTCCGGAGCGCCCACGATCCCGATGGGGGCGCCGCGCGGCGCGTCCACGATCGACTGGGACGCGGCCTGCTCGACCGTCATCCGGTCCCCGGCCACCAGCCGTGCGGACGCCTCGTTGAGCACCGGGTGGAGCGTCCCGCCGATGTTCAGGTAGCGGGCGCCGGTGTCCTTCACGACGACCAGCGCGCCCGGGGTTTGCCAGGACGTCCCGCCGCCCGGTTTGATCAGCCCGTACAGCACCGTCACCACACAGGCCAGCACCACCAGGAGCGCGCCCCACCGGATGCCGCGCCAGGTCCGCGCGGTCGGGGTGTCGGGCGAGTCGGGGTCGTCCCGCAGCAGGCCGCTGGCCAGTCTGCCCATCACGTAGAGGTGCGCCTGCACCTGGTCCTTGCGCGACTGCACCGCCATCAGCGCATCACCCCCGGATTCCGCGCAGCGCGCCGAACACCCCGGCGAGCAGCACCGCGAGCGGCAGCAGTGCCAGCGCGCAGAAGGTGTGCAGGAGGTCGGCGGCCCGGCCCCAGTAGGGGACGAGCCTGCGGCCGGGCACCGTCCACGCGGCGATCGCGGTGACCGCGGCGAGAGCGGCGAGGGTGGCGGTGACCTCCAGCCGCCCCGGGAGCCCGGTGTCCATCGCGCGCACCACGGCCGCCAGGGCGATCCCGTACGCCCCGGGGATCGCCATCGCGAGCCGGTGCCACACCGCGCCGACCACCCTGACGTGCAGCAACAGCAGCGTGCTCAGCACCACGGCGAGCAGCGGGGGCGTCCAGCCGTCCCCGGCGGTGAGCAGCACCGTCTCGCAGGCGACGGCCACCAGTCCGAGGGCGGTGTACATCCCGGTCAGGTACCGGTCGGCCAGTTCGGCGCGTTCGCGCACCTGCTGGGCGGGGAACGGCTCGATGCCCTCCTGGAGTTCGCCCGCGTTGGACGGCAGTGGCGGCATCCGCATCCCGGCGAGCCGGAAGCACAGGCTGGGCACGAACCCGCCCGCGAGCACGGTCGCCACCGTCAACCACCCCGCGACCTGCGCGATCGACATTCCGGCGAGGGCGATCGCGCCGGCCGCCACGGTGAACGCCGCCACCGTGAACGCCCCCAGGAAGAGCGGTGCGAAGGCACCGACCGCGGCCAGGGCCACGATCGCCGCGCCCGCCCCTGCGGCGCCGCCGGCCAGCAGCCGCGGGCCGAGCATGTCCTCGCCGTGCCCGGCGACCGGGACGAGTGTGCCGGCGACGGCCAGATAGGGCACGGCCAGTACGCCGAGCACGGCCCCGGCGCCCGCGTCGCCGACCGCCCGGGAGGCGGCCAGACCGCCCGCCACCAGCAGCGACGCGAAGACGGCGGCGGCCGTGGCCCGCCAGATCGCCTCGCCCGGCAGCAGGACGGTGATCAGCCCGGCGGCCAGGGCCGCCACGGTGAACCCGAGGAGCAGCCGACGGGTCAGCTCGGGCCGCCAGGTGTCGGAACGGGCGCGCAGCGACTCGCCGATGCCGTCGACGAGATCGTCGAAGTCGGCCTCGGGCAGGGCCTCGTGGCGGGCTCGCAGGTAGAGCGTCTCGCCGTCGCGCAGCTCCAGGGCGGCCGGGGTGCGCTCCTCGTCGAGCGGGGCCGCGCCGAGCCGTTGCAGGCTCCAGCCGCCGTGTTCCAGGCCCTTTTCGTGGAGGTCGCCGCCGGCGTACTCGACGAGTACCGGCAACAGATCCGCGAGTGGGACATCGACAGGTATGCCCAGTTCGAAGGTTTTTTCCGGGCTTCTGATGGTTATTCGGCAGAGCCCGGCGGTCTTGTCGCTCACGGTGCGCGATTCACTCCCGCCATGTTTTTCCGATCGGGATTCGACCCGGGATCGGCTGCACATTATCGTGAAGTTCGTTATGACTGTACGGTCGTCCGACCGCACGATAATCGGCACCCCGAGCGCCGATATCGAATCGCCGACACATCGATCCGGGAGCCGGTTTGAGTACCGTCACCTTTCGGCGGCCTCCGCGCCGGGTTGGCCCGGCCATGCCCGAGGGCGAGCTGACGCTGCAGGAGCCCCCCTCCCTGCCGGAGCCCCAGGGCGCCATGAGCGGCATCATCACCTACCTGCCGATGGCGTTGAGTTCGCTCGGCATGGTGCTCATCTTCATCCGTCCCGGCCAGGGCAACGGCGTGTTGATGTGGGTGTCGATCGGCATGATGGGGGCCTCGGCCGTCGGCATGCTGATCGCCCAGTTCCTCCGGGCCGCCGGTGACCGCAAGCGTGCCTTGCGCGCCGAGCGCCGGGACTACCTCCGGTACCTGACGACCAGTCGGCGCCGTATCCGCAAGGTGGTCGAGCAGCAGCGGCGCGCCCAGGAGTGGCGCCATCCCCTTCCCGGGGCGTTGTGGTCGGTGGCCCGCACCGGGCGGCTGTGGGAACGACGCGCCACCCATGACGACTTCGGCGAGGTGCGGATCGGCACCGGTGAGCAGCAGCTCGCGCTGACCCTCTCGCCGCTGTCCACCAAGCCGGTCGAGGACCTGGAGCCGCTCTCCGCGCACGCGCTGCGCCGCTTCATCCACGCCTATTCGACGGTCGGCGACCAGCCGGTCGCCGTCCGGCTTCGGTCGTTCGCGCGGGTGCTCCTCACCGCGAAGGAGGAGCACCGCGAGACCTCCCGGGCGGCGGCCCGGGCGCTGGTCGCCCAACTCGCCGTGGCACACGCCCCGGAGGACCTGACGATCGCCGTGGTGGCGGACGGCGACGCGCTGCCTTCCTGGTCGTGGGTCAAGTGGCTGCCGCACGTCCAGCACCAGGCCGACGTCGACGGGGCGGGCTCGGCCCGGCTGGTGGCCGAGACGGTCTCCGAACTGGAGCCGCTGCTCGGCGAGGAGTTCGCCGACCGGCCGCCGTTCGAGCCCGGTGCGGAACCGAGCCGTGACGAACCGTTCACCGTCGTCGTCCTGGACACCGCGTCCGTACCGCCGGGGGCCCGGCTCGCCGAGTCCGGTTACCGCAACACCGTCGTCGTCGACGTCCGCGGCACGCTGGACGGCGCCTGCCCCACCCGCGGCACACTGCGCCTGCGGATCGAACCGGACGCGCTGGCGCTGCTGTCCACCGCCCCGGACGGCAAGCCCACCGAGACGGCCCTGGGCCGGCCCGACGCCCTCGGACCGCACGCGTCCCGCGCCCTCGCCACCGTCCTCGCCCCCTACCGGCTGGGCGCCGCGGCGCGGGCCGAACGCCCGCTCCAGGAGAACATGGAGCTGACGGACCTGCTCGGCATCCGCGATCTGCACGCCACCGATCCGGCCGAGCTGCACCGTCCGCGCAGTTCCGCGGAGCGGATGCGGGTTCCGATCGGCATCGGCGCGGACGGCGCGCACATCGATCTCGACCTCAAGGAGTCGGCGCAGGGCGGCATGGGCCCGCACGGCATGCTGATCGGCGCCACCGGTTCCGGCAAGTCGGAGCTGCTGCGCACCCTGGTGCTCGCGCTGGCGCTCACCCACTCCTCCGAGACGCTGAACTTCGTCCTCACCGACTTCAAGGGCGGTGCCACCTTCCTGGGCCTGGACCGGCTGCCGCACACCTCGGCCGTCATCACCAACCTGGCCGACGAGGCGGCGCTGGTCGAGCGGATGAAGGACGCCCTGCACGGCGAGCTGGTCCGCCGCCAGGAGCTGCTGCGCAAGGCCGGGAACTACGCCTCCGTCCGCGAGTACGAGGAGGCGCGGGCGAACGGCGCCGCCCTCGACCCGCTGCCCACCCTGTTCGTCGTGGTCGACGAGTTCAGCGAACTGCTCGCCGCGCACCGCGACTTCCTCGACCTCTTCGTGATGATCGGACGGCTCGGACGCTCGCTCTCCGTGCATCTGCTGCTGGCCTCGCAGCGCCTGGACGAGGGCCGCATCAGCCAGTTGGAGAGCCACCTGTCCTACCGGATCGCGCTGCGCACCTTCTCCGCGATGGAGAGCCGGGGCGTGCTCGGTGTCCCGGACGCCTACGAGCTGCCCCCGCAGCCGGGCAGCGGCCTGCTGAAGAACGACGTCGGCGCCCTCACCCGGTTCAAGGCCGCCTATGTCTCCGGGCGGTACCAGGTGGTCCGCCCCGCGGTCCGGCAGGCGGTGGTCGCCGGGCAGGTGGTGCCGTTCGAGGCGGGCTGGGTGGCGCCCCGGGCGCTGCCCGAGGTCGACCCGCGGACCGAACCGGACCTGGCGGAGGAAGAGGAGGAGAACGCCTCCGGCCCCAGCCTGCTCACCGTCGCCGTCGACAAGCTGGAGCGCTCCGGCCCGCCCGCCCACCAGGTGTGGCTGGCGCCGCTGGGCGAGCCCCCGACGCTCGATCTCCTGCTGCCCCCGCCCGGCATGCCCGGCGGGAAGTTCCTCACCGTCCCGGTCGGTGTCATCGACCGCCCCTTCGAGCAGCGCCGTGACGAACTGCTCGCCGATCTCTCCGGCGCGGGCGGCCACGTCGGCATCGCGGGCGGCCCCCAGTCCGGCAAGTCCACCCTGGTGCGCACCCTGATCACCGCGCTCGCCCTCACCCACACCCCGCGCGACGTCCAGTTCTACTGTCTGGACTTCGGCGGCGGGACGCTCACCTCGCTCACCGGGCTGCCGCACGTCGGCGGCGTCACCGGGCGCCTCGACCCGGAGCGGATGGCCCGTACCATCGCCGAGGTCGGCAACGTCATCACGCACCGCGAACTGCTCTTCGCCGAGCGGGGCGTGGAGTCCATGACCGACTTCCGGCGCCGCCGCGCCGAGGGCGAGTTCCCGGACGAGGCGCACGGCGACGTCTTCCTCGTCGTGGACGGCTGGAACACCATCCGGCAGGACTTCATGGACCTCGCCCCCGCCTTCAACCTGATCGCCTCTCGGGGCCTCAACTTCGGAGTGCACCTGATCGTCGCCTCCGGCCGTTGGATGGAGATCTCCGCCGCCCTCCGCGACCAGCTCGGCACCCGCTTCGAGCTGCGCCTGGGCGACCCCGTCGACTCGATGGTCAACATGCGGGTGGCGGCGACCGTGCCGACCGTCCCGGGCCGCGGTCTGACGGCCGACCGCATGCACTACCTCACCGCGCTGCCCCGTACGGACGGCGACCCGCGCGCGGAGACCGTCGCCGACGGCGTCGCCGCGCTCGTCCGGCAGGTCGCCGCCGAGTGGGACGGCCCTTCGGCACCTCCCGTGCGGATGCTCCCGATGAACCTTCCGGCGGACGAACTTCCCGCCGCCGACGGCGACCTGCGTGTCCCGCTCGGTCTGGAGGACCAGCGGCTCGACGTCTTCCACCACGACTTCGAGGAGCACCCGCACCTGGTGGTCGTCGGGGACGTCGAGACCGGAAAGTCCAACCTGCTCGCCCACATCGCCGACGGCATCCGCGCCCGGTACACCCCCGACGAGGCCCGGATCGTCCTCGTCGACTACCGGCGCGGTCTCGCCGAGGCCGTCCCCGACTCCCACCGCCTGGGCTACGCCACCGGCGCCGGTCTGCTGGGGCAGATGGTCGACGGGGTGGCGCGGGCGATGAAGGAGCGGGTCCCGGGGCCCGACATCGCCCCCGCCCGGCTCAGGCTGCGCGACTGGTGGAGCGGGCCCCGGCTGTTCCTCCTCGTCGACGACCACGAACTGGTCTCCACGGGCGGCCTGTCGGGCGGCGATCCGTTCGCCCCGCTCCACGAGTTCCTGGCCCAGGCCGACGAGGTCGGACTGCACGTCGTCGTCGCCCGCAGTGCGAACGGCTCCGGCCGGGCGATGATGTCCGACCAGCTGCTGCGCCGCCTGGTCGAGGCCAACACGCCCGTGCTGCTGATGAGCTGCCCGCCTGCGGAAGGGCAGGTGGTGGCGGGGACGAAGCCACGTATCCTGCCCGCGGGACGGGGGCTCTACATCACCCGCCGTCGCACGGTGCAGATCCAGACGGCCCACCGGCCCTGACGGCCCGGCCCCTCCTGCCGCGCCCCCGCCCCCGGCGCCCCGCCCGGCCCGCGCGACGCGTCGGCGTCCGCGCCGGACGGGGCCGTGCCCGGGGCCGGGTGCCGAGGGGCCGGGAGCCGGTGCGGTGGCCGACCACGACGACGTAGAGACGACGCAGAAAGGAACGCCATGGCCCGCCAGACCACCGTCGCGGACCCGTACCAGGGCATCACGTCGGCCCTCGTCGCCACGCGCCCGGGAGGCGTGATCCGCCTCCGCCCCGGCCGTTACGACGAGTCCCTCGTCATCACCAAGATGGTCACGATCGTCGCCGACGACCCCGACGACCCGCCGGAGATAGCCCCCCGCTCGGGCACCGCCGTCCAGGTCGTCGCCGAGGCGGTCAAGCTCTCCGGGCTGGTGCTGCGCGGCGGTGACGAGGACGCCCCCGTCGTCGACGTCCCCCGCGGCCAGGCCGCCCTGGAGAACTGCCGGGTGCACGCCGGTTCCTGGACGGCGCTGCTCTCCCGGGAGCGCGGTTCCCTCGCCATGCGCGACTGTGTCATCACCAACCCGGCGGGGGCCGGGTTCGTCGACCTGTCCCCCGAGTCCAGTGTCGTGGAGGACTGCGTCTTCGAGGATCTCGGCAGTTCCGGTCTGGTGCTCGGCGAGCAGTCCGCGCCCGCCATCCGCGACTGCACCGTCCGCGACGCCCGCGGCAACGGTCTGCTGGCCAACGGCCGTGCGGGCGGCACCGTCGAACGCCTCACGGTCCAGGGCACCCCCAAGCCCGGGGTGGCCCTGGAGGAGCAGGCCGAGACCCGCCTCACCGACGTCCGCGCGGTGGGCTGCACCATCGGCTTCCACATCTCCTCCGCCGGCCGCCCCGTCCTCACCGGCTGCTGCGCCGTCGACAGCACCACCCACGGCGTGCTGCTCTCCGCCTCCACCGCGCCCGCCCTCGACAACGTGGAGCTCCGGGGTTCGGGCGGCAACGGCATCGTCGCGATCGACCGCGCCCGCGGGGTCCTCTCCGACTGCCTGGTCGAGGGTTCCGTCGCCGCCGGGATCCTGGTCCGCGGCGACGCCGAGCCCACCGTGCAACGCACCCTCGTCACCGGCGGCAACGCCGAGGGCGTCCTCCTCGACGCCGACAGCTCGCCCCGCGTCGACCGGGTGACGGTGCACCGGGCGGGGGGTCACGGCGTCGTCCTCACCGGCGGGAACCGGGCCAAGCTCCGCGACGTGGAGATCGTCGAGGCCGGCGGGCACGGCCTGTACGCCCGCGACGGGGCCCGCGGGCGTGTCGAGCGGACCACCGTCGCCGATGCCACCGGGTGCGGGGTCCGCGTGGAGGGCGCGAGTCCGGCGTTCCAGGACGTCGCCGTCCGCGGCAGCGGCACCACCGGGTTCGCCGCCGCCGGGAAGTGCGCCCCCGAACTCGTCGACGTCCTCGTCGAGGACTCCGGCACGGACGGCATCGCGGTCACCGACGACGGGGCCGCGCTGACCGCCGTCCGGGCCCGGGTGCTGCGCAGTCGCGGCCACGGCGTGCTCGTCGGCACGGACGCCTCGGCGGAGCTGACGGAGTGCCGGTTCGCCGACGGCGGGGCGGACGGCGTCCGGATCGCCACCGAGCGCCCCGTCCGGGCCGTGAGGTGCACCGTCACGGGCAATGCCGGCGCCGGGGTCCGGCACACCGCCCCCGGCGGCAGCCTCGCCGCCGACGACCTGACCAGCGACGGCAACGGCGAGCCCGATGTCCTCGGCGGACGCGGCGACGGCGCCGCCGCACCGGAGGCCGGGGCCGCGGGCGACGAACCGCTCACCGGCCCGCTCGCGCAGCTCGACGAGCTCGTCGGGCTGCGCGCCGTCAAGGAGCAGGTCGCCACCCTCGTCAACCTCAACAAACTGGCCCGGCGTCGCCGCGAGATGGGCCTGCCCGTCCCGGCCACCGCCCGCCACCTGGTCTTCGCCGGGCCGCCCGGCACCGGCAAGACCACCGTCGCCCGCCTCTACGGCTCGATCCTCGCCGCGCTCGGCGTGCTGCGCTCCGGACACCTGGTGGAGGTGTCGCGCGCCGACCTCGTCGCGAAGATCGTCGGCGGTACCGCCATCAAGACCACGGAGGTCTTCGAACGGGCCCTCGGCGGCGTGCTGTTCATCGACGAGGCGTACACCCTCACCGCGGACGGCGGCAGCGGCCCCGACTTCGGCCGGGAGGCCGTCGACACCCTGGTCAAGCTGATGGAGGACCACCGCGAGGACGTCGTCGTCATCGCCGCCGGGTACTCGCGGCAGATGGGGGCCTTCCTGGAGTCCAACCCCGGGCTCGGGTCCCGGTTCAGCCGCACCCTGGAATTCGAGAACTACGCGGTGGACGAGCTGGTCACCATCGTGCGGCGCCAGGGCGAGCAGAACCGGTTCACGCTCGGCGAGGACACCGAGAAGGCGTTGGCCCACCACTTCGGGCAGATGCACCGGGACGAGTCGTTCGGCAACGCGCGCGCCGCCCGCAAGATGTTCGAGGAGATGGTGGACCGCCAGGCGCTGCGCCTCGCGGAAACCCCCGACATCACCGAGGAGGACCTGACCGCCTTCGTCCCCTCGGACGTCGGCGAGGAGGCCGCCCGTGCCGTCGCGGGCGAGAGCGGCACGGACGGCGGGCAGTCCGAACGCCTCACCCGGGTGCTCGCCGAACTGGACGGCCTGATCGGCCTGGACGGCGCCAAGGCGCAGGTCCGCGACCTCGTCAACCTGCTGTCGGCGGCGCGTCGCCGCCGGGCCGCCGGGCTGCCCGCCCCGAGCGTCGCCCACCATCTGGTCTTCGCCGGGCCGCCCGGCACCGGCAAGACGTCGGTGGCCCGGTTGTACGGCGAACTCCTGGGCGCGATGGGAGTGTTGCCGCGCGGCCAGCTGGTGGAGGTGTCCCGCGCCGACCTCGTCGGCCGGTACGTCGGCCACACCGCCCAGCTCACCAAGGAGACGTTCGCCCGTGCCCGGGGCGGCGTGTTGTTCATCGACGAGGCGTACGCCCTCACGCCCGAGGGCGGTTCGGGTTCCGACTTCGGCCGGGAGGCCGTCGACACCCTGCTCAAGCTGATGGAGGACCACCGCGACGACACGGTCGTGGTGGCGGCGGGCTACGAGGGCGACATGGCGCGGTTCCTGGGCTCCAACCCGGGTCTGGCCTCCCGTTTCGGACGTACCGTCACCTTCGCCTCCTACGATGCCGACGAACTGGTCGAGATCGTCCGCCGCCAGAGCACCCGGGACGGTTACGAGTGCCCGCCGGCCACGCTGGAGGCGCTGCGCCGGCACTTCGCCGGGGTCGACCGCGGTCCGGGCTTCGGCAACGGGCGCTACGCCCGCACCGTGCTCGAACAGATGATGACCCGCCAGGCCGGGCGGCTCGCGTCCGTCCCGGACGCCGACACGGACCAGTTGCGGCTGCTGCTTCCCGAGGATGTGACGGAATGACGGACGAAGGCAGGACGTCGGGGAGGCTCCGGGGCACCGGGCGGTGCGCCACCTGCTTCGAGGCGTTCAACCCGGCCTGCCCGCGGGCGAGGCTGGACGAGGAGACGCGGGAGGTCCCCCGGGGCGTGAGCGCCCCGGCGAAGCCCCTGCCGCCCGCCTCCCGCCCCCGGACCACGGCCGGCCCCGCCGACGCCACCGACCGCGCCGACCGCGCCGACGGCCGTGGCACCGCCACCCGGCCCAGGGTCGTCGTGCAGCCGCCCTCCGACCCCCGCCCCGAAACCACCGCCCGACCGGCCGGCCCCACCCGGTCCGGCCCCGCCCCCCGGACGACCGGCTCGACCCCGTCCGAGAACGCGGACCGGCCGGCCGGTCCCTCCGTGTCCGGGGTCACCGACCGGGCCGGGGTCGCCGCACGCCCGCCCGCCGCGCCCCGGCCCCGGGCCGCCGATCCCGCCGACCGCCCCGGGGCCCCCGCCACGGAACCGGGCCGCACCGCGCCGCTCCCCGGCGTGCCCGGGGCCGGGCGCTCCTCCGCTCCCGTCCGCGACCCGCGCCGCCCGCGCACCGACACGGCGACCAGCTCGTCCCCGTGGCAGGAGCGCACCGCACCCCGTGCGACGCCCGGCACGGCGTCCCCGGCGCCGACGCCCGGCGCGTCGGGCCGTCCGCGCACCGCCACGCCCGGCGCCGCCCCCGTCCGCACACCGCGCTCCGGCGCCGCCGCCCCCGGCAGGGCCGAGGCCCCGGCGACGGAGGGGGGAACGTCCCGATGACGCACGCTCCCCACCTCCCGGACCTGCCGCCCCGGGCCGACGACGACCGGCGCGGTCCGCGCACCCCGGCGGGCCGGCTCCCCCGCGGTACCGCCCGTGCCCTCGGCGCCGTCCTCGCCGCCCTCACCGTGGCCGCCCCGCTCGCGGCGGCGTCCCCCGCCGCGGCCGACACCGGCCTGCCCCGGATCTCCGCCGCCCCGCCCCGGAGCGGTGGATGCGTCAAACCGTCCGCGCAGCATCCCGTCGACGTCCCGTGGCCCCAGCAGTACCTGGCCCCGTCCCGCGCCTGGGACACCACCCGCGGCGCGGGCGCCGTCGTCGCCGTCGTCGACACCGGTGTGGACGCCACGCGCAGCCCCGCCCTCGCCGGCCGTGTCACCCCCGTCTCCGCCGCCTCCGGCACCGACTGCATCGGTCACGGCACGTTCGTCGCGGGGCTGATCGCCGCCGCGCCGCGCCGCGGCACGGGGTTCGCGGGGGTCGCCCCCGAGGCCGGGATCGTGGCCGTCCGTGTCACCGCGTCGGACGGCGGCGCCACCGCGAACGGCGTCGCCGCCGGGATCGAAGCGGCCGTCGCCCGCCGCGCGCGCGTCATCGCCGTACCGATCGCCCTGCCCAAGGGCAGCCCGGCGCTCACCGCGGCCGTTCGCGAAGCGGGCCGCCGCGGCGCGCTGGTGATCGCCCCGGCGTACGCGGCGGGCGACACCCCCACGGGCTCCGGGGACACCCCCGCACCGGCCGCCCACCCGGCCGCGCTGCCGGACGTCCTGGCCGTCGCGGCGCTCGGGCCCGGCGGCGTCCCCGACCGGAGGCTCGCCCCCCGTACCGCACCCGACCTGAGCGCGCCCGGCAATGCCGTGATGAGCATCGGACCGGGCGGCACGGGCGGCTTCACGGGCGACGGAGCCGAGATGGCCACGGGGTTCGTCGCGGGCGCCGCCGCGCTCGTCGTCGCCGCGCACCCCGACCTGACGCCCGCCCAGCTGGCCGATCGCCTCACCTCGACGGCGTACCGCGTCCCGGCCGACAGGGCGCTGGTCGGCGCGGGCACGGTGGACCCCGCGGCTGCCGTCACCGCCCCGGCCCCCGCCTCCGCTCCCCCGGCCCCCCACGACCGGGACGGCCTCCGCATGCCTCCCCCCGAGGACCACTCCGGCCGCACCACGGCCATCGCCGTCACCGCGGCCGCCGGGGTGGCCGTCCTCGTCACGGGCTTCGTCGCGTTCACCCTCCCCCGGGCCCGCCGCCGGGGCTGGCGCCCGGGTGGTTCGACACCCTGAGGGGTCCGGCCGGGGCGGGCCGGAAACCGCCCCCGGTGCCGTGACGCCGGGGTCGCA
This sequence comes from Streptomyces sp. NPDC002669, assembly GCF_042889165.1. NCBI lineage: Bacteria > Bacillati > Actinomycetota > Actinomycetes > Kitasatosporales > Streptomycetaceae > Streptomyces > Streptomyces sp. NPDC002669. The sequence continues at coordinate 131,196 of NZ_JBIAQQ010000010.1, read as the reverse complement.
GGAGCGCTTCGCTGCCGATCGGAATGAAACCGCAGGCCAGGAAGGCGCGCAGGGAGCGGGCGTTGCCCGGGGCGACGGCGGCGAAGACCGGTTCGCCGTCCGGTACGAGGGAGAGCGCGTCGGTGAGGAGGCCGCGTCCGCGGCCCCGGCTGGCCTCGTGCGGGGCATCGAGTTCGATGCTCAGCTCGCGGCGTCCGGCAAGGCCCTCTGCCAGGGTGACGAGGCCCCGTTCGTCGCCGTGGACCGTGACGTCGTCGCGCAGTTCGCGGGCGCGGAGGACGCGTGGGTGGGTGTCCGTTCCCTCCGTCCGTTCGGCGAGGCGCGGCGGCCCGCCGGTGCCGTGTGCGGCGAGGGTGACGTCGATGGTGTCGATCCAGCCCTCGGGGCCGGCGAGGCGGCGGAGGAAGTCGGGTGCCAGGGAGGCGCCGAAGCCGTCGGGCCGTCCGGCGTGCACCTCGGCGGCGGGCAGGGCGGTGGCGACGACCGCGTGCCCGGTGAAGGCGACGGAACATTCCAGTCCGCCGGGCAGCGGCGGCAGCACGGTGACCCCGCCGTCGCACGGCGGGAACCGGCCTTCGGAGGCGGCGGTGAAGTGGGCCAGGAGCGGGTGGGGTTCAGGCATGGGCGGTCACCTGTGCGGCGAGGGGCCCGGCGGGGCCGTGGCGGGTCATGCCGAGCACCCTAGGATGCGCCGCCGTCGGGAGGCAGGCCCTCCAGCAGGGCGGTCCCCAGGGCGGTACGGGTGTGGAGCACGGACTGGCCGTGGCGTCGGCTGGTGACGAGTCCGGCCTCGCGCAGCGCGGTCGTGTGCCGGCTGGCGGTCGGCAGCGAGAGCCGTAGCGTCTGGGCCAGTCGGGAGGTGCTCATGGTCCGGTCGAGCGCGTCGAGCACGGCGGCCCGCGCCGTACCGATCAGACGCTTCACCGCTTCGCGGCCGTGCGGGTCGGGCGTTCCGGTGTCCTGTCGGGCCGGGGTGTACCAGTCCAGTGGGCGGTGGAGCGGATAGCTGACCGTCAGCGGTCGGTCCGCCGCCGCGCCGGCGGTCGGGTGGATGCTGAAGAAGGACGGCAGGAGCGTCGTCGCGCGGCCGCCGATGTCGAACTCGAAGGGCTCCTCCAGGGAACACGGCACGTGCAGCGTGCCGTCGTCACGCCATTCCATCAGCCGTGCCGGGTAGCCGCCGACCAGTCCCTCCACACCTCCGCCCAGGAGCGTGCCGGCCCGCTGCGCGTGTTCCACCGCGAAGGCCCGTCGCACGGGTTCGGTGTAGGGGGCGACAGCGATGCCGTGGTAGCGGCGCAGCAGGTTCCCCAGCCGATTCAGCACGGCCGGGTCCCCGTCGGCGACGTGCCGGAACCAGCCGGGAGTGCCCCCGCCGACGTGGGCCACCAGCGCCATCTGCTCCCGCAGGGACCTGCGCGGGGTCGACATCAACAGGTCCAGCCCGTCCTCCAGTTCGACGGCTCCGTCCCCGGCGACGAGGAAGTCCGGCGTGTAGCCGTCGACGGGATACAGCTCGGTCAGCGCCCGGACGGCGCCCGTCAGGTTCGCCCGGGCGAGGGCCGCGCGGACCGACCGGCGCCACGGGTCGAAGTGCACGGCCCCCTCGCGGCTCTGCAGCAGCAGGAGGCTGAAGTAGGTCTCCCAGAGCGGATGGGGCCGAGGGGCCAGACGCACCCGGGTCAGGTCCTCGGCCGTGAAGTGGAACCGCAGCAACAGAAATCCCCTCCCGAGCAGCTTCTGCGACGGGGGACGAGCGGGCGGACCACGCAGTTCCGCGTTCCCGGGGGTTTTCGGAGCGGCCGGACCGGGCCGAGGCTGCCCGTCAGGACCACGCGGGCCCCGGCCGACGGCCTGGGCGGATTCGACCGGCCGGGCGTCGATGACGACGGCAACGACGTGGCGGATCGCGCCGACCGGTGGCAAGATCACATGCGGACGGTACGGAGGACGGGGGAGGCCGGATGCGTTTTCGTATCCTCGGCCCCCTCGAAATATTCGACGGCACCCACTGGCGGGGGATCTCCGCCGCCAAGCCGCGCACCCTGCTCGCCACCCTGCTGGTGCGGTGCGACGCCCCCGTCCCGACGGACCGGCTGGGCACGGAACTGTGGGGCGAGCGCGAACCCCGGGCGGCCGCCAACCTCATCCAGCAGTACGTGCTGCGGCTGCGCCGCGAACTCGGCGACCGGCAGGGCCGGTTGCTCGTCACCCGGCCGCCCGGCTACCAGATGGTGCCGGTCGGCGAGGACGATCTGGACGCCGCCGTCTTCGCCCGGCTCGGCGAGGACGGCCGTGCCGCGCTGGCGGCCGGCGAGGCGGAACGCGCGGCCGATCTGCTCGCGGAGGCGCTCGCGCTGTGGCGCGGCCCCGCGCTCGCCGACGTACCGGCCGGGCCGGTGGTGGAGGCGGAGGCCGCCCGTCTGACCGAGCAGCGGCTCGACGTCCTCCAGGCCCGTGTCGAGGCGGACCTGGCCTGCGGGCGGCACACCGCGCTGGTGCCGGAGCTGCGGCAGTCGGTGCGCGAGCATCCGCTCCGGGAGGGCCTGTGGGAGCAGTTGATGCTGGCGCTGTACCGGTCGGGGCGACAGGCGGAGGCGCTCGACGCCTACCGGGAGGTGCACCGGCTGCTGGCCACCGAATTGAGCGTCGAGCCGTCCGCCCCTCTGCGTGAACTGCAACTGCGCATGCTGCGCGGCGACCCCGGGCTCGCCGCCCCCGTGCCCGCTCCCCGGTCGCCGGAGGGGACCGCCCGCCCCGGGCGGGTACCGACGCCGCCGCGTCAACTTCCCTCCGGGGTGGGCGGGTTCGCGGGGCGCCGGGCCGAGCTGCGGGCGCTGGACGGACCGCCCGGTGACGCGGCCACCGGCACGGGCCCGGCCGTCCGGGTGATCACCGGCACGGCGGGCGCCGGGAAGACGGCGCTGGCGCTGCACTGGGCACACCGCGTGGCGCCGGACTTCCCGGACGGCCAGCTGTACGTGAACCTGCGCGGCTTCGACCCCGCCGCCGGGCCGGTGCCGCCCGGCGAGGCGATCCGCGGTTTCCTGGAAGCCCTGTCGGTGCCGCCGGAGCGGATCCCGGACCCGTTGGATGCGCGGGCGGCGCTGCTGCGCACCGAGACCGCCGGCCGTCGGCTGCTGTTCGTCCTCGACAACGCCACCGACGCCGCCCAGGTCCGTCCGCTGCTGCCGGGCGGTGCCGGTTGTGCCGTGGTCGTCACCGGTCGCGGCCGGCTGGCCGGTCTCGCCGTCACCGACGGCGCCCTGCTGCTCTCCCTCGACGTGCTGTCGCGGGAGGAGGCGCACGAACTGCTCGTCGCCCGGCTCGGCGCGGACCGGGTGGCCGCGGAGCCGGAGGCGGTGGCCGAGTTGATCGGCCTGTGCGCCCGTCTGCCGTTGGCGCTCGCCGTGACCGCCGCCCGCGCCGTCGGCCGGCCCGGGTTCGCGCTGAGCGCGGTCGCGGCGGAACTGCGCGACGCCAGGGGGCGGTTGGACGTGCTGGACGCCGGTGAGGGGGTGAGCAGCGTACGGGCGGTGTTCTCGTGGTCGTACCTCCGGCTGGACGCCGGTACGGCCCGGGTGTTCCGGCTGCTCGGGCTGCACCCCGGCCGGGACGCCGCCGCACCCGCGGTGGCGGCGCTGGCCCGGCTGTCCGTCCGGGAGGCCGCCGCGGCGCTGACCGCGCTGGCCCGCGTCCATCTGATCGACGAGCACCGCCCCGGCCGGTACTCCTTCCACGACCTGCTGCGCGCCTACGCCGTGGGGCTGGTGACCGAGGATCCCGAGGCGGAGCGCACCGGGGCGCTGCACCGCCTGTTCGACCACTTCCTGCACACCGCGCACACCGCCGGTCGGCAGCTCGCCCCGGTCCGCGGCGAACTGCCGCTGTCGCCGCCGGTGCCCGGCTCGGTGCCCCACCGCCCGGAGGGGTACGAGGAGGCGATGGCGTGGTTCGAGGCGGAGCACGCCGTGCTGCTCGCGGTCACGGACGCGGCGGGCCCGGCCGGTTTCGACGACCATGCCTGGCAACTCCCGCTCGCCATGGGGGACTTCCTCCACCTCAGCGGTCGTTGGCACGATTGGGTGGCCACCCAGCGCACGGCCATCGCGGCGGCCCGGCGGCAGGAGGACCGAGCGGGGACGGCACTGTGCCATTGCGAGTCGGGCCGGGCCGCGATCCGGCTGGGACGGCACGAGGAGGCCCGGGACGAACTGTCACGGGCACTGGAGCTGCAGCGCGAGCTGGGCGACCTGGCCGCGCAGGCCGATACGCTGCGGACGCTCGGCTGGTCGTACGAGCAGCAGGGCGACTACCGCGCCACGCTCCACTGCGTCGAGCAGGTGCTCGAACTGCAGCTCGCCGTCGGCAATCCGGCCGGACAGGGCGGCGCGTTGAACAACATCGGCTGGTGCCACACCCACCTGGGCGACCACGAGAAGGCGCTCGCCTGCTGCCACGAGGCGCTGCGGCTGCACCGGGCCGGAGGCAGCCCGCTCGGTGAGGCGTACACCTGGCAGACCCTCGGCTTCACCCGCCGTGCCATGGGGCAGTACACCGAAGCCCTCGACTGCTATCGCCGGTGCCGGGACGGGTTCCGCCGGCTCGGCAACCGCTACGGCGAGGCGGACGCGCTGCGCAGCCTCGGCGAGATCCTCCGCACCGTCGGCGACCGGGCGGGTGCGCGCGAGGCGTGGCACGCCTCCCTCGCCGTCCTCGACGAGCTCGGGCACCCGGACGCGGACGTGGTGCGCGAGCTGCTGCGGACGGCGGACTGAGCCACCCCCGACACGCGCCCGACGCCATGCGGGCACGCACCTGACGCCATGCGGGCGTGCCCCGGCACCGTGTGCGGGCATGCCCCGGCGCGGGCTCAAAGCGTCGTCAAAGCGGGAGTTCAGCCCCGTGCCGCAGAGTTTCAGCCGTGCCCCGAAAGGTCCGGGGTCCGCTGAAGCCGAAAGCGAGTGGGTCGATGCGTGTCGCGCTCAAGGAGTGCTCCTGGCAAGCGGTGGGAGAAGACCTGATCGTCGTCTTCGACCCCCGTGAGTCGATCACTCTGGAGGACCCGGAGGGGAAGGTCGAGGCGCTTCTCTCCGTGCTCCGGGAGGAGCCCCGGAGCGTCCCCGAGCTGCGTGCCGCACTCGCCGCCAGGGGGATCGGGCTGACCGAGGAGGAGCTCGGCGGGGGCCTGGCGGGGCTGGCGGACCTGGGGCTGGTCGAGCGCGAGGAGGGCAGGTTCACCGGCGATCCGGCGGTGGACGAGCGGCACTTCTCCAACCTGGCGTTCTTCGGCACCTTCGCGGACCTCGACCGGCACCGCACCGATTTCCTGCGGCGGGTGCGCGACGCGCACGTCCTGGTGCTCGGGGTGGGCGGCGGCGGTTCCTCGCTGGTGCAGTGCCTGGCGGGTCTCGGCGTCGGCCGGTTGACACTGCTGGACCACGACCGCGTCGAAACCCGCAACTTCGCCCGGCAGTTCCTCTACCGGCACGAGGACGTCGGCCGCTCGAAGGTCGAGCGCGCCGCGGCCTGGGTGCGGGCGTACGACCCGGACATCGAGGTGCGCACCGTCGACCGCTGGGTCGCGGGCCCCGAGGACCTCGCCGACCTCACCGACGGGACCGATCTGGTGCTGGGCGGCCTGGACGGCCATCCCGACGCCGGCCTGTGGGTGAACGAGGCCGCCGTCCGGGCCGGTGTGCCCCTGGTCGTCGGCGGCGCGACCCGCACGCTGCTCTCGTACATGTCCGTCGATCCGGGGAGGAGTGCCTGTCTGGCGTGCGAGTTCTCGCAGCGCCCGGAGGAGGGCACCGGCTCGGCGGCCGCGGAGGACCTCGTGCACGGCATGCGGGCGACCAACCCGCTCATCGGTCCTGTGGCCATGCAGGTCGGTTCGCTGATCGCGCTGGAGGGGCTGCGCTACCTGACCGGGTTCCAGGAGCCGCTGGCCGCGGGCGCCCGCGTCCGGCTCGACCTGCGCGAGGGGCTGGCGGCCGACCGGGTGCCGTTCCCCGACGTGCCGGACTGCCCGGTGTGCGCGCTGGCTCCGGTACGGGTGGCCGCGTCATGACCGGGGTGGACGGGTCCCCGCGGACGACCGTGCGGCTGCGACCGCTGAGCCTGGTGCCCGAGGGGGAGGACGAGGTCCTGGTGGGCGACCCGGGTACGGGGCAGTTCGTCGCCATTCCGAAAGTCGGCGGTGTGGTCATCGAGGCGCTGCTGCGCGGGGCGACGATCGCCGAGGCCGCCGCCGAGGCCGAGGAGTTCGCCGGGCAACCCGTCGACGTGCCGTCCTTCGTCGAGACCCTGCGCGAGCTCGGTTTCCTCGACGAGGGGCAGCAGGCCGCACCGGTCCGCTCGGCGCCCGTCCAGGGCGGGCGGTGGCTGGACGGCGTCCGCCAGGAGGTCGCGCGGCCCTTCTTCGGGCGGGTGGCCTGGAGCTGCTACGCCGCGTGCGCGGTGTTCGCGCTCGCCGTGTTCGTGTTCCGCCCCGGTCTCTTCCCCGATCCGGCCACCGACGCGTTCGTGGTGGACGACATCGGCCTCGGCAGCCTGATCCTCATCCCGCTCGCCACGGCCGCCACGGCGATCCACGAGCTGGGGCACTGGTTCGCGGCCCGCGCCCTCGGTCTGGGGGCCAGGTTCGGCATGGACCGGCGGATGGGGTTCCTGCTGGTCTTCGAGACCGACCTGACCCAGCTGTGGACCGTGCCGAAACGCAAGCGGTACGGGCCGTTGCTGGCCGGTCTCGCCCTCGACGCGGTGCTGCTCGCCGTACCGCTGGCGGCGCGGCTGCTGATCGACACCGGCACGTGGGCGGCACCGGACCTGCTCGACGCGGTCCTCGCCACCTGGATCTACGTGAAGCTCACCGCGATGCTCTGGCAGTGCATGGTCTTCCTGCGCACGGACCTGTACGCGGTGCTGGTCAACGCGCTGGGCTGCCGCAACCTGTGGCGGGTCTCGACCCTGATGCTCCGGCGCGCCGTCGGCTGGTCGGACGCCGCCGGGGCGGCCGAACTGGCCGACGCGCATCCGGCCGATGTGCGGGCCGGGCGCTGGTTCCGCTGGGTGCGGTTCTTCGGGGCCGCGCTGACCCTGGTCTGGGCGGGGCTCTTCCTGGCGCCCTTCGCGTGGGAGGTGCTGCGCTGGGCCGCCGACCGGCTCGGCACGGGCCCGGCCACCGGGCGGTTCTGGTGGGCGCTGTTGTGCACCGCGGTGTATCTGACCCCCTTCGTTCTTCCCGCGGCCCTCTCGGTCCGTGAGCGCGCACGGCGGCTCACGACGAGGGCCTGAGAGCCGCGGGTACCGCTCCGCCCCGGCCCGGCACACCACCGGCGCGGGGGACGTCATCCAGTCACGAGGAGGTGAATCGCATGGAGATCAAGGTCCGCAAGGTCGAGGACGTGAAGGCCACGGGGCTCCAGGTCTGAACGGTCCGCGGCGGCCCGACCGCCGCGCGTTCCTGATCCGCCGGAGCGCGGATCGGGTTCGGAACACCCGCCGGGGAGGGGGAGAGACTTCGAGTCCTCCCCCTCCCCCGTCGACATGCGGGCCCGGCCCGTGCCGGCGTCCGCCTACGCGGCCCCCTCCCCCGTCCCCTCTTCCGCGCCCGTCGCCGCGGCGTCCAGCACCGCCCGGACCGCCGCGCACAACGCGTCGTCCTCCATGACGGCACGCCAGTGGTCGTGTGCGACGGGGCGTTCATCGGCGTCGAGGAGGGCCCGCAGCGCGGGAGTCACCGGGGCGACGGACTCCGGGTCGGCGGCGGCGACCTCGGCGAGGAGTTCCAGCGGTTCGAGGACGGTGGGGTGCGCCCTGCCGGGCGGCGGGCAGATCCGTACCAGCCGGTTCAGGGCCGGGACGACCTGCCGCGGGTCCCGGGTGAGCTCCCACAGGCTCCTGACGATCTCCATCGCGTCGGAGCGGTTGCCGCGTCCGAGTCGTTCCTCCGCGGTGGCGTGCAGTTGCCGGGCGACCCGCTCGACGACGGGCGGACGGGTGGCGGCCACCTCGGCGAGCAGGCGCAGGGCCTGGACTCCTCCCGGGGTCCGGCAGCCCTTCTGCGCGCTGCGCCCGGTCAGTTCCAGGAGGTCCGGCAGGACCTCCCCCGCGTCGCCGGTGACCCGCCACAGGGCACGGGCCCGCCGTACGACGTCCTTCGACGCGTCGGACCGGTGCTCCGGCCCCCCGCGCAGCGCCTCCTGGAACAGGCCGCGCAGCAGATCCGCCGCCGGCGCGGCGAGCGGGCCCAGCGCGATGCAGGCCCGGATCCGGGCGCCGTCGTCGGCCCCGGCACTCAGTTCCGGGTATCCGCTCTCCTCGGGGGAGCGCAGCAGGGCCAGTACGGGCTCGTCGTCGCCGGTGAGGAGGCGGAGGCGGAAGGGGTCGATACGGGCCGAGTCGGCCCAGAACTCCGGCGGTCCGAGCAGTTCCCGCAGTCGTGCGCGATGGTCGGCGGCGATCGCGCGGGGGCCCGTCCGGCTCAGGGCGTGGGCGGCCGTCAGCACCTCGTCCGGGTCGGGCGATTCGAGCAGTTCGAGCAGGCGCGGGACGACGGACGCGCCGTCGCGATGCCACCGGCCGATGATCCCGTGGTACGCGCCGCGCTCGCTCGTCGGAGCCGCCCCGATACGGGCCAGCAGCGGGCCGAGGAGGGTGTCCGTGTGCGCGGTGAAGGGGGCGAGGGCCTCGGGGAAGTTGAGGTCGTCCTTGTCCCAGCCCCGGCCGGACGGAGAGGGAGGCCAGGGGCCGAACCCGCTGCCGCGGACGGTGAGCAGCCGGGCCAGTGGCGCCACGCAGCGCTCGTCGCCCATCCGGCTCAGCGCCCAGACCGCGTACCTCCTCGCGGGCTCGTGGGGCTCTTCGTCCTCGGTGAGACGCGCCGCGGCGCGGTCGGCCCAGGGGCGTGCGGCGGTCCCGCACATGGCGAGGACCCGCAGCGCGGAGGCGCGGTGGTCCGGGTGCGGGTCGTCGGTGAACTCCGCGACGGCCGGGAGCAGTTCGGGTACGGCGGAACGCCACCGGGACATCAGGGAGGCCGCGACCCGCAGGCCGGCCCCGCGCTGTCCGGCGCCGTCGTGGCGCAGCAGACCGCGGGCGAGGGCGAGCCGGCCCGGCAGGTCGTCGCCGAGCTGCCGGTCGGCGTCGACGATGACGTCGACCGGCCAGGAGCGGTACCGCTCGAAGGACCCGGCGACCAGGGGCGGGGAGGCGAGCAGCGTGTCGGCCGTGATGCGGGCATGAGCGGGGTCGGGGCGGTCGGGCAGGGCGCGGCGCAGAGCCGCGACCGCCTGCAGCCGGACGTCGTGCCGGGGCTTCTCCATCCACTCCAGCCAGGCGTCGACGTCCTCGTCGATGTCGGGCTCCTCCCCCTCCTCGACGGTCATCCGCTGCCGCAGCCAGGCGAGTGCCTCCTCGCGCCGCTCCACGGTGTGGCGGGCGAGTTCCCCGACGGCCAGGACGAGCGTTTCGGCCACCCGCGGGTTCTGCTCGTTCCCGAAGCGGTCCCGGAAGCGGGCGGTGAGCTCGTCCGCCCGGTGGGCGGCCTGCGCGAGTACGGTGACCGCCGCGGCCCGGACGTCGGGATCGTCGTCGTCGAGCAACGGCAGCAGCGGGTCCACCGCCCGCTCCCAGGCAGTCGGCCACGCCGGGGCGACGGTGGGCCGCCATCTGCCCTCCAGGACCGGGTCGGCCCTCGCGGTGAGAGCGGCGTTGCCCGCGCGGGCGACCTCGGTGACCGTCTCCATGATCTCCGTACGCACCGTCACTGCCGGGTCCCGGGCCGCCTCGACGAGGAACGGCAGCACCTCGGCCGCCGCCGCCAGCACCGAACTGCCGTCGCCGCAGGACGCGTGGTGCAGATCCACCAGGGCGCCCTCGGCCGTGGAGTGGTCCGGGGCCCAGAGCTGCTCCAGCACCTCGGGCCCGTACCGCTGGGCGTGGTAGGGACTGGTCACTCTCGACCAGTCGACCTCCGCCGCGAACCGCGCCATCCGTTCCGCACGCGCGCTCCGTGCGCTCATGCCGTCGCCCGAGCTCCCCGTACTCATGCCGTCGCCCGCCGCCTTCCGTCCCCCGCCCACCGTCGCCGCTCCCCGGCCACGCCACCGCCGCTTCCCGGCCGCCCGTGCCCATCCTCGCAGCGCGACGTCCCCCTCACACCCGGCCCCCGGAACGGGCGAAACCCCGTAGAGGCGTCACCATTTACCGATACTCTCATGATCGCGTAATCGTGCGATCACGGTGAGGAGTGGGCATGGGCGTGGCAGAACGTGCGGTTCCGTCCCGTGTGGCGGCCGCGGAGCGGGTCGCCTCCGAGATGGGGTTCGAGAAGAGCTGCATCCCCGAAGTGGGCAGGCTGCTCGGGCTGGCCGCCGCCTCGAAACCCCATGGGGTCGTGGCGGAGAGCGGTACCGGCTCGGGAGTGGGCACCGCCTGGCTGCACAGCGGTCTCGGTCCCGGCGCGCGCCTGGTCACCGTGGAGCGCGACGAGGAGCTGGCCCGTCGGGCGGCCGGGATCTTCGCGGACGACGAGCGCGTCAGCGTTCTCACCGGGGACTGGCGGCTGCTCGATCAGCACGCCCCGTTCGACGTCTTCTTCTGCGACGGCGGGGGCAAGCGCGACGACGCCCGGAAGGTCGTCGAGCACCTCGCTCCCGGCGGCCTGCTCGTTCTGGACGACTTCACCCCCTCGCCCCACTGGCCGCCCCGCTTCGAGGGCGAAGTGGACGAGCTCCGGCTGTTCTACCTCACGCATCCGGCCCTGGAGGCCACCGAGTTGCTCACGACACCGACCAGTTCGGTGATCATCGCCACGCGCCGCCCCTGAGGCCCACGGACCACGGCCATCAGCCCGTCTCGGGCAGGTCCCGGCCGTCGAGGAGGCCCCGGTCGTCGGGGAGGTCGAACAGGCGCCGCGTCCTGCGGTCGTTCTCCTGCCGGAGCGCGGTGGCCCAGGGCCAGGGGTCCTCGGGCCGGAGGCGGGGGCAGACCGTGTGGTGCGCGATGCGGCACCGGGTGCCGGGAAGGGGTTCCGCGTCCCACAGGTTCATGGCGGCCCCGTCCCCGGTGATGATCCAGCGCCGTCGTGGGGGCACGGTGTGGGCGGGGACGAGGACCCGGGGTTCGAGGAGGATCCAATGCCCCGCGTAGAGGGTGGGACAGCGGTCCTGGCGGAGGTCGCAGAAGGGGCAGTCGGGCGGGTCGGGCGGGCGCGGAGCGATGGCGCCCTCCAGGAGGGCGCGGAACATGTCGTCGGTGTTGTCCGGACCTGATGTGTTTTCGGTGTCCCCCATGTCCTTCAGGATCCGGACGGGTTCCCGGGGCCGGTAGGTCGCGATTCGGCCGTGCCCGGTGAGGGAGCAGTGGTACCCGTGCGTGGGGGAACGCCCCGGGAGGCGTACGGCGGCACACGAGTACCACCGCGGGGTACCGAACCGGTGTGCACCCTGTCCGGTGCGCGCCCGGACAAACGCCGGACAGCCGCGGGCAGTTCGCCGGACGGCCTGCCCCGGGCGGACGTACGACGGGCGGGTCAGTGCCGGGCGGTGGTCCGCGCGAGATCCTTTCTGAGGTACTCGGCGGTGAACGAACCCCGGGCTGTGGCCAGTTGCGCCGGAGTTCCCTCGAAGACGACGCGACCGCCGTGCCGGCCGGCGCCGGGACCGAGGTCGATGATCCAGTCGGCGTGCTTGATCACGTCCGGGTCGTGCTCGATCACGACGACGGTGTTGCCGCCGTCGACGAGCCGGTCGAGGAGGGCGAGCAGGGTGTCGACGTCGGCCATGTGCAGGCCGGTCGTCGGCTCGTCGAAGATGTGGAGGCCGCCCGAATCGTGCAACCGGCCGGCGAGCTTGAGGCGTTGCCTTTCACCGCCGGACAGGGTGGACAGCGGCTGTCCGAGGGTGAGGTAGGAAAGCCCGACCTCCCGGAGCGGCGCCAGCCTGCTCAGTACGGTGCGCTCGGTGAAGTGGCCGAGTGCCTCCTCGACGGTGAGGGCCAGGGTCTCGACGATGTCGCGGCCGTGCAGGCGGTGGTCGAGGGCCTCGTCCCGGTAGCGTCGGCCCCGGCAGAGCTCGCAGGTCGTGGTGACGGGGTCCAGGAAGGCGAGGTCGTTCTCGATGACGCCGCGGCCCTTGCACTCGGGGCAGCCGCCGGTGGAGTTGAAGCTGAACATTCCCGCGTCGACCCCGTTGGCACGGGCGAACAGCCTGCGGATGGCGTCCATGACGTTCACATGGGTGGCCGGTGTCGCACGCGGCGAGATGCCGATCGCCGACTGGTCCACGACGACCGCCTCGGGGTGCCGGGCGGCGAGGACGCCGGAGACCAGGGTGCTCTTGCCCGAGCCCGCGACACCGGTGACCGCGGTGAGGACACCGGTCGGGATGTCGACGGTGATGTCCTTGAGGTTGTGCAGGGCGGCCCCGGTGACGGTGAAGGCGCCGGTGGGGGTGCGCGGTGTCCGGTCGAGCCCGGACACGGCGTCCAGGCGCCGCCCGGTGAGGGAGCCGGAGGAGAGCAGTTCCTCGGCGGTGCCCTCGAAGACGATCTCCCCGCCGTGGGCCCCGGCGCCCGGTCCCATGTCGACGACGTGGTCGGCGATGGCGATGACCTGCCGGTCGTGCTCGACGACCAGGACGGTGTTGCCCTTGTCCCGCAGTTCCAGGAGCAGTTCATTGAGCCGGTGCACGTCCCGGGGATGCAGTCCCGCGCTGGGTTCGTCGAAGATGTACGTCACGTCGGTGAGGCTGCTGCCGAGGTGGCGCACGATCTTCAGCCGTCGCCCCTCCCCGCCCGACACGGTGGACGTCTCGCGGTCCAGGCAGAGGTAGCCGAGGCCCACCGCATCGATGCGGCGCAGTACGGCGAGGGCCTCGGCCGCCACGGGCACGGCGACGGGGTCGTCGAGGGCGGCGAGCACCTCGATGAGTTCGCCGATCTCCATGGCCGTGCAGTCGGCGATGTTGTGCGCTCCGATCCGGGAGTCCCGGGCCGCGGCGTCGAGCCTGGCTCCCCCGCACTCCGGGCAGGGGCCCTCGGTGACGACCCGGGCCACGGCCTCTTGGTCGCGGTCGCTCAGGGTACGCACGTCGCGCTTGAGGTAGCGGCGGGTGAAGCGGGTGACCACTCCCTCGTACTCGTTCCTGCAGACGCCGTGCCGGCTGCGTCGGTCGACGCGGAACCCGCCGCCGTACAGGAGGAGTTCGCGCTCCTGCCCGGTGAAGCGGGCCAGTGGTTTGTCGGGGTCGAAGAGGCCCGATTCCGCGTACAGCTGCCATGCGGCGGTGCCGACCGCGAACGAGGGGAAGACGATGGCGCCCTCGTTGAGCGTTCTCTCCCCGTCGAGCAGCCGGTCCAGGTCCACCGTCACGACCCGGCCCAGCCCTTCGCAGCGCCCGCACATCCCGTGCGGGTCGTTGAAGGAGTAGAGGTTCGACGGGCCGGCGGAGGGTTTTCCGCACCGCGAGAACAGCACCCGCAGGATGGGGTGCACCTCGGTCATGGTGCCGACGGTCGAGCGGGAATTTCCACCGATGGGCTTCTGGTCGACCACGATCGCGGTGGACAGGTTCTCCATCACTTCGGCGCGCGGACGCTCGTACCGGGTGAGCCGGTTGCGTACGTACCAGGGGAACGTCTCGTTGAGCCGGCGCCGGGACTCCACGGCGATCGTGGAGAAGACGACCGAGGACTTTCCGGAGCCGGACACACCGGTGAACACGGTGAGCTTCCCCTTGGGGATGGTCAGCGAGACGTTCTTGAGGTTGTTCTCCCGGACACCGCCGAGAACGATGTCGCTGCCGAACCGCGTGCTCGTCCCGCCCGTCATGGTTCACCACCTCCACCCGTCGCGCCGCGTTCGTCTCCACTCACACTACGCCAATTGGTTTCTCCCAGGAAACCATATTCCGATGATTTCGACGCCGACGGAAGGGCGGATACACTCCTATCATTTCCGTTCGGAAACCAAACAAGGGCTCATCGGACATCACAACGGTCCCGGCCCGCCGTGCCCGCCCCGGAAGGAGCTCATCGATGACGGACGCAGACGCCGTCCCCCCACGGCCCGGCCCGCCCTCCGAGCTGGAGGACGCGCTGTCCCATCTGCAGTGCGTCCTGGCCGCCCGGCGCACCGCGACCAACCCCGAAGGCGTTAACTGGCAGCAGTACGACGTCCTGGAGCTGCTCCGCATCCGCGGCGCGATGAGCCCCTCGCGGCTCAGCGAGTCCCTGGGGATGTCGCGGCAGACCGCGTCCAAGGCGCTGCGCGTCCTGAAGGACCTGGAGCTGGTCCAGCAGGTGGCGCTCGGCGAGGACAGGCGGGAGCACACGACGTCGCTGACCCCGAAGGGGCACGCCTTCCTGGCCGGTGCCGCGCGCAGCCGGCGGGAGAACGCCCGGGCCGCCGTGGAGGCGCTCTCGCCCGGCGAGCAGGCCATGTTCACGGAGATGTGCCGGAAGGTCGCCGCCTCGATCGACACCCTGCCGCGCTGAGGACCGCCCCTCCATGGCCCGGGAGACGCGGGAAGGCGCCATGAAACGTCCGCCGCCGGTACGGGCGGTGCCCCGGAGGCGGGCGGCGGACGCCGCGGCCGCGCTGCGGCGAGTGAGGCGGGTACGCGGTGGCTGCCGGCGTCGGTGACGACGGCCCGCGCCGCGCGGACCCGGTCGAGGCGGCATCGGCCCCCAGCGCTCCACGCTCCCGGCGAGGGATGCGACAGCGACCGAGCGGGGAGAAAATGGCTGCCGTGAGGGATTCGTCCGCGACGGTCGGATCCTTTGGCCCGGATCACCTGCCAGGGCGATGACGAGAGTTTTCGCGCTCCCCGCCCCCGACCGGCCGCATGCCCTCATGCACCGCAGCGCCTTCCCGGGGAGAGGTTCGGCGCTGCCCGCCCGCGGCGGACGGCCTCAGGAACACGTGTACCCGAGCGAAGGGAACACCCCCATGAAGTCCCTCGAGCACGCTCCGGCCGGCAGCCGTCGCATGGTTGCCGCCGTACTCGCCGCCACCGCGGCCCTCGGCGGCGCCACGACCACGGCCACCGCTTCCTCCGCCGACGGCCCCCGCACCGTTCGGACGGCCGTCACCGCCCCATCGCCGGGCAACGACCACGACGAGGATGCCGCCCTGGCCAAGAGCGCCGAGGTGGACATCAAGCGGGCCGCCGAGACCGCCGAGAAGTCCGTCGCGGGCACGGTCACCGCAGCCGACCTGGACGGCAGCCCGGACAAACCGGTCTGGAAGGTCGACGTGACGGACTCCCACGGCACCGAGCACGAGGTCACCGTCAACGCGACCGACGGCAAGGTCACCGCCACCCGTACGGACAAGGACCAGAGCCCCGAGGACCGCAGCGCCGACGCCGCCCTGGCGAAGTCCGCCAGGACCGACCTGGCCAAGGCCGTCGACGCGGCGCTGGCCGAGGTCGACGGCACCGCGACCTCCGCCGGCCTCGAGAACGACCACGGCACCACCCCTGCCTGGCGCATCGACGTGACGAACCTCAAGGACAGGAACAAGGACCACGAGGTCACGGTCGACGCGACCACCGGCAAGGTGACCGCCACCAGGACCGACGAGGACAGCGGCCGCAACGCCGACGACCGGGCAGGAGCCGGCCGGCTGCTCGTGTGACCGGTCACGCTCACGACCGCAGCCGGTACTCCGGGGGCGCGTACTCGGGCCCGGGTTCGAATCCCTGACTCAGTTCGCCTCCGGTCCGAACCGGCGCCGGTACGCGGACGGCGTGATGCCCGTGCCACGGCGCATCAGTGTGCGCAGGTGGGCGGCGGTGCCGAGGCCGCTGCGCCGGGCGACCACCTCGAAGCGGGACTCGCCTCCCTCGATCAGGCGGCACGCCAGGGCGAGCCGCTCCCCCGTGAGCCACACCAGCGGTGTCGTGCCCAGTTGTGCCCGGAAACGGCGGTGCAGCGTCGCGGGGCTGACCGCCGCGCGCGCCGCGAGGTCGGGGACCGTGAGCGGGGCGTCCAGCCGTTCCTGGGCCCAGGCCAGGACGGGCGCCAGGGACTCGTCGGGCAGGTCGGGCATGGGCCGCTCCACGAACTGCCGCTGCCCGCCGTCCCGGTGCGCCGCGAAGACCAGCCGGCGGCTCACGGAGTTGGCGATCTCCGCACCGTGGTCGCGGCGCACCACGTGCAGCCCGAGATCGAGCGCGGCCGCGCTCCCGGCGGCGGTGAGGATGTCGCCGTCGTCCACGAACAGCACGTCCGGTTCGAGGCTGACGGACGGGAAACGGGCCCGGAAGGCGTCCGCCCACTGCCAGTGCGCGGTGGCCCGGCGCCCGTCGAGGACCCCCGCCTCGGCCAGGGTGAAGGCGCCGCTGCAGAAGCCGATCAGGCGCGCACCACGCGCGTGCGCCCGCCGGACGGCGTCCAGCACGGCGGGCCGGCGGGGCACCTCGACGTCGGGCCGGTTGGGGACGATCAAGGTGTCCGCCGTGTCGGCCGCCTCCAGGCCGGCGACTCCCGCGAGCGTGAAGAACCCGTCCCGCATCAGGGTGCGGGGCTCGGGGGAACAGAGCCCGAAGTCGTAGAGCTCGCGGCCGATCTCCGGTCTGCGCAGGCCGAAGACCTCGGTCGCGCAGCCGAGCTCGAAGGGGTTCGAGTTCTCGTCCACGATCACGACGACCCGGTGCGTGTCCGGCGGACGCACCGCGTGAGAGGATTCTTTCGCCATATGCGATTCCTAGCACTCACGGCGTCCGTGCGGAACGGCTCAGGATGGGCCCATGAGCAACGGACCCCTTTCTCTCGACGAGGCCCTGGCCTCCTTCGACGCCCTGTGGAGCCCCCGCGTCGTCACCCGCGTCAACGACTACGACGTCCGCATCGCCAAGGTCGAGGGCGAACATGTCTGGCACGTCCATGACGACACCGACGAGTTCTTCCTGGTACTGGACGGGGAGCTGCACATCTCCCTGCGCGGGCCCGGCGGGGAGCGCACGGTCCTGCTCCCGCGGGGGTCGGTCTTCACCGTCCCCCGGGGCACGGAGCACAGGCCGTACGCCCCGTCCGGTGCCGCGATCCTCATGTTCGAGCCCACCGGGACGCTGTCCGTGGGCGACCGCCACGACGAGATCCCGGACCACGTGGACGCGACGACCGGGCACGCCCTCGGCGGCTGAACGGGGCAGGCCGGGCCGCGGCCGGAGCGGGCGGGCGCGGCTCAGCCGGCCGGGTAGCCGTAGCGGGTCCAGTTCTCCATGACCCGCTGCTGAAGCCGCTCGGGGTAGGAGGTGCGGAAGGAAGCGGTGGTGCCGCGGAACCCTTCCGGCAGGAGGCAGCTGGTGACCGACTTCCCACCCCTGGCGGCGGCGGCCTCGCCGGGGGTGAGGTAGGGGACCATCGGGATGCCCGGGGCCTGCGGGAAGGGATGGTGGCCGGTGTCCGGGTGACTCCGGGTCGCCATCGCCCACACGACCTGGCGGATGTCGGTGATGTCGATGTCGTCGTCGACGAGGATCACCTTGGGGACGAGCCAGCCCGCGTGCGAGGCGAACAGCACGTC
Source organism: Streptomyces sp. NPDC002669 (assembly GCF_042889165.1). Lineage (NCBI taxonomy): Bacteria > Bacillati > Actinomycetota > Actinomycetes > Kitasatosporales > Streptomycetaceae > Streptomyces > Streptomyces sp. NPDC002669. The sequence goes on along the minus strand of NZ_JBIAQQ010000010.1, from coordinate 113,660 downwards.
GGCCACGGATTCGACCAACTCATTTTCCGTCAAACCGAGTTCGGTACGGCGGGCACGGTCGAGGGAGACGACGAGCCAGCAGGTGGCCGCCTCGTACGAGCACCAGGCCAGGTCGACGGGGAGACCGGCGCGGCGGAGCACGTCGAGTGCGACGGCGGAGATCATGGTGCCCCAGACGGTGTGGTTCTCCTCCGGGGGCAGTCCGGCTGCGCAGACCGGCAGGATGGGTTCGTCGCGGCAGGTGACCGCCTCCACATGGAAGACGGGCTGCCGCTTGCCGTCCGGGAACGCGTATCCGTGGTACTCGCCCATCGGGCCCTCGTCGGCCGTCTCGTCGCTGCTGAGGTGCCCCTCCAGCACGATCTCGGAGTTCGCGGGCACGTACAGCCCGTTGGTCTCGGTGCGGACCACCTCGACCGGGACGCCGGTGAGCGCGCCGACGTAGCCGTCCTCGTTCACCTGCGCGGGCAGGGGCATCCCGGCGGCGGCGAGCGCGGCTGGTGGCGCGCCGAGGACCATGGCCCACGGGGTGTGCTCGCCCCGCTCGCGCCACATCCGGTGGATCATCCCGATGTGCTGCTGCGGCATGGCGGGGCCGACCAGGGTGTTGCGGTCGCGCAGCATGGTGCGGGCCACCGACCAGCTGGTCCACCCGCCGTCCGGGGACCGCACCACGTGGAAGCCGTAGGTGCCGAAGTACCGTCCGCCGTCCTCCTGGTGCAGCAGTGGCACCGGGAAGCGTTCCAGGTCCACCGCGTCGCCGGTGTACACGTTCTGCTTGCAGGGGCCGGTGGGGACCTCGACGGGTGCGACCGGGTCGGCGTGCATGGCACGGACCAGGTGTTCCACGATCCGCCGCGGGGTGGCGGTGCGCGGCAGTCCGAAGTGGGCGGCGAGCCTGCCGTAAGCGGTGCCCTGCCGGGGGTCGCCGAGCCCGGCCGGGGCTCCCAGGATCCGGTGGCCGCGGGCGCCGCCGGTCAGCGCGGTGAACAGCGGCGCGGGCGCTCCCGTCTCGTACGCGCGACGGGTCACCGCGCCGACTTCGAGGTGCGGATCCACGGGCTGCTCGATCGCCACCGCGTCGCCGTCGGCGAGGAGCCGTTCGACGAAGGCCCGGAAGTCGAGGGCCGGAGTGTTCTGGGACATGGTCGTTCCTTCTGGGGATGCGGACGGAGCCCCCGAGAACAGGGACGGGGACACGGGGGACGGGGACGGGGACAAAGCCTCCGAGGGCGGGGCCTCGGGGCGGATCAGTGGGGACGGGGCGTGCGGTCGGCGCGCGCGGCGCGCATGCCGTTCCACCGGTGCTCGTCGGGCACGGGGACGCCGAGCTGGTCGAGGATGCGGACCACCATGTGGTCGACGAGGTCGTCGATGGTGCGGGGATGGTTGTAGAACGCCGGCATTGGCGGAACGATGCGCGCCCCCATCCGCGCGAGTCCCAGCATGTTCTCCAGGTGGATCTCGTTCAGCGGGGTCTCCCGGGGTACCAGGACCAGCGGCCCGCCCTCCTTGAGCACGACGTCCGCCGCCCGGCCCACGAGGCCGTCCGCGTAACCTGTGCGGATCCCGGCCAGCGTCTTCATGCTGCACGGCGCGATCACCATGCCGTCGGTGCGGAACGACCCGGAGGAGATGACGGCTCCCTGGTCGTCCGGGCCGTACGTGGCGTCGGCGAGTTCGGACAGTTCGCGGACCGACCGGCCCGTCTCCAGCTCGACCGTGGCCCGCGCCCAGCGGCTGAGCACCAGATGCGTCTCGATCCGCGGGTCCGCGGCAAGGCGCTCCAGCAGCCCGAGCCCGATCACCGCTCCGGTGGCCCCGGTCATGCCCACGATCAGTCGCATACGCCCCGTCCCTCTCCTCCGCACAGCCCGGACGGACATGCGCAATATCAGTCGTGCGAATCCACGGCGACGACCCTGCCGGGCAAGGTCGCCCCATGGCTGACGCGCGCCGGATGCACCGCGTCTTCCCTGTTCACGCTAGGGGTACGAGAGAGAGGGGGCGGGATAGACTCGGACGCGGTATGAGCAGAAACGGACAGCTTGACGAGCTCTCGGATTTTCCGTTCCCGGCCACTCCCGGCGGCCCTCCCGGGGTGGAGGTCACCGATCTGCCCGGCCTCACGGCCCGGATCCGGCGGCTCGGTGTCGAGGCGGACACGCCCGCGCCCGTGCGCCTGGCGTTCCATCTGCTGGTGACCGTGCGCTCGGGCCGGCTGCCCTGCTCGGTGGACACCACCGACTGCGTCGTCGAGAGCGGATCGTGGCTGTGGGTCCGCCCGGGCCAGCTCTTCCTGCTCCGGCCTGCAGCGGACCGCACCGGCCCCCGGAAGAGCGGCGAGGGCCTGTCCCCGGCGCCCACGAACCCGGACACGGACGCGGCGGTGGTCCTGTTCCAGGCGAGTTTCCTGAACGGGGGCACCGTCGACGGGGCCCGGCTGGACCGCAGGGCCTGGCGGCTCCCCCTGTCACCCGCGCCCGGTGCGGCGGAGCCGGTGGAGCGAACCCTGGAACTGCTGGAGGACCAGTACCACCGGCCGCGCGACCTGCCCTTGGAAATCCATGTCGAGGTCGTACGTCATCTGCTCTCGGTCCTCGTGCTGCGGCTGTCCCACCTCCCGGGCGGGCATCGGAAACAGGCCGCCGGCGACGAGACCTTCCGCCGTTTCCGGGCCGCGGTCGAGAGCGACTTCGCGCACAGCCACCAGGTCCAGGACTATGCCGCCATGCTCGGTTACAGCGTCCGTTCGCTGACCCGGGCCAGCAACGCGGCGGTCGGACGCAGCGCCAAGGCACTGATCGACGACCGTCTGGTCCTGGAGGCCAAGCGGCTGCTCGTGCACACCCGGTTGCCCGCCCACGCGATCGCCGACCGGCTCGGCTTCCCCGGCACCACGGTCTTCACCCGCTTCTTCCGGCACCGCACCGCCGAGACCCCTACCGGCTTCCGACGACGAGCACGCGCGGAGTCGACCGCAACCGACTGACGACCGAGGACCCGCACGCGGCCGGGGCATACGCGGCCCCGCGCCGGCCGCCGGCCATACGCGGATACGTCGCCCCACGCCCCGACCGGGACATACATGGCTGCGCGCGTCGGCCGTCGTGCCGTCCGTCCCGGCCCCGCCGGGGCCTTATGCCCCGTCATTGACACCTGACCGGACACCCGGTTTCCATGGCACCCACCGCCCGCCACCACCCGGCCCGGAACGGATGCGCCAACTCTCCGGGTCATGAGCCGAGTTGCCGCAGGTACCGGCATGTTCCCACCGACGGGCGCCCGCGCACCGAGCGTGTTTCTGCTCCAGTAGCTTTCGGCCGGTGCAGTAGCTTGCCGACGTCGCCCGAACCACCGACGGGACCGACGCGGAACCAACGAGGAACCGACGGGAAACCGTCGAGAAAACGGAGAAGCGCCCATGCCCCGAGAGGCCCCGTACCTCGCAGTGGCCGACGCGCTGCGCGCCCGGGTCCTCGCGGGGGAGTGGGCAGTCGGAAAGCGTCTGCCGTCCCGGGCAAAACTCGCCGAGGAGTACGGGGTCGGGCGCAACGTCGTGCAGCGGGCCGTGGACGGCCTGATCGTCGCGGGACTCCTCGAAGGGCGCGCGGGCTCGGGCACCTACGTCCGCACGCCTCGCGAGCGCCTGCGAATGGTGCGTTCGCGCCACCTCGGGCGCCGGGGCGGGCCGCCCTGCCTCACCGGTATGAAGGAGCGGGGCAGGGCCGGTGCCTGGGACGCGCACAGCCAGGTGCGGGTCCCCGCTCCCGGGACGATCGCCGAGCGGCTCGCCATCGGGCCCGGGGACCTCTGCGTCCACACGCACTACGAGTTCCTCGCCGACGGGCAGCCCGTCCAGCTCTCCGAATCGTGGGAGCCGATGGCCCTCACGGACGGAACGCCGGTCATGCTGCCCGAGATGGGGCCCCTCGCGGGCAAGGGCGTGGTCGAGCGGATGCGTTCCATCGGTGTGGTCGTCGAGACCGTGGTCGAACTGCCGCGCCCTGCCCGCGCCAGCCGGGCCCAGGCGAACCTGTTGGGGATCGGCGTCGGGGACCTGGTGCTCCGGATCGAACGGATCATCTACGACACCGACGGGCGGCCGGTGGAGACCGCCGACATCGTCATCCCCGATGTGCGCCGCGAAGTGGCCTACGAGTTCGGGATCGACCGGTCGTAGCCGCTGCGTCGGGCGGAGACATCGGACGAAGCCATCGAACGGGGGCATCGGCCGGGGCATCGGGGGCGTCGGGCGGGGACATCCGCCGAATGCCCCCCTGCCGGAGCGGAAATCCGAGTTCGACGACATTCGACAGCAGGTGATGTGCATGAAAAATTCTTCCTGGCCCGGTCTCCTGCGCGATCCGGACTTCGGGCGGCTGTTCGCGGCCACGGCGCTCGGACAGCTGGGCGACCGGGTCATCTTCCTCGCGCTGCCCCTGGTCGCGCTCGTGGCCCTGGACGCCGACGAGTTCCGGATGGGCCTGCTGACCGCGATGACCACGGTGGGTTCGCTCCTGGTCGGGCTGCCGGCCGGGGCGTGGGTGGACCGCATGCGAAAGCGCTCGGTGATGATCGGCACCGACGCCGCGAGGTCGCTGATCCTCCTGACGGTACCGGTGGCGTGGTGGACCGGTCTGCTGACGATGCCGTGGCTCTACGCGGTCGCGTTGGCCCATGGGGTGCTGACGGTCTTCTTCGACGTCGCCCACATCAGTTATCTGCCGCATCTGGTGGGGCGCGGGAATCTCGTCGAGGGGAACTCGAAACTCTCGGCGATACGCTCGGTGACCAGTATCGGCGGCCCGGCGACGACGGGCCCGTTGGTCGGCTGGATCGGAGCCCCCGCGACGCTCCTGGTGAGTTCGGTGGGAATGGCCGCATCGGGTCTCCTCGCGTTCCGCATCCGGAAGCGCGAGCAGAAGCCGGAGACCGGTGGTCAGCGCCCTCGGTTGCGTCAGGACGTCGGGGAAGGGATGAAGTTCGTCCTCGGACATCCCGTCCTGCGCGCGACCATGACGGGGGACGTGGTGTTCAACCTCTCCTTGGCGATGTACCAGACCATGTTGTTGGTCTTCCTGAAGAAGGAGTTGGGCCTCGGGTCCTTCGGCATCGGGCTCGTCCTGTCGGGGATGGGATGCGGCGCTTTGCTGGGCGCACTGTTGGCGACCAGGCTCTCGAAGCTGTTCGGGCAGGGCCCCGTGGTATGGCTCGCACCCCTGGTCACCTGCCCGTTGACGGCCCTGATGCCGTTGGCGCGGCCCGGTTGGAGCGTGTACGCGGCGGCGGCCGGACTCGCGGCCCTTTCGCTGGGCGGGGTCGTCCGCGTGGTGGCCCAGTCCAGTTTCCAGCAGGCCCTCACACCGGACCGCCTCCTGGGCCGGATGAGCGCGACGGTCCGGTTCGTGTCCTGGGGCGGCATCCCCCTGGGCGGGCTGCTGGGCGGACTCTCGGGCTCCGCGCTCGGGGCGACGGCCACGCTGTGGATCGGCGCGGGTGGTATGACGCTGAGCTTCCTCCCGAACTTCCTGTCACCGCTCCGGGCCCTGCGCACGCTGCCCGGGGAGAACTCCCCCGAGACCGTGCGTTGAGACGCGCCCCTTCACCGCCCCGGGACGCGGGCCCCACGTCCTCGGGGACGAAACCCCTGCGATGGTCGGGCGTTCACCCGAGGGCCCGGTACTCGGCCGGCGGGTCGGCCAGCTCGGGATGGTCCACGGTGTACCGGTCCCCGTGAATCGCCAGCATCGCCCAGTGCCACGACTCGTCGTGGAAGACCAGTCCGCGGAACGGAGCGTCGGCCGGTTCGTAGGGGTACCAGTCCAGAGCCTCCGCCCAGGCCCTCTCCAGGGTCCGGTCGCCGTACCGCCGCATCACCCACGCATAGCTGCGGCGCTCGCTCCGCAGGTACTCGACGTACTCCGCCTCGCTCCAGGTCATGCGGCGATTCTAGGTTTCCCCGTACGGGCTGCGCGGGGCAAGGCGCCGGGGCTCAGCGGTGGGCACCGGCCGGCCCTTCGGGCACCTCGAAGGCGTCGGCACGGGGTACGAACGTCGTGTCGCCGTCCTCGGCCGTCGCCAGTGCCGATACGTACCAGGTGCCGGTGGCCGCCTCGGCCGCCTCCTCCTCGGTGATCCGCAGTGTGTAGGTGCAGTGGGACGTATCGGCCGTGGTGCGCAGGCATGTGGCGTCCTCCACGGAACGGAGCTCCGCCTCGGTCGGGTCCAGTTTCGAACTCGCGGGCCAGAAAAGGGCCTTGAGGCCACGAACGCCCGAATCGTCGCTCACGTCGACGGTGAAGACGAGTGTGCCCGGGGCGGCAGCGGACGGGGCCGTGTAGCGGGCCGAGCCGTTCTTCAGGGTCGGTGCCGTGGTGGTCGACGCCATGGCGAGGCCGCCTGCGGCCACCGCTCCGAGAGCGGTGGCGCCGATGAGGGACGACACGAGAATGCGCTTGGACATGGGGGTTCCTTCTGAATTCCGGATGCGGTGGAAGGGTCGGTACTCGTTCGCTTCCCGGGCTCTCTCGTTCTCCGGGCTCGCTCGTTTTCGGGACTCGCTCGTTCTCCGGTGCGATCTGGCGCCGATGCGGTCGGTCCGATGGGGTCGAGCCTAGGGTCCGGAGCTCCCCGCGGGCCTCGCACCGCGGGATGATTGCCGTGTCCAACCGGAGATAGAGGCGGGGCGGGAACGGAATCCGTCTCCAGCCGGAGACGAGCCCCTCACCTGCGGACATAGCCTGGTTCCGTCATGAAACGAACCGACGACCGGCTGCTCCCGGTCCTGCTGATCTGTGCCCAGGCGGTGGTGTGGCCCGGTGCCGGGCTGGTGCGCGGAGCCGTTCCGTCCGCGTCCGCCCTTCTCGTGGCGGCCCTGGTCGCCGGCCCGGTGGCGGCCGCGCTCGCCCTGCGCCGTACCCGCCCGGTGGCCGCCCTCGTCCTGGTCGCCGCCGCCTGTGCGCTGGGGGCCGGTCCGCTGCCCGCCGGGGCAGTGGCGGTGCTCGGGACCGCGGGGGTCGCGCTGGCCCTGTTCACCGTCGCGGTCGAGCGCGACGCCTTCACCACAGTGCTGTGTGTCGTGACGCTCGCCGTCTGGCAGTCGTGGCACGGTCTCGGCCTGCACGGGCTCAGCGACCGCAACGGCCTCGATCTGGTCCTGACCGCACTGCTGTACGTCGTCGCCTGCGGCCTCGGTCTGCTGGCGCGACGGAACCGCCGCGCGAGGCGGGCGGCCGAACAGGCGCTGAACCGTGCCGAGACCGAACGCCATCGGCTCCCGGCGGCCGAACGGCGCCGTATGGAACGGGAGTTGCACGACGTCAGTGCCCACCATCTGACGGCCGTGGTGGTCACGGCGGGAGCGGCTCTCGGGCTGCGCGACCGTCGCCCCGAACTGGCCGACGAGGCACTGGAGTTCGCGGCCGAAACCGGCCGCGAGGTGACCCGGGCGCTCGGAGCGGTACGGTCCCCGGCACCCTCGCGGGAGGAGCTGCCGTCGCCGGAGGAACGGCTGCTGGACCTCGTCGCGGGATTCCGGCGGCTGGACCAGCGGGTGGACTGCGAGATCGACCCGCTGCCGGACGGCGCCCTCGCGGACGCGGTGCACGGCATCGTGCGCGAGGCGCTGACCAATGTGGCGCGGCACGCGCCCGGCGCGCGCACAGAAGTGCGGTGCCGGTACGGCGACGCCCGTACGGAGGTCGTGGTGACCAGCGCGGCACCGCCCGCCGGTTCACCGGTGCACGGGACGGGCCTCGGCTCGGGGCGCGGCCAGGGTTTCCTGCGGTCCCGGGCCCGGGAGGCCGGTGGCACGCTGACCAGTGGGCCGACGGCGGACGGCGGCTGGGAGGTGCGCGCGGTCCTGCCCGGCCGGACCGCCGCCCCGGTGGAACGGTCCGCGTCGCGGCGCTACCGCCTGGCGCAGGTGACGGCCGCCGCGGGGCTGTGCCTGCAACCGTTGCTCCCGGTGCTGGTCGTCCGGGCGGAGCCCGTGCCGGGCGGGGCGCAGGTGTCCGCGGGGGTGTTCTTCGCGTTGCTGGCCGCGGCACAGGCGGTCGCGTTGTTGTGGTCGCGCCGGGCGCCCCGTGCCGCCCTCGCCGCCCTGTTGGTCCTGGCCCCGCTCTGGCCGGTGGCGATGGCCGCGGGCGACTACACGGGGCCGGTCGTCCTGCCGCCCGTGCTGAGCATGCTCGCCACCTGCGCGGCGCTCGCCGCGGACGCGGCCCGTACCGCCGCCCCGTCCCCCGCCGTCGGTCCGTCCCCCGCGGCGGCCCGCCGCCCGCGCATGGTGCTGCGGGCCGGTCCGCTCGCGGCCGTGGCGGTACACGCGGGGGCCGCGGTCGCCGCCGTGCTGGAACGGGGTACGACGCTTCCCGGCTGGGCGGTCCTCGGGTGGGCCCTCGCCGCGACGTCGGCCGCGGTCGGCGCGGCCCGGTGGGGCGGGGCCCTGCGCGGGCGGCGCGACCGGGCCGCCCGGAACGTGCGGGAGGAGCGCCTCGCCGCCTGGACCGGCGAGGCCGTCCGGGACGCGTGGGCCGAGCGCCGCCGGATCGCCGCCGGGCTGGAGACCACCGTGCTGGCGCGCACCGCCGACGTGGTCGCGGAGGCGGAGGCGGGCCGGCTGGAGGCGACCGCCGAGCGCGCCCGGGAGGCCCTGGCCGCGATGCGCGCCCTGCTCGACACGGTACGGGAGGGCGGGACGGGTCCGGGGCTGCGGCCGCAGCCCACCCTCCAGGCCCTCGATCTGCTCGCCCACCAGTGCCGGGCCACCGGCCGTGACGTCGAGGTGCGGCTGACCGACCGGGTGCCGGAGCGGCTGCCCACCGAGGTGGACCTGGCCGCCTACCGTGCCGCCGAGACGGTGCTCACGACCGGCGGCGAGGAGCCCGCGGTGCTGGAGGTCGACACGGACGGCGACGCGTTGACGCTCACGGCCACCGGGGTGCCCCGGACCGACCGCCCCGCCGTGCGGGAGCGTCTGGCGGCGCGGGTCGCGGCACTCGGCGGCACACTGGCCACCGGCCCACCGGGCACGATCCGTCTCCGGCTGCCACTCTCCGGGAACGGACCGGCCGGGAACGGATCGTTGGCCGGTGGTGGCATGCGGGTTCCGGAACAGGACGACGAGGAGCGGGAGCGATGAGCCCCGGTGCGAGGGAACGATGAGTCTCAGTGTGCTGGTCGTCGACGACCAGGCCGTCGTACGGGCGGCGTTCGCCGCCGTGATCGACGCCGAGGAGGACATGACGGTCGTCGGTGAGGCGGGCGACGGCGCCGCCGCGGTGCGTCTCGCCGAGGAGCTGCGGCCCGACGTGGTCGTCATGGACGTCCGGATGCCCGGGATGGACGGCATCGCCGCCACCCGGATCATCACCGGCCGGGAGGACGCGTGCCGGGTCCTGGTGCTGACCACCTTCGACCTCGACGCGTACGTGTTCGACGCGCTGCGCGCCGGGGCCTCCGGCTTCCTGCTCAAGGACGTGCACACCGCCGAGCTGCTGGACGGCATCCGGGTGGTGGCCTCCGGCGAGAGCGTGCTCGCCCCGTCCGCGACCCGGCGGCTCATCGGCCACTACGCGTCCGGGGCGGGCGGCGGGTTCCGGGCCGGGACCGGTCCGCGCGAGCTGGACGGCCTGACCGGCCGGGAGCGGTCCGTCCTCACCATGGTCGCCTCCGGGCTCAACAACGCGGAGATCGCCGAGGAGTTCGGCATCGCGATCGGCACCGTGAAGTCCCATGTGAACGCGGTGCTGCGCAAGCTCGGGCTGCGCGACCGGGTGCAGGCGACGATCCTCGCGTACGACCTCGGCCTCGCCCGCCCGAACCCGCCCGGCGGCCCTTCCTGACGGCCCGCCCACCGACCCCCGCGCCGGTATCGACGCCCGGTGCCGAGGGCAAGGGCGGCATCGGCGCTGGGCATCGGCGTCGGCGTCGGCGTCGGGGAGTTCCCGTACCGCATCCACCACACCGAGGAGTTCACCGCCATGACCGGTTCCGGCCGATCCCTTCTCCACCGTCTGCGTCACGTTCTCGGCGATGTCGTCGCCCTCGTGTACCTCGCGATCTGTGCCGTCCTGACCGTGTGGGCCGTGGTGGTGAGCGTCTACGACAGCTCGGGCGAGTCGATGGCGGGCGTCATCCCGCTGCTCGCCACCGCCCCGGTCAGTCTCGTACTGCTCGTGCTGCCGGACCACGCCGCGATGCTCGTCCTCGCCATCGCCCTCGGGGCGGTGGTCAACGCCGCGGTCATCGGCTGGTGTTCCCGCGCACTGCGCCGCGGCCCCGGCCCGGGTCCCAAGCCCTGAACCCGGGGCCCGGAACCCGGAGGCCAGGACCGGTCTCCGGCAGATCGCGCGCGGCCGTCAGCACGGCGTCCGCCGGACCGGCCGGAGCCGGGCCGCCATCGCCGTCGCGCCGCCCGGGGACTCGCGCACCACGCCGGCGTCCGGCACCCCGGCCGGCAGGGCCTCGGCCATGTCACGGCTGTAGACCGCCGCGCCGATGGAGTCGAGGATCGCCATGCCCAGGGCCCCGCACAGTTCCTGGCCCGATTCGAGGACGGCCGCGGCGGAACCCGCACGCTCCGGCGGGGCGGCGCCGAGGACCAGTTCGTTGGCCAGGGCCATGACGGCGACCAGACCGCCCGCGTGGACCGGGGCGCCGACCAGGAGGAACCGGAGGGCCGTGACGGCGACGTCCACGGCCGGGACCGTGGACTGACGGGCACGAGTTCGGTGCTCGGTTCGCGGCGGGTGGGCCGCTGGGCGGCTCGGTCGGAGAGCAGGCCGGCGATGGCCCGGTGCGTGGCCGGGTGGTGCTCGCGGCGGCCGACGAAGCGCTGCACCGGCCGCCACTGCCTGTGCTCCGCGTTGGCGTGTTCGACGCAGATCCGCGCCGAGGACTGGCGGCGCCGGTGCTCACGCCAGGCGTACTGGTCACCGAGCGGGGCGTCTTCCTTCGGCTTCTTCGGCGGCGCACCGACCTGTTCGGGGAACTCGTTCGCCAGATCCCGGTAACCCCTGTACAGCACGGCGAGCGCGGCGTGCGGGAGCCGAGTGCGCAGGTGGACCAGGGCGACCAGCACCCGGGCACTGAACACCAGCTCGTGCTTGCGGCCGGCCCCGGCGGCACGGTGACGCTTCCCTCCCCGCCGCTGATGCAATGCCGATTCCCGCCGGACCTGCCACGGCCCGGCCAACTCCTCGATCAAACCGCCGAGATGTGCACGCGAGACGCCGGTGAAGGCAGGATGGGACAAAGCCGCACGGGCCCACTTCTTCGTCACACTCGAAGAACCCGTGCGGCCGTCCCCACGTCACGGCCTGTGACCCCGCTCATGCTTGGCGTGCAGGGCGGAAGTTTTCCTCCAGGAACGCCGAAACCGCCTCGGTGAACGCCTCCGGCGCTGCGTGGTGGATCAGGTGTCCCACCGGGATGGTGACCACTTGCCCGCCGGGGATGCGGCGGGCGAGCTCGGCGACACCGTCCTGGGGAACATGGCTGTGCGGGCCGCCGGCGAGCACGAGGGTCTCGGCGGTGATCCGGCCGAGTCGCTCCAGCCACTTGGGATCGGGCTGGTCGATCTGCCGCCTGACGGCCGGCACCATCTCCCAGTCGAAGGTCGGGGCGCCGTCCGGCCTGGCCGGGGTGCTCGGCTCCCGGGGACGGGGGACCGACACATCCTCCAGGACGAGCCGGCTCACCCGCTGCGGATGATCCTCCGCGACCAGGTAGGCCACGATCCCGCCCATGGAGTGCCCGATCAGATCCACTGGTCCAAGTCCCAGTGCATCCAGGAACCGGAGCACATCGGCCTGCATGAGTTCGAGTGAGTAGGCCCCCGGCCAGTCGCTTCGGCCGTGACCGCGAAGATCGAGGGCATACACCCTTCGACTCCGGGCGAGGGCGGGCACAACCGCCTCCCAGTCGGTGGCATCCTCGCCCAGCGCGTGCAACAGGACGAGCGGCGGAGCATCCGCAGGCCCCGACATCTGATAAGCCAGCCGGACCTCGCCGACGTCGACCGAGCGTTGATCAACCATGTCCGGAGGATATGCGGATGGGTCCCGCCGGAGATTGGCGTTCACCAGCAGCCGAACCACCATCCCCAGTCAGCAGCTCGGGTTCTCAGCCACACGGCTCCGGCCCCGGCCTTCAATGGCCGACAACGCCGTCAGTCGGGCAGATGCCGCCGGTGCGGAGCCGTGTCCTCTTGCTCAAGCCACTCGTTCGGCCAAAGCGGAAAACTCTGCCATTCAGGACAGACGGCGATCCGATCACCGCAGTAAACGAACGGAGAGACGATGGTTCCCGACGGCTACATGTACACCGAAGATCACCTGTGGGTGAGCAGGATGGATGATCGCACCGTCAAGGTCGGCATCACGGCTTACCGCGTGGAGCGCCCGGGAGAGATGGTCTTCGTCGAACTCCCGGAAGTGGGCGAGGAGGTGCCCGCCGGGGACGAGATGGGCGAGGTGGAGGCAACGATGTCCACCGTGAGCATCCACGCCCCCCTCGACGGTGAGGTCCTTGCGGTGAACGACGTCCTTGACGCCCAATCCGAGTTGGTCAATTCGAACCCCTTCAGTGAAGGCTGGTTCGTTGAGCTGCGACCGAATGACCCCGCAAGCGTGACGGGGCTCCTGGACGCGGCCGGATACACGGAACTGATCAGCCGGGGCTGAGGACTGCCGGCAGATCAGGAATGCAGCCACAGCCGAATCGTGACAACGACGACCGGGCCATGGAAGACACAGACGCGCTTGTCACATCTGGTCGATGCCGCCCGGAAGCCTTTGAGTGCGTGCCCGTGCGCTCCACCTCGTCCCCCCTCCGGTGGAGAGCCTTGTCGAAACCGGCGGGCCCGCCACCGAGGCTTCCGCGGCGCCGACGGTGGGCCCGCCAGTCCCTTTCCTGAGCCCATAACCAGCCACCCCCAACCCATCCATTTCAATGCATCTAAAGTGATTGGTTATGTTGTGGGTGTGACCGCCGCCACGGCGGCCGCACCCAGAGGAGGACGACATGACCACAGTCCGGAACGCCACGCTCTCCGTGCCCGGGGCCGAGTTGTACTACGAAGTCCGGGGCGATGGTCCGCTGTTACTCGTCTCGGAGAGCGGCGAGGGCGACGCCCGCCGCAGCATCGACCTGGTCGGCCGCCTCGTCACCGACCACACCGTGGTGACGTACGACCGCCGGGGACTGTCGCGCAGCGTCCGCACCGACCCGACGGTCCCGATCACCCTCGCCCGGCACGCCGACGACGTCCACCGGCTGCTCGCCGAACTCACCGATGGGCCGGTCGCCATGCTGGGCCTCAGCCTCGGCGCCGTCATCGGGCTCCACCTCGCCGTCGAACACCCCGAACGGCCGCTCACCCTGATCGCGCACGAGCCGGTGGCCCCCCGGCTGCTGCCGGCCGCCGAACGCGCCCACCACGAACGCGAACTCGCCGGCATCCAGCGGCTCTACGCGAGCCGGGGGCTGAACGCGACCTTCGGGGAGGTGGCACGGGTCCTCGGCATCGACCTCGCCGCCCAGGACGCGGAACCCGGCCTGACCGCACAGCCGTTGACGCCCCGGCGCATCGCCAATTTCGACTTCTTCCTCACCCACGACTTCACCGCGGTCCTCGACGACGCCCTGAGTGCCGAACGGGTGGCCGCGCTGCGGGAGACGGAGGTCCGGGTCGTTCCGGCCCTCGGCCGCACCACACCGGACACCGTCTTCGACCACCGCTGCGCCCGGGAGCTGTCCGCCCTCCTCGGCGCCGACCCGGCGGAGTTCCCCGGCGGTCACAACGGCAACCTCACCCATCCCGCCGCATACGCGTCCCGGCTCCGCGAGGTGCTCGCGGCCGCCCCCGCGTCCCGAGCACGACGGGACCGGCCTGTCAGTGGGGTGGTGCATGATCGGCGCGTCGGACCCCACCGAGCGAACGAGGCGCCATGCCGATCACGAACCAGCAAGTGACCGAGGACTCCTTCCTGCACCAGATGTACGCGGACGAGTACTTCCCGGATCACGTCGTCGACAAGGGCAGGGCGATCCTGCTGCGGCTGTGCGAGCGGATCGAGGCGGAGCAGCCCGCGGACCTGCCGGCCCTGTACGTGCTCACGCAGGCGGCGACGGAGGAGTTCAACCTCCTGGAGAGCGAGTTCGAGGCGGCGGGAAGCGAGATCGAGACCGTCGCACGGGAGGACATAGCCGAGAGTTTCTGGCTCGTGGCGACGGCCTACGGGTTCACGGACGCGGACGTGGAGGAGCTGATCGCCACCCGGGACTGGTGAGCGGGGACCACGAACGGAGGCCGGGGCGGCGACGCCCCCGGCCTCGGAGCCCGAGGTGCGCGGCACGGGGCCCGGGGCTCGGGGCTTGAAACTGCCGCAGCGGAAGCTTCTACCGTCCTGACCAGGGCCGGAAAAACCGGCCCGGCGAAGCACTCGTGAGGGAGACGGAGGCAGCGATGGCCTGGTCCACCGCGGAGGTCGCCCGGATGTCGGGCGTGACGGCCCGGACCCTGCGGCACTACGACGAGATCGGGCTGCTGCCGCCCGCATGGATCGGCGCCAACGGCCACCGCTACTACGAGGAGGGCCAGTTGCTGCGGTTGCAGCAGATCCTCGTGCTGCGGGCACTGGGCCTGGGACTGCCCGGGATCGGCGAGATCCTGGCCGAGCAGGTCGACGAGGTGGAGGCCCTGCGAGGTCACCACCGTCGCCTGCTCGCCGAGCGCGACCGGCTCGGCGCCCTGGCCGACACCGTCTCCCGCACGATCGCCGAACTGGAGCAGTCCAGGAAGGACGACAGAGCCATGACCACCATCAACCGACCCGAGAACCTCTTCGAGGGCATCCGGCCCGCCCAGTACGGGGAGAGCCTGCGGGACTTCCCCGGGCTGGCCGAGGACATCGCGCGGTACACCTCGACGATGAGCGAGGACCGGATCGAGACCGGGCACCGCGAGCGCACGGCGCAGATGATCCGGCTGGCCGAGCTGCTGGTCGCGGGCGTGCCCGCCGACGCCTCCCCGGTGCAGGCCGAGATCGACGCCCAGTACCGGGCGCTGACCGGGCTCCGGGCGGTCTCCGCCGAGGAGTACCGCGCGATCGGGCGCTCCTGCGTGGACAACGAGCAGTGGCGTGCGGCGTACGAGTCGATCGCGCCGGGCCTGGCCGCGTACCAGCGGGACGCCATCGAGGCGTACGCCACGACCCGACCGGACTGAGCGCCCGCGCCTGCCGCCCGCAGGCGGTGGCGCTCGGTGCCCACGCGGCCGGGCGGCCCCGCCCCGGCGGCTCCGGCCCGGTCACCGCGGCGGCCGACGCGGTCCGCGCCCCGGCCCCCGTTGTCGGTCGTACGCGTCCGCCCCGGCTCCCGGCCGGGAGCGGGGGCGGTCATTCGGGGCGGGTCGCGGTGACCAGCCAGGCGGTGCTGAGCAGGCGGACCGACCCGTTCTCCTCGTGGTCGCGCAGGTGCTCCTCCAGTGCTTCGCGGGCGCGGTCCCGGGTTTCCTCGGACACCTGACCGGTCAGATGGCGCCCCGGTCCGGTGCCCAGGAGGAAGGCCGCCGCTTCCTCGGCGTTCCGCCCCCAGTCCCCGTACGCCTCGACCCGTCGCAGAGCCGTGCGTACGAAACCGGCTCCGGACAGCACCTCGCGGATGCGGTCCGGGTCCGCCAGGGAGAACATCCCGGGGCGTCCCGGCGCCCCGAAGTCCCCGAGGGGCAGGTGGTCCCGCAGCGCCGCCATGGCCCGCACCCACCCGTTGAGGACGGCGTCCGCGGCGCAGACGAACGCCAGTCGGCCGCCGGGGCGCAGGGCGCTTCCGATGTTGGCGAACGCGGCCGTGGGGTCGGCGAAGAACATCACCCCGTAACGGCTGACCGCCGCGTCGAAGGTGCCGGGTCCGAAGGGGTGGACCTGGGCGTCCGCGTGCTCGAACGCCACGTTGCCGAGGCCCTCCCGCTCGGCGCTCGCACGGGCGCGTTCGAGCATGGGGCCCGACAGGTCGATGCCGAGGGCCCGTCCGTTCACCGCCCGGCGCGCGGCGAGCCGCGTCGTCCGCCCCGATCCGCATCCGACGTCGAGCACCCGGTCGTGGCCGCCGATGGCCGCGGCGGTGAGCAACGGCTGGTCGAAGCCCGCGTTCACGGCGTCCCAACGGTCCTGGTTGCGGGCCCAGTACATGCCTTCGTAGCCGTTCCACGCCTGAGCCTGTTCGGTGTTGACGACGTTGCGCATCGGATGCCTTCCTGTCGGGCGCCGGTGGGCGAGCCTATGATGGGCGTGCGCCCATACGGTATGGGCACACGCCCATACCGGCAATCCCCAAAACGGCCGGGGCGGACGGCGACAACATCGGGAGGGGCTCATGTCACCGCGTGGAGTGGCGATGCCCGACGTCAGGGAGCGGCTGTTCGCCGCCGCGGAACGCGTACTGGAACGGGACGGGCCGGGCGCCCTGACCAGCCGGGCGATCACCACCGAGGCGGGCTGCGCCAAAGGCATGCTGCACGCCCGTTTCGCCGGGCTGGACGAGTTCGTCGCCGAGCTGTGCCTGGACAGGTTCGCGCGCACCGCGCGGCTGGCCGAGGAGTTGCCCGGCCTGGCGGGCTCGGACACGGTGGCGGCGAACCTCATGGGCGTCGCGACCGCGCTGTTCGAATCCGGTGGCCCCGTGATCGCCGGTCTGGCCATGACGCGCCCGGCCGCCGCCCTCCGGATACGCCAGGAACTGGAGGGCGGGGCACCGGGGTTCTCGGCCGTGCAGGAGGCGATCGCACGCTACCTGGACGCCGAACAGCGCCTCGGCCGCATCGCGAAGGGCACCGACACGGCCGCTGTCGCGCTCGCGCTGGTCGGAGCCGTTCACCATCTCCTGATGACCGGTTGGCCCGGCGCGCCGGACCCGCGCGAGCAGGTGAACGGGCTGGTGGCCATGCTGGCGAGCGGGGCCACCGGGGCCGTGCGCGGCAGCGTTCCCGCCGAGGAGTGACGTCCGGCCCGGCACCCGGCGACCGGCCCACTGCGACCGGTCCCGGCCCCGGCGGGGACGCCCCGCAAAAGGGTTCGCCCCCGCCGGGTCCGTCCCTCTACGCTTCCCGGAGCGGGACTGCGCAGTTCCCGCAGGTTGCGGGGCTGTGGCAGAGCGGCCCATTGCGATCGGTGCGGGCAAGGCCCTCCCACACCGACTGACGGGGATCAGGGCGGGCCTGCCCCCCCACCGTCCACGGGTTCGAATCCCGTCGGCACCCGCAACCGACCGAACACCCCTGCCGAGGTGCCGTGTTCCTGCCGGAACCTCAGCAGGGGACGGCGACGGACAGCCGGGCGCACTCGCGACAGGCTCGCGCCGAAGCGGCGACCTTGGCGTGGAAGACGATGACCACCACGCCCGCGACCAGACTCGACGGCCAGTCCGTCGCGAGCACCGAGGCAAGGGCGAGCGTGAGGGCGCCTGCCCCCAGGGTCACCGCCGTGGTGGTCGCGGTCCAGGCGACGACGAGCGGCAGCCGGTGCGGGGTGGGAAACCGGCGCGCGAGGGCGCCGGTGACACCGAGGGCCGCCGCCGCCAGGAGCGAGGCCGAGACCGCGACGCCGCCCAGGTGGGCGATCAGCAGCGGGACCGGGTCGGGCAGTCGATGCCCCATGGAGTCGCCCCACGCTCGCGCCGGATACCAGCACATGAGCAGCAGAGGGGCGATCAACGCGACCGTGCGGGCGGTGTGGCGGGCCTGGACGATGGTGAGTTCCCGCTGGAAGCTCGGCGCGATCTCGGCCACGGTGCCGAACTCGTGCACCGCCCGGCGGGCGGCCTCGCGGGCGGATTCGGGCCCCTGCGAAAGGTCCGAGGCGGCGTCCACGAGCCCCTCGCGGAACTCCGTCACCATCCGGGACTTGACCCGGGCGGGGCCGTGGAGCGCCGCGGCCAGTTCCGCGACACGGGACTCGATGGGATCGGCGTCACCGCCCGGCGTCCTCACGTCGCGTGTCCGGGGCCCGGGGCCGGTTCCAGCACGGCGCCGATGGCGGCCGTGAACTCCTTCCACACCGACCGCTCCGCCGCCAGGCTGCGGCGGCCGGCGTCGGTGAGTTCGTAGCAGCGCCGACGGCGTTCGCCCTCGGACTCCCAGACACTGCGCAGCAGTCCGAGCCGTTCCAGCTTGTTGAGGGCGGGGTAGATGGTGCCCTTGCGCAATTCCAGCACGCCGTTGCTGCGCTCCTGAACCGCGGTGATGACCGCGTAACCGTGCAGCGGGCCGGATTCCAGCACGGACAGCAGAAGCCCGTCCAGATGCCCGCGTACCGCACTCGCCTTCATGGTCAGGCAGCCTACCCAAAGCGCGCACGGGCGTGCTACCTATAGGTAGACAGCCAATCCATTGGTGAGCAACCCATCGGTTGCAATCCGTTGATGGCAATCCATTGGTGGCAATTCGTTGGTGGGCAATCCATCGACAGGCGATCCGGAAGGGTTCCGATGACCGAACTCCTGCTCTCGGTGCATGTTCTGGCGGCGATCCTGGCGATCGGGCCGATCACCGTCGCGGCCTCGATGTTCCCCCGCTTCATCCGGGAACCGGACGCCGAGGGCGGCGGTCCGGAGGGTCAGAACGTCCGCACCGCGGCGCTCCTGCACCGGGTGTGCCGGGGGTACACCGTTCTCGGCGTCGCCGTCCCGGTCTTCGGGGCCGCCACCGGCGCCCGGCTCGGTGTCCTGACCGACGCCTGGCTGCTGGCATCGGTCGTGCTGACCGCCGCCGCGGCGGCCCTGCTGTTGCTGGTGATCCTGCCCGGACAGGGGCGGCTGCTGGCCCGTCCCGCAGAAGCGAACACCGCCCCCGGGATCGGTGCCGGGGGCGGGGCCGGTGCCGATGCCGGGGGTGTCACCGCGACCGCGGCGGCGACGCGGTCGGCGGCGGCGCGGCTGGCCATGATCACGGGCGTCTTCAACCTGTTGTGGGCGGTCGTCGTCGTGCTGATGATCGTGCGCCCCGGCTCCACCACGGGGGTCTGAGCGCCGTGCGCGCGCCGCGGATCACGGCCGGCCGAGCGATGGCGGGAACCGCGGGAAGGTGACGGGGCTGACGCTCGCCTCGTGAATGTTTCTCCCGGTGCGCGGGGTCCGGGGGCCGGGGGTCAGCGGCTGTCTCCGAGTGCCCTGTCGAGACGCTGGGCCTGCCGCCACCGCTGGAACTCGGGCAGGTTCGCGAGGTCGGCGAGGTCCTCGAAGCCGGGGTCGCGGGTGAGGACCTGGTCGGCCACCCGGTAGGCGTCGTCGGTGCGGCCGAGGGCGAGCAGGATACGGATCCGGGTGTCGTGGATGAAGTCGTGCGACGGTCCCTCGGCCTCGACCAGCGCCTGTTCCACGGCGGCCAGCGCACGCTCCGGTTCGCCGATGCGCAGCAGGTGCCAGGCCAGGGCGTTGCCGGTGCGGCGCCTGACCTCCTCCTGGAAGGCGCCCTCGTCGGTGAAGTGCAAGATCGTGTCGGGCAGCAGGGCCATGGTCCGTTCGGCGTACCGGACGAGTTCGGCGTCCAGGGCGGGGCGGTCGGCGTCCGGTGCGTTGTCGGCGAGCCCGCCCAGGACGTCGACCAGGGCGTAGTGGGCGTAGAGCTGGTCGTGATCGGAGTAGCACGCGCCCGGCACGCAGAGCGCGATGGCCTTCTCGTAGGCGGCGACCGCCTCCTCGCCCCCCTTGGCGGAGCCTTCCTTGACCAGGGCGTGCACGGCCTGCCAGTTCGGGTCGTGGACGACCTCCTTGGCCCCGGTGCCCCTCAGGTCGAGCCGGGCGCCGGGAAACGTCGCGCGCAGCCGGTCCAGCGTCGGCCGGTCGAGCCCGCTGCCCCGGAGCTCCGCGGTCTCCAGGTGGCGCAGGGCGAAGAAGGCTTCAGGAAGGGTGGTGAGCTCGTTGAACGCCAGGTCGATGTGGCGGAGGTTCGGCGTACGGGCGAAGGCGTCGGCGGGCAGGGCCCTGAACGCGGTGCGCACCTTCTCCCCCTCGAAGGTCTCCTGACCCCAGCGGTCGAGTTCCAGGTGCTCCAGCGTCGTGATGTCCCAGATGCCGGTGAGCAGGTCCCTGGAGGCCGGGGGCTGTCCGGTCCACGGGGTGTGGCCGCTGAGCCGCAGCACCCGCAGGCGGGGCAGCCGGGCCAGCTCGGGCAGCCGGGTCAGCCGGGCGGACGAACAGGAGTTGAGGTTCAGTTCCTCCAGCGCGATCAGGTCCAGCAGTGTGTCGGGGACGGACTCCAGCCAGGTGTCGGACAGGTCGAGGGAGCGCAGTCCCGTCAGGCGGGTGACGGCCTCGGGGAACGGGACCAGCGTGTCGCAGTAGTAGGGCCCCTGGTTCAGCCGGGACAGGTCCAGCTCACGCAGTGAGCGCAGCCGGTCGATCCACTCGGGGAGCCGGCAGGTCAGGTGCGCGGCGCGCAGTACCTCCAGCCGGTCGAGGGCGCCGAGGGATTCGGGGAGCTGCGTGAAGCGGTTCCCGGACACGTCCAGCACCCGGAGGTCGTGGAGCGCGCCGATCGATTCGGGCAGACCGGTCAGCCCCGTTCCCGACACGTCGAGTTCTTCCAGGGCGGTGAGTTCGCCGATGCGTGGGTCGAGGGCGCCGAGATCGGCGTTGTCCGCGAGGGACAGGACGCGCAGTCGGGGGAAGGCGAGCAATTGCTCCGGGAAGCCGCGGAGCCCGCGTCCGGAGAGGTCGAGTTCGGTGACCTCGTCGGCCCGGTCCAGCAGGAGGTCCAGTTCCTCCAGCGCCATGACGTGGCGCGGACGCACCCCGGCACGCAGTATCTGTCGCCCCTCGGCCATGGCGCGCTCGATCAGCCGTGCCTCGGCCTCGCCGTCCTCGCCCAGCAGCTCGGGCAGCAGGATGCGGTCCAGTTCGTCCTCGGTGAAGTCGACCGGGTGGTTGGTGCGGTAGGTGTCGGCGACGAGAAGTGCCTGCGGCTGCTCGGCAAGGTGCAGGCCGAAGTACAGCATGCCGATGACGATCGACGCGCGGACGCCGCCGCGCACCGTGAGGATGCCGCCGTCGTCCCCGTACGATCCGCAGACGCCACCCGTCACTTCCAGGTTGCCGTGCACCAGCGTGTTGGGGCAGCCGGACAGGAACACGTTCCGGGCCCGCAGGTCGCCCGTCACGACGAGGAAGTTGCCGCTGCTGTAGTCCCACCAGTCCAGGTCGCCGTCGACGGTCAGGTCACCGTCCACGACGGTGTTGTACGGGATCCAGTCCTGGTCGCCCTCCGGTTTCAGGTGCCCCGCGACGTGCAGCCCGCCCTCGTACAGCCGGATCTCCTGCTCGTCGGCGAAATCTGCGTACGGGTGGGCGATCCCGTCGGAGATCCGGAAGCGTTCCTCCGCCTCCTCGACGGTGATGACGCGGTACCCGGCGGGTGAGTTGACCGTGGTCATGGGGTCCTGGTCGGTCATTCCTGGTCGCTCCCTTGCTGGTGTCCAAGTGGCCCGGGGAGGGCCTGTTCGGTGGGGCCGCGTACGGGCCGGGCGGCCGGGGGAACGGGCCCGGGGTGGTGCTCTTGCGGCTCCCGACGCCTCCGGGGTCCTCGACGCTCCGGGGCACGCCGGTCGTGGCGACGGCCACCCCGCTGCCGGTGTCCGCCAGCAGCGTTCTACAGCACGGCTGTGACAACGCCGCCCCGTGCCGGTCGTCCCCGTGGCCGCGGCCCTCGCGCCCGCCGTCCCCGTGCCCGGGGCGGCGGGAGCGGGGCGGTCTGCGGTGCGGCACCGTCGAGTAGCCTCTGCGGAACGAACTCGACCGAATCCGAGCGATCTGTGAGCGACCAGTGATCCGAGACCTGTACAACGTCCGGTGGCAGCCCGCGGAGGACGGTCCCACGCCGCTCACCGCCGAGGAGGAGCAGCGCGCGCGGACTGTGTTGTTCAGCGAGCTCGGCAACACGATCGCCGACCGGGGCTGGGTCAGGTTCCCCGCGTACTCCCCCGAGGAGCGCCGCCGGCTGATCGACGTCGCGCACCGCCTCACCTCCCACTGGGGGCAGCAGGTGTTCGTCGAGGCCGAGGACCAGTGCTCGTTGCGGCTCTTCCTCTCCGGCCACGAGGTCCGGCCCGCACAGCCGTCACTGCCGTAGCCACAGCTGTTGCCTTTTCCCGGGACAGGGTCATGGCCATGCCCCCGCCCGCACCCGGCATCGAGAGCCACCCCCGCCTGCCCGACCGCTTGATCGTCGCGGTCGGGCGCGGCTGAACCAGCGGCCGGGCCGGCCCGATCACCCGGGCAGGTCCCCGGCGATCTCGACGCTCAACTGGAAGCCCAATTCCTCGAAGCCCAGCGCGCCCGCGACGCGCCGGGAGGCGGGAAGCCGCGCACGCCACTGCGGCAGCAGTCCTGCGGCGAGGGCATGAGCGACCGTCGCCGAACCCGTCGCCCGCGCCAGCCCCCTCCCCCGGGCCGTCGGCGCGGTCAGCACGCCGATGTGGGCGGTCCGGCCGGGCCAGGTCCGATAACCGGCGGCAGCGACGACCCGGCCGTGCTCGCGGACCACGAAAGCGGGCGATGTGATCTCGTCCAGCGCGGCCTCTCCGGCGTCATCGTCACCGGCCGACTGTTCCAGACGCCGCAACTCCGGGTGACAGGACGGCAGTTGCTCCACCACCGGCCCGCCCGTTCCCACCGGGCGAAAACCTTCGGGGGACGCGTACGACAGCGCCGCCGGTCCGAGCACCCCTGCTGCGGGCAGCGCCTCCCGGACCCGGGCACCGTCCACGAGGGCCCCCGCCGGCAGCCGCCCCAGCGCCTCCCGGACGATCACGGCGGCGTCCCCGGTCGGTACGGTCACGATCACCGAGCCGCCCAGGGCCACCACCCCGGCCCAACCGGCCGGGCACAGCCCCGATGACGGGGAGACCACCACGTCCACGCCGCCCGCGGGTGCGAACGACACGGGCACCCCGGCCAGGTTCTCCCACAGCCCGCGGGCCCGGAGCAGCAACACATCCTTCGACATGGCCCCGATCCTGCCAGCCGGGATCAGGACCAGGGGCCGGAAACCGGCGGGAGGACCTCGGGGGCGTGGGGGTCAGCCGGGGAGCATGGCACGCCGGCCGGGGGCCGCGGAGGACTGCATGCTCATGCCGCCGTCGACGACGAGGAGTTGTCCGGTGAGGTAGCGGGACTCGTCGGAGGCGAGGAACACCATGGTGTGGCCGATGTCCTCGGGAGAACCCAGGTACGGCAGGGCGTTGCCCTTCCTCAGCGCCTCGACGACGTCCGCGGGAAGGTTGTTCTCCAGGGCGGGCGTCATGACCGCGCCGGGGGCGATGGCGTTGCAGCGCACGTTCTGCGGGCCGTACTGGACGGCGATCGACTTCGTGATGCTGACCACCGCCGCCTTGACCGCGCCGTAGGAGGTCTGCAGGACGTCACCGACGAGCGCGGCCACGGAGGCCGTGTTGATGATGGAACCGCCACCGGCCCGGATCATGTGGGGCACCGCGTGCCGGGAACCCAGGAGGGTGCTGCGCATGTTGAGGGCGACGGCCCGGTCGAATTCGTCCATGTCCATGCGCAGCAGGTCCAGGTCCTTGCGCGGGTTCGTCCCGCCGACGTGGTTGCACAGGACGTGCAGGGAGCCGAACTCCCCCACGGTCGCGGCCACCATGTCGGCGACCGAGCCCTCGTCGGTGACGTCCACGGTGACGGGCAGCGCCCGGCCGCCCGCGGCCTCGACGATCCCGGCGGTCTCCTCGGCGCTCCGCGCGTCGTGGTCGGCGACCACGACGCGGGCACCCTGCCCACTCATCAGCTCGGCGGCGGCCCTTCCGATGCCGCTGCCCGCGCCGGTGATGACCGCGACCTTGTCCTTGAGGCGTTCCATGGCCATGTCCTTTCGAGGCGGATTCCCGCCGTGGAGCGAGCGGTGCGTACGGAGTCGCGGGAGGCCACTTCTCCGCGTGCGCGGACACCGGGGGCGCTCTCACCGAGCCCGATGAGCATCGTGCACATAATATGCACAATACACACCGTGTGCACTGTGCACAAAAATGGCGACGCGGCCCTCGTACCGGAAGCGGAATGGGCGATGATGAGGGGAACCGATGGTGGAAGAGGTCCGAGGGCATGAGTGAGCAAGAGCGTCGGCTGGGCGATCTGGAGCGGGAGCTGACCCTGCTGTCCCGGCATTTCGTCGCCGCGCGGGGGCCTCGCATCGGTCAGAGCCTGGAACGCTCGGCCTACGTCCTGCTCACCCGGCTGGAAGTCGGCGAGCCGCTCACGCTGAAGGAACTGGCGCACACCTTCCAGGTCGACGTCTCCACCATCAACCGCCAGATCAGCGCCATGCTCCGCAACGGCCTGGTGGAACGCATCCCCGACCCCGACGGCGGGCTGGCCCGCAAGTTCCGCCCCACCGAACTCGGCCTGGAGCGCCTGGAGGCCGATCGCGCCATCAGTCGCGCGGGGACCACGCGCCTCATCGGGGCGACGGGGTGGACGGACCGGCGGACCGAGCAATTCCTCACCCTGCTCGTCGAGTTCAACCAGGGCATCGAGCGGCTCGAAGGGCTCTCCTGGTCCCGCACGGCCGGGACGGAGAGCCCCCCGGCCACGGACTGAACCGGTACGCGGACCGAACCCGTACGCGGACCGGCCCTGCGTACAGGACTGCCCCATACGCGAAGCCCGGCCCCACGCACGGTTTGTTCAGAAGAAAGGCCCGTTCAGGAGGATGGCCTTTCAGGCGGACGGCCCGGTCGGCGTCACGCCGTGGCGAACCACTCCTCGGCGAGCGAGGACAGCGTCCGCTTCTCCGGTGTCCCCAGTTCCCGCAGGTACCAGGGGAGGTTGCTGTACACGTGCAGCAACGTGCACGCGAGGAGCCGGTCCGGTTCGAAAGTGTGGCCGTACGCGCCCGTGAGCCGGGCGAGCAGTCCCGGTTCGCCCCGGGTGACGAACACGCCGACCCCGACGAAGTCGTACGCGCGGTCCCCGATCATGGCCGGTTCGAAGTCGAAGAGTCCGGTCAGGCGCCATCCGTCGGGATCGACCAGGAAGTGCTGCCGCATGACCTCGGTGTGCAGCAGGGAACGATGCGGATCGCGGGGCAGCGGGGTCGAGGCGAGGAACTCCGGGATCTGCTCCAGCCACTCGGCCGCCAGCCCGTGTCCGCGCTGCTGTTCCACGGTTTCGTCGCGCCGCCGGTCCACGAAGGCACCCCAGTCGCCGGGGCCGAGGAGGTCCGCGAGGGGGCCGGGGTCGAGGGAGTGCAGGACCGCGAGGGCCTCGCCGATTTCGGCGACGAGCCGTTCGCGGTCGGCCTGCGGCACCCGGTCCCAGGCATGGGCCAGGTTCTCGCCGCGGAGCCGGGACATCAGGACGTACCGCCAGCCGTTCTCGTACGTCCCGGCCTCGCGCACCCGCGGCGTCTCCATGGGCAGCCGCCCCTGGAGGTGGGACAGGACGCGGCCCTCGGTGACCCCGTCCCGCGCGGCGGCGCCCGGGAACAGTTTGAGGACGTGTTCGTCGCCCACCGCGTAGACCGGCTGCGATCCCTCGGGGAACCGGGTCAGCGGTTCACCGGCCAGCCCGAGGCGCGCGCAGAGATCCTCCGCCCCGGGCCGCATCACCGTCTCGTCGAGGACGACCGCGTCCCATTCCTCATTCGTTTCCACCGGGGGCAGCATGATCCGGACCGTAGGCTGCCCGGCCCGGTGGGAGCAACGGGATTTTCCGTACGGCGGCGCTCGCTCCGCCGCTCAGCCGATGTGCTCCCTGCGGCGGTGCGGGTGGGCCGGGTACACGCCGAGGATGCGCACCTCGGACGAGAAGAAACGCAGCTCGTGCAGGGCGAGTTCGACACGGGACTCGTCGGGGTGTCCCTCGATCTCGACGTAGAAGCGACTGGCGTTCAGCCCGGCGCCCATCTGGTAGCTCTCGATCTTGGTGAGGTTCACCCCGCTGCTCGCGAATCCGCCGAGCGCCTTGAACAGGGCGCTGGGGATGTTCCGCACGCTGAAGAAGAGGCTGGTCATCGTCGGTTCGCCGGTGTTCGGCGCGAGGACGGAATCCCGTGAGAGGACGACGAACCGTGTGGTGTTCTCCGGGTCGTCCTCGACCTGCGACCGCAGCACCTCCAGGCCGTAGAGTTCCGCGGCGGCCGGCGGGGCGAGCGCCGCGTGCCGCGGGTCGCCCAGCTCCGCCACCTCACGGGCCGCCCCCGCCGTGTCGTCGCTCACGAGGGTGCGCCAGCCGCCCTCGCGCAGGACCTTCCGGCACTGCCCCAGGGCGTGCACATGGCTGCGTACGTACTCCACCCCGTCGGGCGTCGCGCCGGGAACGCCCATGAGGTCGAAGCGGATGGCGAGGAAGTACTCGGCGATGACGAACAGGCCCGACTCGGGCAGCAGTTGGTGCACGTCCGCGACGCGTCCGGCCGCGGAGTTGTCCACCGGGATCACCGCCACGTCGGCCATGCCGAACGTCACGGCGTCCAGGGCCTGCTCGAAGCTCGTGCAGGCCAGCTCGCGCCCCTCGGGGTACAGGACGCGGGCAGCGGTCGCCGAGTTGGACCCGGGCTCACCTTGGTATGCGACGGTCGTCACCGTGTTTGGCCTTCCGCTGTGAAATGTCTCGCCGGGTGGAAGAGGTCCACCGCGAGCCGTATGTGCTGCAAGTGGCAGTAGCAGTATCGACGCGTCTCCCGGGACCGGGGAACGCGGGAACGGCGGTCGGCACCGTCGTCCGCGCGACGGGAGACCGGCCGTTTCCGCCCGGATCGCCCCTCGCCGGTGCCATGTTCCCCATCGCGCCGTAACAGGTCCTGGTTATTACGCCGTAATAGGTTCCGGCCCCGTCCCGAAGGGTTCTTCCTCCGGGCCCCGGCCGCGGGGCCGCTGCTCCCGGCGCCCGGTCGGGCGACAGAAAGCGTCCACCCCGGTGCGTGTCCGACTGCTCGTCAAGTTCCCCTTTCTATCGCATCCTTGGCCCCGCTTCCATCGCGTCCCCGGCCTGCCCGCGCGGTGCGCACCGCGTCGCGCCGCGCCGGATGCTGGCATGATCTTCGGTCATGGGTGACTGGTTCATACAGGCGGGCCACGGCGTGCGGTTCGAATGGGGCCCCGACGGGGCGGCCCTCCTGGCGGAGGACGCCGCTTGTCTGGTCGTCGTCGACGTGCTGTCGTTCACCACATCGGTGACGGTCGCGGTGGAATCAGGGACCAGGGTGTTTCCCCACCACCGGCGCGACGAGACCGCGGCGGCCCTCGCCGACGAGGTGGGAGCCCGTCTGGCCGTGGGCCGGAGCATGGTCACCGAGTCCTCGCCGTGGTCGCTGTCCCCGGCGGCGCTGCGCCGCGCTCCCGTCGTTCCCCGGCTGGTGCTCCCCTCGCCCAACGGCTCCACCATCGCCGCGACGGCCGGGGGCTCGACCGTGGTCGCCGGGTCGCTGCGGAACGCGACCGCTGTCGGCCGGTGGCTGGCCGACAGCGGCTACGGGACGGTCGAGAGGCCCGTCGCGGTGATCGCCTCGGGCGAGCGCCGGCCCGACGGCGGTCTCAGGCCCGCCCTTGAGGACCTGCTCGGCGCCGGGGCCGTGATCGCCGCGCTGCGCCGGCACGGCCGGGACCGGATCTCGCCGGAGGCCGCCATGGCGGCCGCGGTGTTCGACGGGACGCAGGACATCGGCGCCGCCGTCGCGGACTGCGCCTCGGGACGCGAACTCATCGGCATCGGTTACGCCGACGACGTCGCCGTCGCGACGGAGCTGGACGCCTGCGGAATCGCCCCGGTCCTCGTCGACGGAGCGTTCACCGCCCCCTGAGCCCTTCGGCCTTCTTCACCCGTCCCTCCGTTCGACCGTTCGGCCCTTCACCCGTTCCCGCCGGGACGACGGGCCAGCAGGTCGCGCAGTGCCTTCACGATGTCGGCCGGGGCCTCCTCCGCCATGAAGTGACCGCACGAGACGGTGGTGTGTTCCAGGTCCGCGGCCCAGGCGCCCCACAGCTCGGCGGCCTCGTACCCGAGCGCGGCGCCCCAGTCCTGCTGGAGGACCGAGACCGGCATCGTGAGCCGCCTCCCGGCCGCGCGGTCGGCCCTGTCGTGCTCCACGTCGATGCCGGCGGAGGCCCGGTAGTCCGCGACGATGGACGGCACCGCGTTCCGGCAGGCCCCCAGGTATGCCTCGCGGATGTCGGCCGGCAGGGCGTCGGGGTCGTCGGTCCAGCCGTCGAGGAAGTGGGAGAAGAACGCGTCGGCGCTCGCCCCGATCATCGTCTCGGGCAGGCCGGGCGGCTGGGCCATCAGGTACAGGTGGAAGCCGACGGCGGCCGTCGTGCCGTGCAGTGCCTCCCACATGTCCAGGGTGGGGAGGACGTCCAGGCAGGCCAGGTGGGTGACGGCGGCCGGGTGGTCGAGTCCGGCGCGGAACGCCACCAGGGCGCCCCGGTCGTGCCCCGCCAGTGCGAACCGTTCGTGCCCCAGACTCCGGGCGAGCGCGACGACGTCGGCCGCCATGGTCCGCTTGGAGTAGGTGTCGGGCCCCTGTTCCCGGGGCTTGTCGCTGTCGCCGTAGCCGCGCAGGTCGGGGCAGATGACCGTGTGGTCGGCCGCGAGGTCCGCGGCCACGTGCCGCCACATCAGGTGGGTCTGCGGGAAGCCGTGCAGCAGAACGACGGGCGGCCCGCTGCCGCCGACGGCGACATTGAGCTCGACGCCCTCGTCCACCCGGGTCCGTCGGTACGCGAACCCCGGAACGGTGCGGTCCATGGTGCTTCTCCTTGCTCCGAGCGAATCCTTCCCGGGCCTCGGCGGCGGGGACCGCCCGCCCGGTGCCTCCACCCTGCGGGGCTCCGATCAGCAACGGATCAGCGCTTGTAGGTTGGGACGGCTCCGGCAGGGCTGCTTCGGCAGGGCTGCTCCCACGGGGCTGCTCCCACGGGTGGAAAGGAAGGGCGACGAGGGTGCGTGTGGAATTCGGGGTGCTCGGGGCGGTGATCGCCCGGAACGGGGCGGGGGACCCGCTCCCGCTCAAGGGCCCCAGGCACCGCGCGGTCCTGGCCAGGCTCCTCGTCGCCCACCGTCGGGTCGTGCCGGTGGCGCGGCTGGTGGAGGACCTGTGGGACGAGCCCCCGGCCGATGCCGTGGGCGCCGTGCGCACCTTCGTCGGCGATCTGCGCCGGGCCGTCGAGCCGGACCGGCCGCCCAGGACCCCGCCCCGGCTGCTGGTCACGGAGGGGCCCGGATACGCCCTGCGGGTCCCGAAGGACGATGTCGACGCGTGGCGGTTCGAGGCCGTGCTGGACGGGCTGGGCGACGCCGGGCCGGACCGGGTGGCCGACCGCCTCGGCGAGGCGCTGGGCTGGTGGCGCGGCCCCGCCTTCGCGGACTTCGGCGACGAACGCTGGCTGCGCACGGAGCGCTCCCGGCTGACCGAGTTGCGCCTGCACGCCGTCGAGCGGCGGGCGGAGGCCCGCATCGGCCTGGGCGACGCGGCCGGTGCCGTGCCGGATCTGGACGCGCACGTGGCGGAGCACCCGTGGCGGGAGGAGGGCTGGCGGCTGCTCGCGCTGGCGCTGTACCGCTCCGCCCGGCAGGCCGACGCGCTGTCCGTCCTGCGGCGGGCTCGCGGCATGCTGCACGAGCACCTGGGGGTGGACCCCGGGCCGCGGCTGCGGCGGCTGGAGGAGGACGTGCTGCGGCACGCCGGTCATCTGGACCCCGACGCCCCGTCCGCGGTGGACCTGGTGTGGAGCCGGGCGACCGCCGCGTACGAGAGTTCCCTGGCCGCCCGGGCCCGTACCCGGCTGGAGTCGACGGCCGGTCTGATGCGGGACCTGGCGGTCACGGGCGGGGGCGGGCTGGAGTCGGCGCGGCAGCACCGGGTCGCGGCCGTGGCCGCCGCGGAGCAGCTGGGCGACCCCGAGCTGACGGCGCGCGTCATCGGGCTGTACGACGTACCGGCCGTCTGGACCCGGTCCGACGACCCGGAGCAGGCGCGGTGGCTGGTGGGGGCGGCGGAACGAACCCTGCGGCTGCTGCCGTCCGGGGGCCACGACGCGACGCGCTGCCGACTGCTGGCGACCGTCGCCGTGGAGTCACGGGGCGTCCTGCCGACGGACGGGCCGGTGTTTGAACCGGTGTCCGGCCCGGTGGAAGGGCCGCTGGAAGGAACGGGGGGCGGGTCGGTGTCCGAAGCCGCGGCCCGGCCCCTCCTGGCGGCCCGGCGGGCGGAGGAGATCGCCCGTCGGCTCGACGACGCCTCGCTGCTCGCCTTCGCCCTGAACGGCACCTTCATGCAGACGTTCCGGCGGACCGGGCTGGCCGGCCGCCGGGATGCCGTCGGGGCGGAGCTGGTGGCCCTGTCGGCACGCCACCAGCTGGTCAGGTACGAGGTGCTCGGCCATCTCGTCCGGCTCCAGGCCCGGTCCGCGGTGGCGGACCTGGCCGGGGCCGACCGGCACGCGGCGGCGGCCGACGCCCTGGCCGCCCGGCACGGTCTGCCGCTGGTGTCCGTCTTCACCACCTGGTACCGGGCGCTGCGGACCGCGATGACCGAACCGCCGGCCGCGGCCCTGACCGCCTACGAGGAGGCCGCGCGGTGCCTGCCCGGTTCGGGGATGCCCGGACTGCGCGGCGGCCTGCTGCCGTTGGCGCTGCTGAGCGTGCGCCTGCGGCACGGACAGCCGGTCGTCGCGGACCACGATGCCGACTGGGGACCGTACGAGCCCTGGGTGCGCCCGGTGCTCCTGGTGGGCGAGGGGCGGGTCGAGGAGGCCGCCGAGGCGCTGCGGGCCGCCCCGGCACCGCCGCGCGACCTGATGTCCGAGGCCATGTGGTGTCTGATCGCACGCGCCGCCGTCGCCGTCGGCGACCGGGACGTGATGGCGCGGGCGCGGGCGGAACTCGCCCCCGCCGCGCCCGAGCAGGGCGGGGCGGGCAGCGGTCTGATCACGCTGGGACCGGTGGCGGACCACCTCGACATGCTGGCCTCGGCATCAGCCCCGGACCCGGACTCCGACCCGGACTCGGGCTGACCGATCGGGGCGGCGCCGCGGTTCTCGGGGCGTCGGTCACCTCTCGGCCGTGGGGCCGTCGTCCTCGCCCGAGGACTTGTCCGGGTTGTCCACCTCGGTGATCCGTGTGGCGACGCCCTTCTCCAGTACGACCGTCGCGAACACCCCGCCCTCGCCCGCCCGTTCCAGGTCGTCCTGGGTGCAGCGGCCGGTCGCCTCCGGGGCCGGCTCGCCGCAGATGGTTCCGGCGCCGCGGATCTCGGTCTTCTCGGAGACGGCGAACGGCCGGCTCTCGCCGGACACGTGTATGGAGTACTTGCCCGGCGTCAGGTACGAGACCGTGCCCGGCCCGAGCGTTCCGCTCACGCCGTCCGCGGCGGCGGAAGGGTTCTGCGAAGTCCCCGCCGAGGTCTCCGCCGAACCGGGCGTCCCCGTAGCGGATTCGTCCCCCTGGCACGCCGTCAGGAGTGACACCCCGGCGGCGAGCGCGGTCGCGATCAGCAGGGACTTGGCGCCGCGGATCGAGCGCATGGTCTGTGCACCTTTCGACAGGGGCCCGTCCGTGTTCCCGTGGGCCCGGCGGGA
Source organism: Streptomyces sp. NPDC002669 (assembly GCF_042889165.1). Lineage (NCBI taxonomy): Bacteria > Bacillati > Actinomycetota > Actinomycetes > Kitasatosporales > Streptomycetaceae > Streptomyces > Streptomyces sp. NPDC002669. The sequence goes on along the minus strand of NZ_JBIAQQ010000010.1, from coordinate 82,074 downwards.
AGCTGTGGGACCACTCTGCGACAGCTCCCGCCCGCCCCGGCCCGAAGTCGGGCGGTCATGACCGTCCCGTCACCGACTCGCGACACTCCCCGGGACGTACGCCGGCACGGAGGGCCGTCCCGGCGGCCGGCCGGCGCAGCAGGCCGTACCGCCGGTCAGGGGCGCGGTCCCGGCTCCGCGGCCGGTGCGGGGGCGGCCGTGCCGGTCACCGCGCGCAGGGCGAGTTCCCGGCTCCTGCGAACGTGGAGGAGGGTGATCGCCCCCGCGGCGTCGGCGTCCCCGGCGGCGATGCGCTCGTACATCTCGCCGTGCTGCGCGCGCATGGGCGCGGGTTCCGTGTTCAGGCCGAACAGCAGCCGCAGCTGGCCGCTCAGCCGCTGCATGAGCTGGGCGAGCAACGGGTTGTCGGCGAGGGCCACGATCTCGTCGTGGAAGGCGGTGCCGGCGTCGTTCTCCCGGGTCCGGTCCCCGGCGGCGGCCGCGGCCTCCGCCCGTTCCAGTACGGCCCGCAGGTCCGCCATGATGCCGGGACCCGCGAGGGCCACCCGGCGGGCCGCGAGGCGGGACGCCTGGATGGCCAGGGGCTCCCACACGTCGTACAGGTGCTCCACGTCGGCGCGCTCCAGCCGGCGCACCCGCACCCCGCTGTGCGGCAGCAGGTCGAGCAGTCCTTCCTCCACCAGGGCCCGCAGCGCCTCCCGCACCGGTACCCGTGACATCCGGAGGTCCTCGGCGATCTCGCGTTCCACGACCCGGGCGCCCTGGGCGTAGCTGCCGTCGATGATGCGTTCCCTGACGGCCCGGCGCGCGACCTCGCTCAGCGGGGTGCGCGTCGTCGGCGCGGACGGCCGTTCCCCGTCCCCGTCTTCCTTCCGGCCGGTGCCTGCCGTCACGTGTGCCGTCCTCCCTGTGCCTTCCTGCCCTGTCCCGGGGTGGGCGCGGCTCGGGGCCGCGCGGTCGCCGGGCGTCCCGTCACCCTATGCGCGAGGCGGGGCGACGGGACGCCGTCGGGGCGGGAAGGAGGGTCCTCAGACCAGTCGGCCGTCGCGGGCGACCACCCGGCCGCCGTGCACCACCATGTCGCGGGCGGGCATGTCCACCACGACCTGCGGCAGGCACTCGGCGCGCAGCAGGACGAAGTCGGCCGGCGAGCCCGGGGAGAGGTCGGCGCGGGGCAGCCGCATGACGTCGGATCCGCCGTGCGCACCGGCCTCGTAACAGGCGTTCAGTTCCTTGTCGAGGCGCACGTCCGTGACCCAGCCGAGCAGGTGGGTCCGGTGGAACATGTCCGCGTTGCCGAAGGGGCTCCAGGAGTCTCGGACCCCGTCGGAGCCGAGTCCGACCCGTACGCCGTGCTCGCGCAGCTTCTCGATCGGCAGGACCAGCGACGCGCTCGGCGCCACGGTGGTCAGGGCGATGTCCAGCTCGCTCAGGTCCGCGGCCGTCCTGGCCAGTTCGGCGGCGGAGAGGCCGGGCAGGCAGAAGACGTGGCTGACGGTCACCTTGCCCTTCAGCGACAGCACCCGGGTGCGGTCGATGATGGCCCGCAGCACCGTCAGGCCCGTCTCGCCCCGGTCGTGGAGGTGGATGTCGACGCCGACGCCGTACTGGTCCGCGAGACCGAAGAGCAGGTCCAGCTGCTCGTCCATGGCGTGGTCGAAGCTGATCGGGTCGAGCCCGCCGACCATGTCGACGAGTCCGCTGCGGGCGGCCTCCTTCAGCAGCTCCGCGGTACCGGGGGTGCGGATGACGCCGTGCTGCGGGAAGGCCACGATCTGGACGTCGAGCGCGTGCTTGAGCCGTTCGCGCGCCTGCCCCACGCCTTCCACGGAGGCCAGGCCGTAGGCCGGGGCGATGTCGGCGTGCGCCCGCATGGCGCGCGTGCCGCGGGTCACGGCGTGCGACATCAGCGCGTACGCCCGCTCGGCCACCGGGCGGCGCTGGCTGCGGAACAACTCCGCGTCCTGCTGGGCGAGTTCCTCGATGGTGTCGGCCGGCTTGCGCGACACCCACTCACCGCCCCATGTCGTCTTGTCGGGGTGGATGTGCGCGTCGACCAGGGACGGCAGGGCGATGCGGCCGCCGCCGTCGATCACCTTGGCGCCCCTGGGCGCCCGGTCACGCGTGACGCGGCCGTCGACGACCGTGAGGTCCACCGGCTTCGCCGCGCCCAGGGGCCGTACGTTGCGGAAGACCACCGCGTCGCGGTGCGCACCGCGGGAGTCGGCCGCGGCCGGCGACACGCCCGCGGACATGGCGACACCGGCACCGGCCAGGGAGGCGGCACCGGCGAGGACACCGCGTCGGGACATCGGGGAGGGAGGGGGTGTCATGAGGGCTCCTTCGGCCTGAGGTGGGGCGGTGGGGGCGGTGCCGCGTGGCGGGCCGCCGGATCGCCCCGGTCGCTCGATGCGAACCGGAACCCAGTTTGTATACGAAACGACGATACGGAACAAGGGTTCCAGGATGCAGCCGCCCTGTAGCTCCACTTTCTTCCGCATTCATTCTCGATATCACTCACATTGGTATACGAAGCGGGTTCCGGGTTGTTCTCATCGGGCCGGTACGGGGGTACGTCGCGCATCGTCCGAACGGACGACACCGGTGTCGTCCCGATGCCTGCGCGTCTCCAGCCGGTTCAGCGACGCCGCCACCCTCTCGCCGCGTCGAACATGGACGGTGCGAGACCTTCACCGTCCCGACTCCCCTGCCCGCAACCCCGATCCCGACCGCCGCCCCCGCCCCTCGACCAGCCGAGAGAGGAACCATGCCCCCGACACGACGCGCCGCCCTCCTGTTCGCCCCGCTCGTCGGCCTGGCCGCGCTCGCGTCCGCGTGCGGTGCCCAGCCCGACGGCGCCACCGGGCAGAAGCCCTCGGCCGCCAGGACCGGCACCCTGTCCCCCACCGGCACGCCCGCCCGGTCGGCCGCCGACCGGGCGCTGCTCGAAGCGGCGCGCTCCGGTGACGCCGACGCGGTGCGCGCGGCGATCGAGCGGGGCGCCGGCCTGGAGGCCCGCGACGAGAACGACCGCACCCCGCTCCTGCTGGCGGCCACCGGCGACCACGTCGGGGCCGCCCGGATCCTCGTCGACGCCGGTGCCGACCCGAACGCACTGGACCAGCAGCACGACACACCGTGGCTGGTGACGGGGGTGACCGGCAGCGCCGCCATGGCCCGGACCCTCGCGGCGGCCGACCCGGACTACACCATCGTCAACCGGTACGGCGGCACCTCCCTCATCCCGGCCGGCGAGCACGGTCACGTCGCCTACATCCGGGAGGTCACCACCAACCCGGACATCGACGTCGACGTCGACCACGTCAACGACCTCGGCTGGACCGCCCTGTTGGAGGCCGTCATCCTCGGCGACGGCGGCGCCGACCACCAGAAGACCGTGAAGCTGCTCCTGGACGCGGGCGCCGACCCCGAAATCGAGGACGGGACCGGCATGACCGCACTCCAGCACGCCCGCCGGCGCGGCCAGGACGAGGTCGCCCGGCTGCTGAGCGAGTGAGCCGGATTCCTCACCGGCCCCGGTGACGGCCCGAGGGCGGCACCCCGACGGGGTGCCGCCCTCCTGTGTCCGACCGGCCACCGGTCACCGGTCACCGATCACTGGCCGCCTGTCAGCAGGACCAGGTGTTGGACTTCATGTAGTGGGACACGCTGTCGGACTTCTTGTACCCCTTCGGGATGATCCCGCTGGAGCCGCTGTAGTTCTTCCCCGAGTACCACTTGAAGTTGCAGGAAGCGCCGTGGTTGTACCACGACTTGAAGCTCAGGAAGACCGAGTACTTGGTCAGGTCCGCGTTCTTGCCCGCGACCTGCTGCCGGTGGCCGGTGTAGTTCTGCCCGGACCAGACGCAGAAGTAGCCGGACGGGCAGTCCGCCGCCGCCTGCGGAGTGACCGGTGACGCACCGGCGGAACCTGCGGTCCCGACCAGCAGACCGCCGGTCAGCGCGACGCCCCCGGCCACGGCTGCGAGCTTCCTGGTCATGTTCATGTGCTCTCCCCCTTCGGGTCCTGAGTGAGCCGACCGCACCGGCCGGCTCGACATCGAGACTGCGGGAGGGGAGGCGGGGGCCGCCACAGTCGCCGCGGAGATGACGTCCTCACGGGACGGCCCACGCCCCGACCTGCTGGGACGTGGTCCCAGGTGGCGGGACGGCGGGAAGGGGACGGGCATCCCCGTGGGCACATCCCACCCCATGCGGGTTGTCCCACCCCGTGCCGAATGTCCCACCCGTGCAGGCGCCCCGACTTCGTACGGATGTACGGCCCGCCCGTCGGCAAGAGGCATACGGCCGGTGCCGGTCAGTGGGCGGCGACCGTCATCTCGAACGAGTACCGCGAGGCGCGGTACAGATGGGAGCCGCGCTCGACCGGGCTGCCCGAACCGTCGTACGCGGTACGGGTCATGGTCAGCAGGGTCGCACCGCGCGCCTCGTCGAGGAGCCGGGCCTCGGCTGCGGTGGCACGGCGCGCACCGATGGTCTGCGTGGCGCTCCTCAGGTCGGTACCGGACCGGCGGATCAGCTGGTACAGGCCGTTGTGGGCGAGCGCCTCCCCGGTCAGCTCCAGCAGACCGGCCGGAAGGTGGTTGCGGAGCAGGGCGATGGGTTCGTCGTCGGCGAACCGCAGGCGCTCGACGGCCACCACGTCCGCCCCCTCGTCCACCCGCAGCGCGGCGGCGACGTCGCGGTCGGCCGGGACGGTCGCCAGGGAGAGGACCTCGGTGCGCGGCCGGCGCCCGTCCCGTTCGAGGTCCTCGTGGAGGCTGGTGAGCTCGACCTGGCGGCGGATGCGGTTGGTGACCACCTGGGTGCCGACCCCGCGCTTGCGGGCCAGGAGCCCCTTGTCGACGAGGTGCTGCATGGCCTGGCGCATGGTCGGGCGGGAGAGGCCGAGCCCGTCCGCCATGGCGATCTCATTGCTCAGGCGCGTGCCGGGGGGCAGCACCCCGGTCTCGATGAGTTCCTGCAACTGCTGCGCGACCTGGAAGTACAGCGGTACGGGACTGCCCCGGTCGATGGTGATCAACTTCGTGAACGGCTCCACGTCACCCCTCCTGGGACTGCTGCCGACGGATGCAAGTATGTCCCAGCCCATGCTAGCTCCGTACGTCCTTATGTCCTAACAAATAGATCACTGGTATTTGTCGAGACCCTATAATCTCTCGCCCTCAAATCGGTCGGCCTCTCTACCACCCAACCCTTTGAATGCTGCCATGATCCCCGAGAGAGCAAGTCGAGCGTTATGTAGCATTCATACAATCCAAGGGGCTCGCATGACTGATAATGACCGGGTGCTGGTGACGGGCGTCGGTGCGATGACGCCACTGGGAGCCGATGCGCCGTCATCGTGGTCGGGGCTGCTGGACGGCAAGTCGGGGGTGCGTTTCCTGGACGAGGAGTGGGCCGCCGACCTGCCCGTGCACGTCGCGGCCGGGCTCACGGTGGACCCCGCCACCCTGCTGCCGAGGCCCCGGGCCAGGAAGCTGGACCGCTGCGAGCAGGTCGCCGTCCTCAGCGCGCGGGAGGCGTGGGAGGACGCCGGTGCCCCGCAGGTCGAGCCCGAGCGGCTCGCCGTCGTCATCGGTACGGGGACCGGCGGCGTCATCACCACGCTGGAACAGGACGACGTCTTCGAACGCGCCGGGGCCCGCCGGCTGTCGCCGTTCGCGGTCCCCATGCTCATGCCGAACGGGCCGGCTGCCTGGGTGAGCATGGACCTGGGCGCGAAGGGGGGCGCCCGGACCGTGGTGAGCGCCTGCGCCTCCGGGGCGGAGGCCCTCGCCGTGGGGCAGGACCTGATCCGCGGCGGCCGGGCGGACGTGGTCGTCGCAGGTGGGGTGGAGGCGTGCCTGCATCCCTTCACCATCGCGGCGTTCGCCCAGATGAAGGCCTTGTCGACGCGGTGCACGGACCCGGAGGCCGTGTCCCGCCCGTTCGACGTCGAGCGGTCCGGGTTCGTCATGGGCGAGGGCGCGGGGATGATGGTGCTCGAACGCGCCGGGTTCGCCCGGGCCCGCGGCGCACGCGCCCACGGCACGCTGGCCGGCGGCGCCGTGAGTTCGAGCGCGGACCACATCACGGCCTCCGACGCGGAGGGCCAGGTCTTCGCCATGCAACTGGCGTTGCGCGACGCCGGCCTGGCCCCGGCGGACATCGGGGTCGTGCACGCCCATGCCACCTCGACGGAGTCCGGCGACCTGGCGGAGGCCGAGGCGATCGGCCAAGTGATCGGCGACCACGCGGCGGTGACGGCGACGAAGTCGATGACCGGTCACATGATGGGCGCGTCCGGAGCGATGGGGGCCATGGCCGCCCTGCTCGCGCTCAGGGACGGCACGGTACCGGCCACGCGCAACCTCGACGAGCTCGATCCGCGCGTGGAACTGGACGTGGTGCGCGGTGAACGGCGCACCGGCCGGTGGTCGGCCGCACTGGCCAACTCGTTCGGGTTCGGCGGGCACAACGTCAGTCTCGTCTTCACGAAGTGACGACGCTTCCTGACTCTTCCCCGCCCCTTCCCCGGCTTCCCCGCCGGCCGGTACGGTGCGCGTCTCAGGCGGGCAGGGCGGCCAGCCAGTCGGTCAGGATCCGGTTGACCTCCTCGGGGCGCTCCTGCTGGATCCAGTGGCCGCAGCCGTCGAGGATGTGCGAGGAGACCAGGCCGGGCAGGGTGGTGGGGTACGCCCGGATCGCGTCGGCCAGCCAGGTGGTGGAGGCATCCGACGCCCCGCCGATGAACAGGGACGGCTGGGTGATGGGCCTGCCCCGGAAGTCGGCGAGATCCTCCCAGTCCCGGTCCATGTTCCGGTACCGGTTGAGCGCCCCGCTCATGCCGGTCCGCTCGAACTCCCCGGCGTAGAAGTCGAGATCGTCCTCGCCGAGCCAGGCGGGCAACCCGTCGACGGGGAACCGGTCGCGCAACGTCCCGCCGCGGCTCGCGAAGTGCGGGTCCGGGGCGTCGGCCGCGGGCATCGTGTCGGCGGAGAAAGCGGCGTAGAAGCCCGCGAGCCAGCCTCGGACGTCCGGTTCGATCTCGGCCTCCGCCCGGCCGGGCTCCTGGAAGCGGGAGACGTAGAACTCGTCGTCCCCGCCCATCCCCGCGAAGACCTCGCTGGGCCGCGGTCCGCCGGGCGGCGCGTAGGGGACGCTCAGCAGCCCGACCGCGCGGAAGACGTCCGGCCGGAGGAGTGCGGAGTGCGCGGCGACGGCCGAACCCCAGTCGTGCCCGACGATCACCGCACTCCGTTCCCCGAGCGCGTGCACCACGGCGACGGCGTCCTCGACCAGTTCGAACATCCGGTACGCGGCGACCTCCCCGGGCCCGGAGGAACGCCCGTAGCCTCGGACGTCCACGGCGACCGCGCGGTATCCGGCCGCGGCCAGCACCGGAAGCTGGTGGCGCCAGGAGTACCAGGACTCCGGGAACCCGTGCACCAGCAACACCAGTGGCCCGGTGCCCTGTTCCACCAGATGGATCCGGCCGCCGGGCGAGGCGACCAGTCGGTGCGTGAGGTCTGTGGGCCGGGTGGACTGCGGCATGGTTCCTCCGTGGTGCCGGTCGGTACGGGTGACACGACGTGGGCCGCGGGCTGCGGCCCGGAACACGATCATGCGCCGGGTACGGGGACTGCCGCGAGCCTTGTTGCCGCTTCGGCAAACCGTGAACCGTTCCGGCGCTTCGAAGGCGCCCGTTCGGCGCCCCGCCCGCGACGCCTCGTCGTTCCCGTGGGGTGGACGCACCGCACGGAGGGCCGGCCGCTGCTAGTTTGCGGGCGTGGATCTCTTCTCGCGTTCCTGGACGGCATTGCTCGCGGCGGTCGCCGAGCTCTCGGACGAGGACTTCGCACGGCCGTCCGGCTGCACCGGCTGGCTCGTGCGGGACCTGGTGTGCCACCTGGTCATCGATGCCCAGGACGTCCTGATCACCCTCGCCACCCCCGCCGGGACGGAACCGACCCGGGACGCGGTGACCTATTGGGAGGTCAGCGGGGAGCCGCCGACCGGGGACGACCCGCTCGACGCGCTGACCGTCCGTCTCGCCGCCGCGTACCAGGAGCCGTGGCTGCTCAAGTTCCACCTCGACGACGTCGGTTCGGCCGCCGGGCGCGCCGCCGGACTCGCGGACCCCGCGGGCCGGGTCGGCACCCGTGACGAGGTTCTCACCACGGGCGACTACCTCTCCGCGTACGCCCTGGAGTGGACGCTGCACCACCTCGACCTGATCGCGCACCTCCCGGACGCCGCGGAGCCGCCCGCCGAGGGGCTCGCCCGGACCCGCGAGATGCTGGAGAGGATCGCCGGTACGAGGTTCCCCCCGTCGTTCTCCGACAAGGACGCGCTGTTGATCGGCACCGGGCGGCGCGCCCCGACCGAGGCGGAGAAGGCCGGGCTGGGCGAACTGGCCGCGCGGCTCCCGTTCGTCCTCGGCTGACCGGGCCGGCAGGCACGCGTTCGGCCGACCGGTCCCGCAGGCGCGTGTTCGGCCGGTCGCAGCACACGCGTAACGACCGGTCCCGTGGGCCCGGCGGGCACGCGTGCGTCGTCCGGGCCGCCCGCCGGGCCCGTGGGGCCGGGGCCTACTGTGTGATCATGGATTCATCCTCCCGGGCTCGGCGTGTGGGCAAAGCACTCGTCGTGACAGTGATCGCCACGGCCGTATCCCACCTGCTCCTGTCCGACGGCCTGTCGTTGTCCCTGTGGAGCCAGGCCTCGGCGAACATGGGCGAAACCCCCATGAGCACGGGGGACCAGGCGTTCACCGCGGCGGTGTTCAACACCGTGCTGGCCATGCCGCTGGTGTTGTGGATCGGCATGAGGCTGTTGCGGGAGCGCCGCGTGTACCCGATGGTCCTCGTGGGCGCCGTCGGCTGGTTCATCACCGTCGGCCACGGAATCGACCTCGTCGACGACCAGATCGGCACCCTGCTCCCCCTCTGGTCCCTGGCCGCGTTCGCCGCGGTCACCTGCCTGTCCTCGCTCGTCCTCACCCCCCGCCCGCGCACCGGCCGATGAAGACGGACCGGCCCCGCTGAACACCGTCCCGTCCCGGACTCGGCGGTGCCTGCGGGGTGTTCGCCGTTCCTGGCGGTCCGGGGTCAGGCATCGAGGCGGTGCACGCGGATAGTGCTGTCGTGGCCGGCGGTGAGGGCGACGGGGCGGCCGTGGAGGTCGGCGGACGCGACGGCCCGGACCTTGTGGCGGTGTCCGTCGGCGCGTCGCGTGCGGTGCCGGGTGAGGGGATGCCACACGTGCAGGTACTGGTCCTCGCCCGCGCCGAGCACGAGCGGGTCGTGCTCGTGACCGGTGGCGGCGAGTGCGAGGACCCACCCGTCGTGGTTCTCGACGGGCGGTCCCACGGGCCGGTGGGCGACGAGGTCCCAGACCCTGGCCGATTCGTCCTCGCCGCCGGTGACGGCGAGGCTGCGGCCGCCGCCGCGGAGGCCGGTGACGGCGCGGACGGTGCCGGTGTGGCCGGTCAGTGCCGGTCCGGTCTGCCGCCCTTCGGCCAGGTCCCAGACGCGTACGGCGTTGTCACCACCGCCGCTGACCGCGACGGGCCGGCCCGCCACCACGGTGGTCGCCACCGCGTACACGCCTCCGGGGTGCCCTGCCAGGGGCGGCCCCACCGGCTCACCCGTGGCGAGGTCCCAGAGGCGCATGCCGCCGTCGCTGCAGCCGGTGACGGCGACGGGGCGCCCCTCGACCACGGCCGTGGCCACCGCCCACACCGGGTGGGAGTGCCCGGCCGACGTCCCGCCGGTCCGCCGACCGGTGGCCAGGTCCCAGACGCGCACGGTGGCGTCCTGGCCCGTGCCGACCGCGACGGGGCGGCCCCCGACGACTGCCGTCGCCACGGCGTACACCCCGCCGGTGTGGCCGGTGAGGGGCGCGCCCACCGGGCCGCCGGTGGCCAGGTCCCAGACCCGTACGGTCGCGTCCAGGCTCCCGGAGACCACTACGACGGGGCGGCCCGGGAGCGACGTGGTCGCCATGGCCGTCACCGGTTCCGTGTGTCCGGTCAGGCACCGTTCCCGTGTGGTGGCGCCCCTTGCCACGGGGCTGTCGTCCGCCGCACGCCGGCCGTCGGGGTCTTGGGGCGGGGTGGTGGGCGAGTCCGTCACGGTGCCCACCGTACCCGGGCCGGTTCGGCGGTCCGCGGCCCGCCGGGGCCCACCGTCGCGGGAGGGGGCGTCGTCGCGGGGCGGCGGCGTGCGGTGTCAGTGGGGGGTGATACCCATGGGCCCCATGCCCATGAATGTGGATCACGCCGTCCCCGCCGACCTGGAGGCGCTCCGTGCCGCCTTCGACACCGACTCGTGCGCCCCGCCCCTGGGGTGGGACGCGGTGTGCGCCTTCGAGGCGGCGCACGGGATCGTGCTGCCCGAGCCGTACCGGACGTTCGTCGCGGAGATCTGCGACGGGTCCTTCTCGGGGCCGCCGGACCACGGGCTCGTCGCCCTGACCGAGATGCCCAAGGACTGGGGGGACCGCCGCCCCGAGCGCGTACTGGCCAAGCCCTTCCCGTTGACCGACGCATGGGTGTGGGAGGGGGAGGAGGACGATCCGCGGTCCGAGGAGGAGATCGAAGCGCTCCTGGAGCAGGTCTTCTCCCACGGCTCGATCGTGCTGGGCACCGACGGATGCGGCATGTACTGGCACCTCGTCGTCACCGGCCCCCATCGCGGGCACGTCTGGAACATCAGCGGCGAGGGTGCCGTGCCCTTCGGCGCCGAGTTCGGCCACACCACGTCGGAGCCCGGCTTCGCCGGTTGGGTCGGGCACTGGGCGGCCGGCAAGTACTGGTACGACGCCTCGTGAGACCGGGCGCCTTCGGCGCGTGGCACCGCACGGACGCACACGAGAAGAGGGAGCGGCAGTGAGCACGACACCCGGAACGGCGGCGCTCGAACGGATCGTCCCGACGGCGCAGGGCGTCGACGAGGGGATCGACTGGAGCGAGGCCGAGGGGATCTGGGGCACCCGGTTCCCGGCCGACTACGTCGCCTTCATGAAGACGTACGGGGCGGGCCGGCTCAGCCGGGACATCGGCATATTGCTGCCGGTCCCCCGGCCCGACGCGTATTCGGACGGGGCCGGTCTGCGGCAGGAGACCGCGAACGCCCGCGGCACCTGGGAGATGTGCGGCGGGAGAGCCGCCCTCGACGTGGACCCGGACTCCATACTGGCCTGGGGAGTCACCAGCGGCGCGGACATCTACTGCTGGCTGACCACGGGCGACGATCCCGACCGGTGGCCGGTGCTCGTGTGCGGGCGGCACACCGCTCCCCTCTTCCAGGTCCACCCCGTCGGGATGGCGGAGTTCCTGCACCGGCTGCTCACCGACGAGGAGTTCCAGGAGGAGACGATCAGCGTCGTCCTGCCGAAGGAGCATTCGTTCGTCAACTGGCGTGAGGAGAAAAGGCGTTGGGACGCGGGACTCGATCCTTCCACCGGGGAGCCCTGGTAGGGGACGGACGCGGAGGACCTTGATGGCGGCCGGGCGACGGGGTGTCCTGTGCCCCGTCGCCCGGTGGTCGGTTCCCCGGCCGGCTCAGGCCCCGTTCAGGGCCACCGTCGGGTGGAGGCGGGAGGCGCGGATCGCCGGGTAGAGGCCCGCGACCACACCGATCAGGAGGGTGGCGGCCAGGCCGCCCGCCAGGGATTGCGGCGGGACCACCGCCGTCCATCCCTGGAACCGCGCGAAGCCGTACGTCGCCGCCGTGCCCAGCAGCGCGCCCGTCACTCCGCCCAGCGCCGAGAGCAGCAGCGACTCGGTCAGGAACTGGAGCCGGATCGCGCCCCGGGTCGCGCCCAGCGCGCGGCGCAGGCCGATCTCCCGGCGGCGCTCCAGGACGGAGATGACCATGGTGTTGGCGACGCCGACCCCGCCGACCAGGAGGGCCACCGCGCCCAGGCCGAGCATCAGGTTCGTCAGGCCCTCGTCGGTGGCGGCCTTGGCCGCCAGTGCGTCCGAGGGGCGGGAGACCTTGATGCCCGTCTCCTTGCCGGGGCTGACGGTGCGGGCCAGGATCGCCCGTACGTCCTCCACCGAAGCGTCCGTGGAGCGCTCGAAGACGGTGGTGGGGTGGCCGTCGAAGCCGAAGTGGCGTTCGGCTGCGGGGAATCCGACCATGGCCACCCGGTCCAGGTTGGGGACCAGTTCGAGCGGTTCGAGGATGCCGACGACGGCCACCCGGGTCCCGTTCATCATGATCGTCTCGCCGGTGCGGGTGATGCCCAGGCGGTCCGCCGCCACCGCGCCGAGGACCGTCGTCGGGAGGCGTTCGCCTGCCGGGTCCAGCCAGACGCCCCTGCGCACCTCGCCGCCGAGCGCGGCCAGCAGGTCGCGGCGGACCGCCTGGGCGGTGACGCCCGCGGTGCGTTCCTCGGGGACCACGTCGCTGCGGCGGATGCGGACGTCGATGTCGGCGGTGGCCGTGGCGTGCCGCACCGGACCGATGCGCTCGACCATCGCGACCGCGTTCTTGGGGAGCCGGACCTCCTCCCCCATGGCGTCCTTGCCCGCCTCGGCGGTGAGGAGGTTGGTGCCGAGGCGGTCGAGCCGGGCCATCAGGTCCGCGCGGCTCGACTCGGACAGGCCGACGACCGCGACCATGGTCGCGATGCCGATGGCGATGCCGAGCGCCGAGAGCACCACGCGCGCCCGGCGGGCGCGGAGTCCGACCGCGCCGACGCGGAGCACGTCGCGGGGCGAGAGACGGGAGGGTCCGAGGTCGTTCCTCATGTGCCGTCCTCCGCCGTGCGGGAGGCGGGGGGCGTGCCCCGGCCCGTGCCTCGGCCGCCGCCCGGGCCCGCACCGGAGTCCGGGTCCGAACGCGCCCCGGAGCGGGTGTCCGAGACGATCTCGCCGTCCCTGAAGCGGACCCGGCGCGGCAGCGCGTCCGCGATCTCGTTGTCATGGGTGATCACGCAGACGGTGGTGCCGGACGCGTTCAGCTCGTGCAGCAGCTCCATGACGATCCCGCCGGACGCGGTGTCCAGCGCGCCGGTGGGTTCGTCCGCCAGCAGCAGCCGGGGGTTTCCCACCAGGGCGCGGGCGATGGCCACGCGTTGCTTCTCGCCGCCGGACAGTTCGTCCGGCGTGTGCGAGCCGCGGTGGTCCAGTCGCACCCTGGCCAGTGCCTCCCGCGCCCGCGCGCGCCGTTCCCTCGCCGGTACGCCCCCGTACAGCAGCCCGTCGGCGACGTTGTCCACCGCGTCGCGGCCCGCCGCCAGGTGGAAGTGCTGGAACACGAAGCCGATGTGGCGGGCGCGCAGTGCGGAGAGCCGGGAGTCGGAGAGCCCGGACACGTCGTACCCGGCGATCCTGACGGTGCCCGTGGTGGGCCTGTCGAGGGTGCCCATGATGTTGAGCATCGTGGACTTGCCGGAGCCGGACGGGCCGACGACGGCGAGCAGTTCGCCCGCCTCGACGGTGAGGTCCACTCCGCGCAGGGCGTGGACGCCGCCGGGGTACGACTTGGTGGCGTCCCGCAGTTCGACCACCGGTGGCACCGTCATGACGCCGCCACCCCGACCTTCAGGCCCTCGCGCAGGTCCGGGCCGCTGACCTCGATCTGCCCGTCGGCGGTCATGCCCGTCTCCACCCGCACCATCTTCGACGTGGTGCCCCGGACGATCTGGAGGCCGTAGCCGCCGTTCTCGCCGCGCAGGGCGACGACCGCCTCGACGGGTACCGCGAGGACGCCCTCGCGCGCCTCGCTGACGAACTTCACGCTCGCCGGTGACTTGGGGTCCTCGCCGGACGCGGCCTTCGCCCCGCCCTCCAGGACGACCTCGACGGTGATGCCCTCCTCGGCGCCCGCGCCGCCGGACCCGGACTCCTCCGGACGTACCGTCCCCGCGACCTTGCCGGCCACGGTCCGCCCGCTCGGCAGGGTGACCTCGACCCTGGTGCCGGACGAGGTGAGGGGTCCGTCGGTCTGGTCCAGCCGGGCCCGTACGACGGGCTTGGTGGAGGCGACCGTCAGGACCGGCCCGTCGGAGCCCACCTGGTCGGCGAGCGCCGCGTCGGCGGAGACCACCTTGACCGGTCCCGGCTGGAAGACGACGTCGCCCCTGCCGACCCGGCCGGTGGTGTCGCGGTTGAGGGACTTCTGCCACCGCTTGACGGCGGCCTCGGTGTCCTTGCCGTACCAGACGTCGACGTACAGCCCCGCCCCGTAGCCCAGGTCCCGCAGGTTGCGCTCCAGTTGGAGCACGTCGCTGCCCCGGTCGCCGGGCTTCATCTCGCGGAACATCGGGACCGGCCCGTAGAGGAGGGTGACGGGCTTGTCGTTCAGCTCGTACAGTGCCTGCCCCCTGGTCAGCGTCCTCCCCTCGACGGCGGCCACCGTGACGGTGCCCTCGACGGCGGACTTGACCGGGCGGCGCTGCGCGAAGTCGAGCCTGCCGTCGACCGTCTTGGACTGCACGAGATCGGTGCGCACGACGGTCGTGGTGGCGGGCGGCAGGTCGTCGCCCCGCCCCGGGGTGCCCGCGTCGCCGCCGTCGCCGAGGAGCAGCACTCCCCCGGTGACGGCGACGGCGGCGGTCGCCGCGCCGAGCGCGCGCAGAGCGGTGCCGCGCCTCACTGCATGCCGTCCAGACCTTCGAGCAGCTTCGACGCGCACGCCTCACGGGCCTTCTTGTAGGCCGGTGAGTTCGTGTCGATGGACGGGGACGCCGGGTTCGGGTCGCCGCCCGGCTGGGCGTTGCCGCCGCTCATGGTCGGGTTGGTGAACCGGGAGACGCCGTTGTCGCGCATGCACTTGGCGTGCGCGAGCATCGACTCGTAGGACTTCTGCTGGTCGCGTTCGGGCTCGGCCGCCATGGCGGCCTGCAACTCGGGCACGCAGACACCGTTCCTGCCGCCCTTGATGCCTTCGTTGCGGCCTGGCTGGGCACCGATCTCGTTGATCTTGTCCCAGTCGAGGTGCCCACTGAGCCTTGGATCGGGGAAGTCCTTGTAGCCGCCCTTGGCGCGCATGCACTGGACGTACTTCAACTGGGCGTCGTAGAAGGCGCTCTTGCCCGCGGGCGGGGCGCTCGGTTCGCCGTCGTCCTTCGCGGTGCCCGCCGTCGGCGCGTCCGGTACGTCGGCGATCGCGGTGTCCTTCTCGTCCGCCCCGCCGGATTCACCACCGGAGCCGCCGCAGGCGGCGGAGAACGCGAGGAGGGGCAGTGCCACGAGGGTGGCCAGGCGCAGCCGGGCGGCGGCGCGGGAGCTCGTGGCGGCAGCCCGGGAGTTCGTGTCGGGGAGGTTCATGCGCCCCACGCTCGCCGCCGCGGATGATGGCCCGTCCATGGGCACATGATGGGAACGTAACAATGCCTCCGACCTGCGCCTCCGCCCCCGTCCGGGGTGGGGGAAACGGTTGCGGCACGCCCATAATCGGCCCATGCCGCATGTACTGCTCATCGAGGACGACACGTCCGTACGGGACGGGATGGAGCTCGTGCTGCGTCGGCACGGGTACGGCGTGGACACCGCCGCCACCGGGGAGCTGGCCCTCGCCCTGCTGGACGGCCCGGCCGGCGGGAGGGTCGAGCTGGCCGTGCTGGATCTGATGCTGCCCGGCATGGACGGCTTCGAGGTGTGCCGCCGCATCCGGGCCCGGACCGCCGCCCTGCCGATCATCATGCTGACCGCGCGCGGCGACGACCACGACATCGTGACGGGTCTGGAGGCGGGCGCCGACGACTACGTGGTCAAGCCGGTCACCGCGCCCGTGCTGGAGGCCCGCATCCGGGCCGCGCTGCGCCGGGCGGAGCCGTCGGCTCCCCGGGGCCCGGACGCCGATCTCGCCGGGCTGGTGATCGACCGCGCCGGGCTGACCGTCACCAAGAACGGCATCCCCGTCCCGCTGCCGCCCACCGAGCTGCGGCTGCTGCTGGAGCTGTCCGCCTCCCCCGGCCGGGTCCTCAGCCGCGAGCAGCTCCTCGAATCGGTGTGGGACCACACCTTCCTGGGCGATTCACGGCTGGTGGACGCGGCGGTGGGACGGCTGCGGGCCAAACTGGAGGACGTACCGGCCAAACCCCGGTACGTGCAGACGGTGCGGGGCTTCGGCTACCGCTTCGGGCCGCTGTGAGCCGTACCGGCGGAGGCGGCCGTCGGAGCGGCCGGGGCGGTCGTGGGGGCGGCGGCCCGGAGCGGCGGCGCCGGCAGCTCACCGGGGGCCTGCGTGTGCGGCTCCTCGTCACCTTCGTCGTCGTCGCCCTCATCAGCGCGGCGACCGCGACCGCCCTCGCCTACCGGGACGCCCGCACCGCCGTCCTCCAGCGCACCCAGAACGCGGCCGTGGACGACTTCCGGAAACAGGTCGGTGCGGTGGCCGTCGACTTCGACCTGCCGCCCGACCAGCAGTCGCTGTCCCGGTTCGCGGTGAAGGTGTCGGAGCGCGTCGGCGGGAAGATCGTGGTCGCCCGCTACCAGGACCTGTCCGCCACCTCCGACTCGTTCGCCGACACGAAGTCCCGGATCACCGTCGAGCTGCGCGCCGCCGTCATGACCGGTGACGGTGCGGGATTCCAGCGGGTGCGGTGGCGGGGCGACCCCTACCTGGTCGTCGGTACGCCCGTCATGTTCGCCGACGGGGACCGCCGGGCCTCCGGTCTGGAGGTCTACGCGATCACCGATCTGCGGGCCGAGAGCGAGGACACGGCCGCCCTGCTCGACTCCGTACGGGCCGGCATCGTGCCGGTGGTCCTGCTGGCCGCCGTCCTGGCGCTGCTGGCGGCGGGGACGGTCCTGCGTCCGGTGCGGAAGCTGGGCCGGGCCACCCGCGAGCTGGCGGCCGGGGACCTCGGCAGCCGGGTCGCCGTCACCGGGCACGACGAACTCGCCGACCTGGCACGGACGTTCAACGAAACCGCCGACGCCCTCCAGGCGTCCGACGCGGAGCTGCGCGAGCAGGAGGCGAAGGCGCGCCGTTTCGTGGCGGACGTGTCGCACGAACTGCGCACGCCCCTCGCGGCGATGACGATGGTGGCGACCGTCCTGGAGGAGGACGCCGACCAGTTGCCGCCGGACGCGGCGCGGGCGGCCCGTACCGTCGGCGCGGAGACGGCCCGGCTGTCCCGGCTGGTCGAGGACCTGATGGAGATCTCCCGCTTCGACGCCAAGGCGGTGCGGCTGAACGCGGCCGAGACCGACCTCGCCGACACCGTACGGGCATCGCTGGCGCTGCGCGGCTGGACGGACCGGGTGCGGACGGACCTTCGCGAGGGCGTGCGGGCGGTGGTCGACCGGCGCCGGATCGACGTGATCGTGGCGAACCTGGTGGGCAACGCGCTGCGGCACGGCGCCCCGCCGGTCACCGTGACCCTCGGGACGTCCCGTGCGGCGGACGGGGAGTGGGTGGTCCTGTCCGTCGCCGATCACGGCCCCGGGCTGCCGCCCGATGCGCGGGAACGGGTCTTCGACCGGTTCTACAAGGCGGACGCGGCCCGCACGCGCGGTGCGGCCGACGACAGCGGACAGGGCAGCGGCCTCGGTACGGCGATCGCGCTGGAGAACGCCCGGCTGCACGGCGGCACGATCGAGGTGACCGACGCGACTGACGTGGCCGGCACCGCCGATGTGACCGGTACGGCCGCCGACGGGCCGCGGCGCGGCGCGGTGTTCACGCTGCGGCTGCCCCTGCGACGCACGGAGGAGGAAGCGGAGTGAGGGTCCGGCGCACGGAGGAGGAAGCGGAGTGAGGGTTCGGCGCATGGGAGGGGACGCGGAGTGAGGGTTCGACCGGTGGGAACGGCTGCCGTGCTGGGGGCCGTCCTGGTGGGGTGCGGGGTCCAGCCGACCGGGGTGATAGGCGCGGGCGAACCCGCGTCCGGGCTGACGCGCGGCATGCGGCTGTACTACGCGTCCGCCGCCGGGCTGCGCGCGGTGCCCCTGATCGACCAGGAGGTCGGTGACCTCGCCGGGGTGCTGAAGCTGCTCGGGCAGGAGCCGCCCGAGGGACTCATCTCCCTCGTCCGTCTCGGCGGCTACTCGGCGACCGGCTCGGGCACCCGTGTCACGGTCAGCATCGAGGGCCTCTACGGCGGCTCGGGGCACGACCAGGGCACGGGGCAGGTGGTGTGCACGCTGGCACGCGCCCAGTCCGTGCTCGAACCGAAGGTCGGGGCCGATGACGTGGAGGTGACCCTGCGGCCGTCCGAGGGCGCCGCGCTGGGCCCCTACCGGTGCGCGGACTTCCTCAACAGATGAGCCGGGCGGGCTCGCGCCGACGGACCGGGCGGGCGCACGGCAGGGGGCCGGGCAGGTACACGGCAGGGGGCCGGGCAGGTGCACGGCAGCGGGGCCGGGCGGGCCGATCCGCGTCGGCGGGCCGGGCTAGCGGGTGCACAACGGCAGGCGGGGCCTTCGCGAACCCGCCCGGCGGAAAAGGCCGGGCGGACACCGGCCTCCCCTGCTAACGTCCCCGGCATGAAGCGCGCCGCCATGACGACGACGCCGGAGAGTGTCCCGGCGCGCTGACCCATGTCTCAGTCCGAAGCCCCGGGGCGAGTGCCCCGGGGCTTCGTCCTGCGGTCACCCGCCCGATGACCGCGAGGAGACCACCATGCACGACCACCGCAAACTCGGCCGTGAACTGGGCCTGTTCGACACCGACCCGCTGATCGGCGCGGGCCTGCCGTACTGGCTGCCCGACGGTGCGACCGTCCGGCACACCCTGGAGGAGTACATCCGCGCCGCCGAACGGCGGGCCGGATACCGGCACGTCTGCTCGCCGGTGCTCGGCAAGCGGGAGCTGTACGAGATCTCCGGGCACTGGGCGCACTACAGCGACGACATGTTCCCCCCGATGGACCTCGGCGGCGAGCAGGTCGTACTGCGGCCGAGCCTGTGCCCCCATCACGCGGTGATCTACCGCTCCCGCTCCCACAGCTACCGCGAGCTGCCCCTGCGCATGGCCGAGCTCGGCGGCATGTACCGCTCCGAACTGTCCGGCGTGCTCGGCGGGTTGACCCGGGTCCGGGCCATCCAGCTCAACGACGCGCACATCTTCTGCACCCTGGACCAGGTCGCCGAGGAGGCGCGGGCCGCACTGGAGATGATCCGCCGGGCGTACGAGGCACTCGGCATCACCCTGGCCCGCCACCGGCTCTCCTTGCCGGGCCCCGGTGGCAAGTACGTCGCCGCACCCGAGCAGTGGCGGCGCTCCACCGAGCTGCTGATCGACGTCCTCGACCGCTCCGGTCTGCCCTACGAGGCGGCCGAGGGGGAAGCCGCGTTCTACGGGCCCAAGATCGACGTCCAGGTCGCCGACGGCGCCGGCCGGGAGTCCACCCTGTCCACCATCCAGATCGACTTCCACCAGCCCGAACGGTTCGACCTGCACTACATCGGCGCGGGCGGTGCCCGGCACCGCCCGGTCATGGTCCACCGCAGCATCATCGGCAGCGTGGAGCGGGCCGTCGCCCATGTCGTCGAACGGCACGGCGGCGCCTTCCCCGCCTGGCTCGCCCCCACCCAGCTGGTGGTCCTCCCGGTCTCCGGAGCAGAGCTGCCGAACGCCGCGGCGCTCGCCCGGCGTTGCGCCGAAATCGGGCTGCGTGCCGAGGTCGTGGCACCGGACCGCGGCAGCCTGGGGGCCCGGATCCGGGAAGCCCGCCTGGTTCCCTATCAGGCCGTCATCGGCGCCAGGGAGGCCGTGGACGACCATGTCGCCCTGCGGCTGCGCGACGGTCGCCGGATCGGCCCACGACCGGTCGACGAGGTGCTCGCCCGTATCTCCGCCCTCGTCGCCGCCCACGGCACCGAGCTGTGGTCCGACGCCGCCCCCGCAGCGGGCGGCGCGCCCGGGACCCACTGCTGACCAGTGGTTATGCTGCGCCGTAGCCATAGGGGAGGGAACACACATGGGCTTTCGCAGACTGTTCGGGCTGGAGAACAACAGCGCCGTCCAGGAACCGCCGGAGATCGACACGCACATCACCACGATCGCTCCGCTGCCCGGCCACATCATTGAGGGCGAAGTCGTCCTCAAGGGCGGCAGCCAGGGCTTCAAGGTCGATCACCTCAACCTCGACGTCGAGGCCAAGAGCTACTCCTACAACGGCACGCTCAGGGAGGAGAACGTGGTCGGCCTGGATGTGGGTCGCTACTCGTTCGAGGTGGAGGCCGGCACGGAGCAGAGGGTGCCGTTCAACGGGCAGCTGCCCTGGGAATGTCCGGTCACCGAGCTCGGCGGCCGTGCCCTCGGCGTCGATGTGTCCCTGACCACCCGGCTGCGCTGGGAGACCGAATCCCCGGTCAGGGACCTGGACTTCCTGCACATCGTGGCGCCGCCGCTGTACGAGGCGGTGCTGGACACGTTCGCCGAGGAGGGCTACCGGGTCGACGGATCGCAGTTGATCGACTCGTACATCCCCGACGTGGAGGCGCACCAGGGCCTGTACCAGATCTTCTTCGTCGGCAACCCCGCGAATCCGGGCCGGTTCGGGGAGCTGGAGGTCGTCTTCCACCAGAACGTGGTCGGCGCCATGGTCTACGTCCGCCGCGCCGCCCGCTCCGTGTTCGAGTGGGAGGAGAAGCCCCCGGTGCGCTCCTTCCCGGCCGCGCACCACGAGGTGGGGCAGGTCGGTTTCGGGGAGCGGGTACGCGGTGCGCTCGCCGAACTCGCGCTCCTGGACCGCTGAGGGGTGAGCCTCCCGGGGCACGGCGCTCACCGACCGGAGCGGCCCCGGTGACAGGCGTACGTCACCGCCCCGTCATCCGCCCCCCTGGCGAGCAGGGGCGGGTGACGGGCCGTCGTGTCGGTGCGACGGGCCGGTGGGACCCACGTTCCACTCCCGGGGCAGGTCGTCGCCGCAGAAGACGCAGACGAAGTCGTCCTCGCGCACGATGTTGTGCTCCCGGCAGCCGGGGCAGCACCGGAACACCACCTCGTGGGTGAAGCCCGACGGACGCCCGAGGCCCGTACGGTCCAGGGCCCGGGCGACCGCCGGCCACGAGGTGACGTCCGGGCAGTACCCGGTCGAATGATTGCTGATCCCGTCGACGGCCCACCGGCCCGCATCGTGGACGAAGCCGATCTCACCGGCGCCCAGGACCGGCTCCCCACCGGCACAGGCCACGTGCTCGCTCCGTCGCGGCGCCAGCCGGAGCACACCGTCCGTGGCGACCACGAAGGTGAACGGCTCGGTCAGTTCCGCCTCGGGCAGCCCACCGGCCCAGCTGTCGAAGTCGGCCGCCGACCCGATCCGGCGACCACCGCTCCCGGGCCGGACCACGGCCCTCAGCTCGGCCGGTCCCACATAGGGATAGCTCCTCCGTCCCGGCGCGCTCATGTGCGCCGGCTCAGAGCTCGCCCACACGTGTGCGCGTCGCCACGGGCACCGAGTGGTCGGTGATGGCCGGTCATGCGGCGATCATATGACGGTCGTGGGGCCGGTCATGTGAGCGAGCACCCGGGCGGCGCCGTCGGGGCCGAATGCCTCGTCGATGGCCTCGGCCGCCCCTTCGGCGGCTTCGACGGAGCGCGGCAGGAGGATCTTCTCGTAGGCGCTGACGGCCCGGTCGACGGTGGCGTTGCCGATGGCTGCGCCGGCGGGGGTGGTGTGGTCGGTGAGGGCGCCGGCGGTGACGGTGTGGTCGATGAGGGTCCGGGCGAGGTCGGCGCCGTCGAGCATCGCGAGGTTGGCTCCCATACCGGAGAACGGGGACATGAGGTGGGCGGCGTCGCCGAGGAGGGTGAGGCCGGGGGTGTGGGGCCAGGTGTGCGGGACGGGCAGTGCGTACAGGGGCCGGTTGACGTAGCCCGTGTCCGTGTCGGTGATGAAGCCGAGCAGGTCGTCGTCCCAGCCGGTGAACTCCTTCAGGAGGGCGTCGCGCACGGCGGCGGCGTCGGTGAGGTCGAGCCCGGCCCGCCGGTGCCAGTCCTCGTCGACGCGCATGCCGATGTGGACGCGGATGTGTCCGTCGCCGTTGCGCTGGGCGACAAGGCCCCGGTGGTCGTGCAGGGCCATCATGGTGCCGGCGGCGGTGAGCGCGGCGAGTCGGGGGTGGCGGGTGTCTGCGTCGTCGAAGCCTGTCTCGACGAACGTGACACCGGTGTAGTCGGGTGTCACGTTCGTCAGCAGAGGACGGACCCTGGACCAGGCCCCGTCGGCGCCGATGACGAGATCCGCTTCGGTGGTGGTGCCGTCGGCGAAGTGCAGGCGGTGGGCACCGTCGCCGAGGGGCTCGACCCGGGTGAGCCTGTGGGCCCAGCGGACGGTGCCGGGTTCGAGGGAGTCCAGCAGGAGCCCGCGCAGTCGGCCGCGGTCGATCTCGGGGGCGCCCTCGGCACTGTCGGCCTCGGGCGGTACGCCGTCGAACACGATCCGGCCGTCTCGGCCGACCACGCGCATCTGCCGGCCCTCGGGGCGGGACAGCGCGAGGAAGTCGTCCAGCAGTCCGGCCGCGCGCAGGGCGTACTGGCCGGAGTCGGGGTGCATGTCGAGGGCGCCGCCCTGACCGCGGGCCCGGGGAGAGGCGTCCAGGTCGTGGACGGTGACGGCGATGCCGTGCCGTTGAAGGACCCGGGCGCAGGTGAGTCCGCCGGGTCCGGCACCGACGATGACGATCCGGGGGAAAGGGGCGGTGTTCATGGTGATGCTCCGTTCGCGCGCACAGCGGTGCCGTGGAGTGTGATGGGCGGGTCCCGAGCCCCAGAACGGGGCCGCGGTACAGCTGAAGGAAGGGCAGCGGGCAGGGAAAGGAGGGCCTGGGTCTGACGGGCCCTCACGGCCGCCATTCCAGAAAAGCACAACGACTCACTAAGTGCAACGAGTCAACTTTTGAATCTGGGCAACCGAAGAGATAGGGTCCTGGCATGGCCGATACCGAAACCGGTGCTGGTGTCGGCACCGACACCAGCACCGCCGTCGACGCCCCGGCGGCGTCAGCCCCCATGGGCCGCCGCGAGCGCAAGAAGGCCGCCACTCGCCGGGCCATCGCCGACGCCGCCCTGCGGCTGTTCCTGGAGCGCGGGTACGACGACGTCGGTATCCGCGAGATCGCGGACGCCGCCGATGTGTCGACCACGACGCTGTTCAAGCACTTCCCCGTCAAGGAAGCTCTCGTCTTCGACCAGGACGCCGACCAGGAAGCGCGGCTGCTCGCGGCCGTGCGTGAGCGCCCCCAAGGCCAGTCCCTTCCTGCGGCGCTGCGCGAGCACGCGCTGCGCCACCGCATGGCGTCAGCGGACGAGGACGCCCGTTTCGCCTCCTTCTCCCGTCTGGTGAACGACACCCCGCCCCTGCGCGACTACCTCCAGGCCATGTGGCTGCGCCACACCTCCGCCCTGGCCCGGGTGATCGCCGAGGAGAGCGGTCTGCCGGCCGGCGATCCCGCCTGCACCGCCCTGGCCCACTTCGCCCTCGAAGCACCCCGTGCCGCCCTCGGCCACGACGACCCCCGCCAGGCCGTCGTCCGCGCCTTCGAACTGCTGGAGAACGGCTGGCACGGCCTCGCCCCCGCCGAAGGGTGAAGCGGCCGCACGCCCCGACCGGCCACGGGACTCTTCCATCTTCCCCGCCTTCCCCACCTCCCCCGCCTCCCCCGCGCGGGTGAGGAGCACCGCTCTCAGGAGTGATGTGGGCGGTGGTGCGTCCGGCCAGCATGGTGACCAGGAATCAAGGAATCCGGAGGTCATCGTGGTCGTCTCCGCGACGGGCAGCACGCAGGGCAGGACCTCGTCCGGTGCTTCGGCAGGACGCGGGCGCGGCGGGGTTCAGCAGCGGCAATGGCCCGAGCGGGCTCCTGCCGCCGCCGGCGCGAGCAGTGTGGTGTACGCCGCCGTCGAGACCACCTGGGCGGTGACGGGAAGCACCGTGCCACTCACCCCGCACACCCCGTACTCGCCGACCACTCAGCTCGCCCTGGCCGCTCTGGCCCTCGTCGCCGGGGCCGTCTGCCGGGTCGCCGGGTGGCCGCCGGAGCGGTCGGGGCGGTGGGGCCGGCGAGTGGTGACGGCCGGACTCGCCCTCACCGTCCCGGTGTTCGCGATGGGCATGGCCGCCCTGCCCGCCTACTTCGTCACCCTGGCGTCCGGTACGGGACCGGAGAGCGTCACCGGACTGGTCCACGTACTGCTGAGCGCGGCCCTCGTCTCCTGTCTCGTCCTGGTCGGGCTGTCATACCGCCGACGGCTGACCGGCAGGTGTCCCCGCTGCGGAAGCGGGCGCGCACACGGGCACGACCGTGACGCACCGGTCCGCCGTCCCGACGCCTCCCCCGCCCCGCCCCGGACCCGGAAGGCGGCCTACCTGTTGCTGTGCGGGCTGCTGCCGTGGGCCGCGGTCAAGACCGTCTGGACGCTGGGCGGTGACGCGTTCGGCGTGACCGCCGAGAAGTGGAAGGAGTCCAACTCCGGCGGCTCGGAGGCGGTACGGGCGCTCGCCGCGGTGGGCATCGACGTCACCGTCCTGGCCGCGGGGCTGGGCGTCTTCCTGCTGACCGGCCTGATGTACCGGTGGGGGCAGGTGTTTCCCCGCTGGGTACTGTTCCTCTCCGGGCGTCGGGTGCCGCGCCTGCTGCCGCTGCTCCCGGCCTGGCTGACGGCCGTCGGCCTGTCGGTGTACGGGGTCGTCCTGGTGGTCTGCACCCCGCTCGCGGCGCTCGGGGTGCTTCCCGCCCCGGAACCCGACGCGGAGCTGGGCGCCACCCCCGCCGGGACCCTGTGGCTGGCGGCCTTCGGAGGGCTGGCGTTCGGTGGGTTGGGCTTCGGCCTCCTCCTGGCCTCCCGCTCCTACTACGCCCGCACCCGCCCCGTCTGCGCCACCGCGTTCGAGCGTACGGGGACGGAGGCGGAGAGACCCGGCACGGCCGTGACCGGAGCGGCACGGCCCCGCCGCGCCCGGCCCGGTTCCGGTGGGTCCGACGGGGTGCGGTGGAATGGGGCGGCACGAGGTGAAAACGATGGGAGTGAAAAGGAGTTGAGCAGTGGGTGAGTTGTTCGCATTGGACAGTGTCCTGGGGCACGCCGTCCGGGTCCGGCTGACGGAGGCCACCGCGTTCCACGAGGACTCGGCGGGCAGCGGGGTCGTTGTGGACCTCTCCCGTGCCGGCGAGCTCGACGGTCTGCGGGCGGCCATGGCGGTGGGCTCGCTGCCCGGCGGTGTGTGCATGTGCTCGGGAGACGTCCAGCTCGAATTCCTGGACGCACATGGTCTGTTCCTGACCGCCGCGTTCCTCCACCACGGTGTGACGCTTCGTTGGGACGGCTGGGACGGCGACGCGGTCCTCGTCGACGGCCGGTCGCTCCTGCGTTGGCTGGACCTGCACGGCGTTCCCGGTCCCCTGCGGCAGTTCGAGGAGGACGAGCTCCGGTACCAACGGGCGAGGGAGGAGGAGAGGTCGTGGCTCGCGGCGATGCCGCCCGCTCTGAACGAGTTCTCCGAGGCGATGCTCGGGCTCTCCCGAACCGGCGGGAGCGCGTCACCCCAGCTCCTGACCGCGGCACGGGACCGGCTGCGGCAGTCGGTCCCGGATCCGGTGAACCGGGCGCTGCTGTTGTTGGCCTGGTGCGGTGCGGGCAGCGGCCTGTGCTCGGGCTTCCCCTCGCACGAGGCAGTACCGGGGCTGCTGCTCGGGGAGGTGCCCATGGCGGAGATCATCGCCGGTTTGCAGGACCCGCGGGCCGATGCCCGCCACGACGCGGGGGCGGTCCGTCACCTCGTCGGCTGGAAGAGCCGGCCCGAGCAGAAGCGGGACGTGGACGCCCTCCCCGCACCGCTCAGAGCCCGCCTCCTGCAAGGGGCCCTGGCATCCGGCGACCCGGACAAGCAGGCCAGGGCGGAACGCTGGTTGGCATGACCCCGGCCGGGCCGGGGTCCTTCCCTCCCGGCCGGGGCCGGGGGAGCCGTCCCGACCGGGGCCGGAGGCATCGCGGTGAGGGAGCGTGGTTCAGCCGAGTTCCTTGTTCGGCACGTACGCCGCGCAGCGGCAGGTACCACTCGGTGTGAACTCGCCCGGGGCGAAGTCGTCCCCGGCGCATGACCCGGTGCCGCCCTCGTGGTCGCGGCTCTGGTGCTTGCAGGTGCGGCACCACTGCTCGGGCGTGGCGATGAGGAGCATCGGCAGGAGGGACACGAGGCCGATTCCCCCGAAGAGGCAGAGCAGGACGAGGAGGTTCTTCCCCACTTTCCTTCCCTCTCCGCGACGGCCGGTCGCCATCGCCCTCTCCACACGGTAGACCCGCACGGCCTGCTCTGCTGATGGGGACTCAGCACCTGTCGCACGAGAGACATATGACGGGACAACGGATGGCGGACCTGCTGGGGCGGGAGCGGCCCCTCGGCATCGGCGGGGAGAAGGACTGCGCCAGGTCGGCAATGTGGCGGGGCGAGGGTTGCCGGACATCGCACAAGAAGGCGTGGCCCGGCCGGTGCCAGGATTCCGCACATGAACGATGCTCGGGAACGGGAAGTGAACTGTCGCCCTCTCCGACAGCGCCCCTTGTGGTTCTTCGTCCACCTCGGAACCGCCGGCGCGTGCCTGGTCGCGGTGCGTGTCGTGTACGGGGGCGGGTTCCCGGACGTATGGATGGGTGTCGGCCTGCTGCTCGCCCTGATGGGTGTCCTGGCGTTGGGCATGGTGGCCAGGCGGGTGCGTGCCGACGCGTACGGCGTGCACGTCCGGACGCTGCTGCGCCGCCGGAGCGTGCCGTGGGACGACATCGCCGACCTGCGCGTACTCCTGAAGCACGAGCACAACCCCCGGGCCCCGGAAGTCCGGCGGGTGAGCATGGCGCTGCGCGGCGGGCGCAGCACACTCCTGCCGCTGCCGCGGAGCTGGTCGTCCGACGACCGCGCGACCTTCGACGCGGAACTGGACGCGCTCCGTGCGCTGCACGCCCGGTACGGAAATCCCGGTTCGAGTCACGTTCCCGTCATCTCGTACCGCACCGCCGGACGTGTTCCGGTCGGGGCCCTGGCACTGTGCGTGCTGCTGCTCGTGGGTGCGGGCGTGGCCGCTCTGGCCGTTCCGGACGCCGCCTCGCGCACGCGGGCATGGCAGTCGGCCGCCCCGTGCGCCACCGGGACGGCCGCCGAGGAGCGCCGCGAATGCCTGACCATCGTGCCCGCCGTGATCGAGAGGACCGAGATCGGCCGTCCCAAGAAGAAGAGTTGGCTGTACTTCACCGACGGCCGCCCGCTGGAACGGCTCGCGGTCTCCCAGGAGGGGGCCCAGGGGTTCGAGCCGGGCGACGGGGTCGAGGTGACCTTCTGGCACGGCGGGGCACGGAAGGTGGCCGGAGCGCACCACGTGTGGCGAGAGCATGTCCCCTCCGGCGGGGAAGTGGCTGTCTTCGCCGCCCTGTTGACCCTGCTCGCGGGCTTTCCCGGCGCTCGGGTGCTGCTGCATCTGCGGGGGCGTCGGCTGCCCGACGACGAGGTGCTCCCGTCGGCACTGCCGTTCCGGGGCGCGCTGGTCGGTACGGCCCTGTGGGTGCTGCCGTTCTGCTACCTCCACCCCACGACCCCGTTCGGTTCTCCCACGTCGATCATCTGGGCGGCCGTGGGCTCGTCGGCCACGCTGGTCATGTTCGCCCTGGCCTGGCGGGCCACTCGGGTCCGTACGCCCCGAACGGCTGCGGAATCCCTCGGGGAGGAGAGGGAGGTCCGGACGGAGGAGGTGTTCGTGGCCGCCCGCTTCCTGGAGCCCACGGACTACAACCCGCATCTGTTCGGCACCCACATCGTCCTCGGTGACGGGCCGCCCGCGGTGACACCCCACCCCGGCCCCGGACGCTTCGCGGCGAAGCCGATCCCGGTGCAACGGCTCACCCTCAAGACCGTCCGGCGGGTCCGGGGCGGCGACGGCGACATCGTCCCCGGCAACTGGCACATCGCCGAACTCGACGACGCGGGCGAGCCGGTCCGCCTCGCGGCCGCCCCGGACGACCTCTCCCGCGTCCTCCGCGAACTGTGCCCCGCAACGGTGTGAGACCTCCGACCGCGACAGCCGCGAGTACGACAGACACAGCCACCGGGGCAGCACGCGCCAGCGGCCGGGCAGAGCCGGCGAGGCCCGGAGCGGCCGTCCGAACGGATCGGTGAGGACCTGCACGTTCATGCCGTGGCGCTTGTACTTCCCGGCGCAGCAAGGGGTGCCGACGGCGATGCGGCGGTCGATCGGCAGCAGGGCGCCGCCCCGGATGACGAACACCTTCCCCCGGATCGTCCGCATCGCCTCGGCCGGGGACGGGGCGACGGCGGCCGGGGCCTCGACGGCTTCCCGTATGCAGCGACAGACCGTCACGGCCCCCGGTGCCGATCCCGGCGGCCGACCGGGCGCAGATGTCACCGCACCGCAGGTGGGCCAGGGCGGGCAGGGGCTGTCGCGGGGCGGAAAGGCACCGCCGACGCGTCCGGGTCTCCTCTCGCCCGGTCTTCAACCGCCCGTTCAGGAACCGCAAGGTGCGGTTGGACAGGTCGATCGAGGACGGGCAGACAAGCGCACGAAGCTCCTGGCGGACACGGGTGACCTTGGTCGAGACCCCGTCCACCAGGAGCTTCGCCGTGGCGCAGGCATGTCCAGCTCACTGTGACCGAGCACCTCGGCCGGCCATCGAGTGTTTCGGTCGGCCGCTCCGTGCTCAGCCGCCGGCCTCAGGACATGCCTGCCGGGCCGTGCGGCATGATCCCGATCATGCGCAGAGGGGTGGGCGGGGGTCTCTGCCGCTTGTGGCCATGGCACAGACGCGACGAGTCGGCGCTTGCCGAGATCGAGGCCGAGATCACCGCCTTCGGTGAGGCTCTGAACGCCCATCCCTTCAGCCCCGGCCGGCCCGGCGCCACCGATGAGATGCGAGCCGAGCTGGCACGTGCTCTCGACGCATACGACCAGGCGAAGCGGGACGCCGTCGGTGACCGGATACGGGAGGACACACTCGATGTCCTGCGCACACTGGACGAGGGCAGGCACGCGCTGGCTTGCCTGGATGCCTTGATCGCCGGCCGGCCCCTGCCGGATCACATGCCGCTGTGCTTTTTCGACGCCCGGCACAGTCGGGCCGCCCGCCAGGTCGGCTGGGCGCCTCCCGCGGGTGCCACCCGCAACATCGCCGTATGCGCAGCGGACGCGGTCCGCCTGACCGAGAACCCGCGTCCGAGCACTCCGGGACATCCGGGCCGGGGCAGCAGAGGCCGCACACAGCCGGGCGAGGCCGAGCTTCGTCCGAGGACGCCGAGGAGTGTCCCCCAGCCGCAGGTCAGGGGGAAGGAAGACAACGGTGAGCAGACCCATCGGCTGAAAATGCCGTCGTACCGTCCGGCCGTGATGGTCTTCTCGACCAGCGGGCAGGCACGGGTCCACGTGCGCTTCGAGGGCGTCAGGAAAGGGCGCTCCTCACGCCAGTACCGGCTGTCCGGTGACGGCACCCCCGTCACCGCCCGGATTCCGCTGCCGGAAGGGAAAAAGACCATCGCCTTCCACGTGTTCTCCGCCGGTGAGCAGGAGGCGTGGACGGCGACTGCGGCCCCGCTGCGGGAAGTCCCGCGCTTCCACGACGAGATCAACGGGACCGGATCGGATGTCGTGCACTACCGAGGGGAACCGGGCCCCGGCGTCCTGCACTACGCGGGGCCGGGCCTGATCCAGTTGGAGGCGCTGGACGACCGCCTCGCCTATTGGGTGACGGTGGCCGAGGGCCGCGCCGGGGAGCATACGTTCCCATGGCCTGGCCCCGGCTACTACCAGGTGCGCTCGGTCGGAGCGTGGAGCCTGTCCACTACATGACGAAGCGCGGACTGCTGGGGTTGGACCGGGGCCTGTTCGGTGTCCGAACCCTTTGGCAGACGCGAATCGGACCGCCATCAAATACCCGAATCTGTCGCCGTCCCCAGCCGACTGTGACTCTCGGGGTGGCCAGTCGACCATGCTCCGGCCGAGTCGACCAGCAGGCCGGTGTCGGTCCGGATGACACAGGATCCGGCCCCAAGCACCGTCCGCCAACCAGCGCGGCAATGACGTTCGCAAACGGTCTTCCGACTACCGAAACGCCCAGGAAGGCCCCACCACCCCACGCCGGCCCGCACGCGGAGGAGGATCCCGTCGACCACCCTTCAGCGGTCGCCCCGGCGACTGCCGCGTCACCCGGCAGACGGCAGAGGCGGCTCCAGCCGCACCCACTCCGCATTCGCCGGATGGCCCCGCCCCATGCCGAGCACAGCCTCCCCCGGCCCGACGGCCACATGATCCACCGGGCAGAACCCAGGGCCTGACCGGCACGTCCTCGCCACAATCGCTGACACCCGGTCCGGGACCGGAGCGCGCAGCTCCTGACAGAGCGATACCTGTGCGGATATGCAAAGAATTCCTTCTTTGTACCCGACCAGTCCTGCGGCGTCACGCCCTGGGCCCGCCCGAAATGACAGGTATCGGGCCTATCGGTACGTTCGCCGCAAGTCGGCCGCCCGGTCGGCGTCTCTGAGACGGAGAGAAGTGACATGTCCTCGCGTACCTTCACCGTGGCTGCCGCCGTAGTCAGCGCAGCCATCCTCGCCACCGGCATCACCTATGCCTCGACTGACGGATTCAGCCGGGCCGAACCGGCCGCCGAGCGGGCCGGGCAGCCCGCTCACCGGGCCGCCCCGCCCGACCGGCCGGCCGCCCCCGCACCGGCCCCCCTCGGCAGCGAAGGCGGAACGGAGAGCAAGGGCGCCAAGGACGGCGACCACGAAGGCTCCGGTCGCGAAGGACGCGATGGCGAAGGCTCCGGTCGGGAAGGGCGCGACGACGAGGGCGGCGGGCGCGACCGCGGCTACGACGGGAAGCGGGAGGAGAGGATCTACTTCAACGAACGGGCGTACCCCGCCCATTCGGGGGGATGCGTCTCCGCGGCCAGCGGGCTGGGATCGAGCAGCTTCAGCATCTACAACAACAGCCGGAATGCGGTCGAGGTCTTTCGGGGGTTCGCCTGCGACGGCGGTTCCCCGGTTGCCACGGTCGGCCCCTATGGCAGCACCTACGGCGTCGCGACACCCGATGTCAAGGGCGGTGGGTTCATCGACAACGGCGTCGTGGGCAGCTTCCGGGTGATCGGCCACGACGAGTGGTGACGGCCCGTGCTCCCGAGCGCAGCCGGTAACTCCCAGCTTCCGGACAGCGGCGTCGGCAGCTCGCACATGCCGCCGAAAACCACGGCGCCCGGGCCTTCCGGCCAGTGCGCCGGGACCGGCCCGCCCACGTGCCCGAAGGCTCGCACCCGGCCGAGCGAGCGGCCCACACACCGCAGGCGAAGGGTCCGGCCCCCGTCCAGGGGCCGGACCCTTCATCGAGTCGAAGCCCGCCGGACAGAACCCGGCCCTCCTGCGCAAAGTGCGCCGCCGGGCCGCCACCGCAGAAGCCGCCGAAGTCACCGGCAAGGCCCTCGTCGACCACCCCCACCGCCTTGGTCCCCGTCTTTGCGCGGCAATCGTCGACCGGCTCACCTTCAACGGCGCGATCATCGACGAGGATCGTTGCCATCGGGTCACTGCCTACCACGACAGCGCGGCCCGCTTCCGCCAACGCCACAGATTCAAGTTCACGGGCCGGCCAGAGCTCTGCAAGGAAAGCGCCCAACCTACGCATGATCCGCGCAGTCGCGTCCAGCGACAACCACAGCTGAGCTGCACGGAACCAGCCCCTCCTCGGCCCACCGAAGCCGGCTGACACCCAGCGAGCGTTTGATTTTCCGATGTCCGTTTCGTTTGGTCCAGCTGTCGCGCCAGTTGAGGGCGGTCTGGGGGGCGAGGCGGCGGGCCAGGAGGTTGATGGCGGCCAGTTGGAGCATGGCGACTGACCGGTGGGGGTGGGTTTCGTAGTCGCGAACCGGGCGGCGGCGGTGCATGAACTGGGTGCCGGCCGCGGAGTCGTGGACACTTGCGGCGGTGACGGCGACGGTCAGCAGAAGCCGAGAGTGTCGGTGGCGATGTGCCTTTTGCACCCGATGGTTCTCTCGGCCGGGTCGATCCCTTGGCCGGTCAGTGGGGCGGATGAGTTCCCAGCAGGCGTCGGACAGGTCGCTTGGGCAGGTCTGTGAGTGCTGCATGATGCCCGGGTATGTGGCGACGGCCGACCTGGGCAGGGCATGTGCGGAGGTATTCGGCGGACTGGGCGCGGGTTCACAGATCCATATGAACCAGATAGTGAGCCGGATGACCGGGAAACCGTCATGTCCGGTTCGGCGGGAGGCCGCGCGGAACAGGACTCGCTCACAGCGGGCACCTCACCGCGCGGCCGGCTCAACCGGCTGGTTCATGCACCACCGCCGCCCGCCCCGAGGCGCCGAGTCCCGCCCACCCTCGTCGAAGCCATGATCAGCGGCGCGATGATCGACCTCATGAGCCGCAGACTCAGCCGCGAAGCAACCCGCAACCGGCGGGACAGCTGAACGGCGGCAGAGTCGCACTCCGGTGAATCACAGCAGGTGGGGCCACAGGCTGACGCTGTTCCGCTCCACACGGACCTCGACCCACGTTCCATCACTTGCAATCGGTGGCGGCGGGTCGGCGAGGTCGAACAGGATCTGGGTGTCGGCCACTTCCAGCAGGGCCCCACCATCGCCCGTGAGACTCAACCGGCCCCGGAAGACAAGCTGACCGCCGTCCTCGCCCAACGCGGCTGAGGACAAAGCGGCCGGCCGCGTGTTGCCCTCCCAGACCACGCTTTCATCGACAGTCCACTCCACATGATGCTCCCGGCCCACTACCGTCGGGTCCCCGCACCAGAACGCCGTGGCGGTGCCCACTCCCGAGCGCACCCGGACCGCAACAGGACCCCCGGGGGCCTTTTGCACTGCTTCTACCTGCACCAACATCCCGTAATCATCCACGGCAGCACTGCATTACCAAACACTCCCGCCAGGACAAAACGCTCGCTCAGAGGCCGCTCGGGGGCCGGGCCGCTGCGACCAGGCCGCTCTCGTAGGCGACGATCACCAGCTGGGCGCGGTCGCGGCAGTCCAGTTTGGTGAGCAGCCGGCCGATGTGGGTCTTCACGGTGGCGAGGCCGAGGTACAGCCGTTCGGCGATCTCGGTGTTGGACAGGCCGCGGGCGACGAGGACGAGGACTTCCCGCTCGCGTCCGGTCACACCGTCCAGGGTGCCCGGCAGCGGTCGCGAGGGTTGCGGGCGGCGGGCGAACTCCGCGATCAGGCGTCGCGTCACGGCCGGTGCCAGCAGTGCGTCCCCGGCGGCGATCACCCGTATCGCCGCGATCAGCTCGCCGGGCGGGGTGTCCTTGAGCAGGAAGCCGCTGGCACCGGCCCGCAGCGCGGCGTAGACGTACTCGTCCAGGTCGAACATCGTCAGCATCAGCACCTTGACGTCCGCGGTTCGGGGAGAACCGCAGATCTGCCGGGTCGCCTCGATGCCGTCCATGCCGGGCATCCGTACGTCCATCAGGACCACGTCCGGCAGGTCCCGTCGGGCGCATCGCACCGCCTCCGTCCCGTTCGCCGCCTCCGAGGTGGCCACCAGGCCGGGTTCGGCGTCGACGAGCACCCGCAGGCTGCCGCGCAGCAGCGTCTGGTCGTCGGCGATCAGGACCCGGACCGGGCCGCCGGACGACTCGGCGCCACGGGGCGGCTCGGCGTCGTCGGACAGCTCGGCGTCGTCGGGCAGCTCGGCGGGCCGGGGCGGACCGGTTACCGGTTCGATGGGGCGGGTCATGGGATCTCCTCGTACGGCAGGGTCGCGTGCACCGCGAAGCCGCCCGCCGGGAGCGGTCCGGCGGTGAAGGTGCCGCCGTACAGGGCGACGCGTTCGCGCATGCCGACGATGCCATGGCCGCCGGGTGCCGTGGCCGGGGGTGTCCGGGACGTCCGGGGTATTCGGGGTGTCCGGGCGCCCCCGTCGTCGGTGATCTCGATCCGGACCTCGCGGTCGTCCGCGTCGATCACCACCTGACAGCGGGATCCCGGACCGGCGTGCTTGGCGACGTTGGTGAGCGATTCCTGCACGATGCGGTAGACGGCCGGGGCGACTCCGTCGGGGAGGTTCTCGGCACCGTGCATCGTCAGCCGTGCCCCGGCCCGCCCGACGAGTTCGGGGAGCGCGTCGAGGCCGGGCACCGGGTCGAGGGAGGCGGACCGGGCCCCGCCCTCGGGGGTGCGCAGCACTCCGAGCATCCGACGCATGTCGTTCAGCGCGGTACGGCTCGTGTGCTCGATGACCCGCAGCGCGTCGTGCGCCTCCTGCGGTCTGACGTGCAGCACGTGGTTGGCGACACCGGCCTTGACCGCGATCAGGCCCATGCTGTGCGTGACCACGTCGTGCAGTTCGCGGGCGACCCGCAGGCGTTCCTCCGTGACGGCTCGCCGCGCCAGCTGTTCCGCCGCCCGGACGGCGAACGCGCGTCTCTGTCGCACGGCCCGCCCCAGCTCCCAGGTACCGAGCAGTACGGCGCAACCGAGCAGCGGCAGTCCCGGACCGGCCTGCCACCAGTACGCGTCACCGGCGCGCACCGCTCCGACGGCGCCGGCCGCGACGAGGACCGCCGTCGCCAGGACGGGCAGCCGGCGTTGCCACCGGTGGTGCGACGGCAGGGTGAGGGCGACGGTGTAGAGGGCGAACGCCACCGACAGGAACGGGTCCCACGTGACCCCGCACGCGAGGGCCACGGCCGTCGCCACCAGCACGGCCGCGAACACGGGCAACGGCCAGATCCTCCGTACGGCGACGGGCACGGTGGCCGCGGCCACGAGCGCGAGTCGCTCCCACGGCACGGGGTCCGCCCCGGACGGCGCGGCCGACGACGCACCGGGAGCCGGTCCGGTCAGCAGCAGCGCCGCCACGTAGAGGAAGACGAACACGCAGTCCAGGGCGATGTGCTGGCGCCGGCTCAGTCGCCGGGCCAGGATCGGATGGTCGTCCGGGTTCACCTCAGTACCTGCTCGCACCGCTCGACCCTATCCAGGGGGCACGGCGCACCGCCTCGGCCCGACGGTTGGTTCCGGCCCTCCACCCGTGGTCGGACGCGCTGCCCGGAACACGGCCCTACCTCCACCCGCGGGTGGAGCGAAGCCGGTCGGTCCCGGGCCGGACGCGGCGGAGGACCCGGTTCGCGGACCATCACCGGCATGATCGAAGCGACCGAACTGACCAAGCGCTACGGGGGAATCACCGCCGTGGAGGGGCTCACCTTCCAAGTGCGGCCCGGTCTGGTGACCGGGTTCCTGGGTCCCAACGGTGCGGGAAAAACAACCACGTTGCGCATGATGCTGGGCCTGGACCGGCCGACGGCCGGCGAGGTGCGCATCGACGGCGCACCGTACCGACGGCTGCGCGACCCGCTGCGCACGGTGGGCGCGCTGCTCGACGCCGGGGCCGTGCACCCCGGCCGGACCGCGCTGAACCACCTGCGGTGTCTGGCCCGGAGCAACCGGATCCCGATGCGCCGGGTCCATGAGGTGATCGAGCTGGCCGGGCTGTCGGGCGTGGCGAACCGGCGGGCGGGGACGTTCTCGTTGGGCATGGGCCAACGGCTGGGCATCGCGGCGGCGTTGCTCGGCGACCCCGCCGTCCTGGTGCTCGACGAACCGGTCAACGGGCTCGACCCGGAAGGCGTCCGGTGGATCAGGAACCTCGTGCGGGACCTGGCGGCCCGAGGACGCACCGTCCTGATGTCCAGCCACCTGATGAGCGAGACGGCACTCACCGTGGACCGCCTCGTCGTCATCGGCCGCGGCCGGCTCCTCGCGGACACCGGCGTGACCGAGTTCGTCGACAGGTACGCGGACGCGGGCGTACGGGTGCGCACGCCGGAACCGCGGCGGCTGCGCGCCGTGCTGAACGGCGCGGGCATCGCGGTCACCGACCGTGCCGACGGCAGTCTGAGCGCGGCGACCGACCCGGAACGGATCGGCGAACTCGTCGCGGCACACGCGGTTCCGGTGCACGAGGTGACCCGGAACACCGCGTCCCTGGAGGAGGCGTTCATGCGGCTGACCGCCGACGCGGTCGAGTACCGGGCGGAACGGCCAGAAAAGGCGGAACGGCCGGAAGGAGCGGAAGGGCCAGGAGGAACTGAACGGCCGGGAGAGGCGGAACGGCCTGGGAGGGTGAGCAAGTGACCGGCAACTCGCCCCGGGCGGTGTTCGCCGCCGAGTGGATCAAGGTGTGGACCGTGCGCTCGACCGGCCTCACCCTGTTGCTGTCCTTCGCGCTCAGCACCGGCATCGGCACTCTCGTCTCGCTCTCCTGGCGTGCCGACATCGAGCGTGTCGTCAATTTCGACCCGCTGGCCGCCGCCCTGTACAGCGTGACCCTCGGGCAGCTCGCCCTCGTCGTCCTCGGCGCCCTGCTCGTCGGCTCCGAGTACTCCTCCGGCTCGATCCGGACCTCACTGGCCGCGGTGCCGGGGCGTGGTCTGTTCTACGGCGGCAAGCTACTGGCCGGTGCCCTGACGGCCCTCGCCGCGTCGACGGTGATCGTCGTCGTCACGTTCCTCACGACGCAGGCGGCGCTCGGACCGTACGGCACCACGCTCGGTGCGGACGGGATCCCGGCCGCGCTCGCCGGGGCCGTGGTCCACCTGACGTCGATCTGCGTCATCGCGATGGGGGTCACGGCCATGGTGCGCAGTGCGGCGATCTCGATGGGAATCCTGCTCCCGGTGCTGTTCCTCGGCTCCCAGGGGCTCGGCAACGTACCCGCCCTGAAGCCGGTCCTGCGATACCTGCCCGACCAGGCCGGCCTGGTGCTGATGCACATCGCCGCGCCGTCCGGCGACAGCCGCTTCGGTCCCGGCTACGGCCCCGGAGCGGCCCTCGGCATCCTCCTGGCCTGGACGGCGGCCGCGTTGATCGGCGGCTACCTGGTCCTGCGCCGACGCGATGCCTGAGGCCCGGTCGGCCCTTCGCATCGTGGTCGTCCGGAGTGGCCGGGCACTCAACCGGAACAGTCTCACGGGTGGGATGGAGGTCGCGTGAACTGGCTGGGAAGGCGGGTTTCAGGGCGTCAGCGGAACGTCAGTCGGACGTCAGCACAACGGCAGGATGGAAGCCGAGGCTATGAGCAGACCAGCCGCCGCACCCGGCGGCGAACCACACCGACCGCACCTCACGGGGAGCCCCCATGCGTACCTCCATCCGCCGCCCTGCCGTACTCGCCGCGACCGCCGTCGCCGCCCTCAGCCTGACGCTCACCGCCTGCGGCGGCGACGAGGGAACGAAGGACAACGGGGCCGCCACTCCCGCCGCCACTGTCGCAGCGACCGTCGCCGCCTCGACGGACGCGGGCACCTCGGGCTCGGCCACCGCCGCCTCGGGCGCCTCCGGTTCCGGCACCTCGGGCGTCGTCACCACCACTCAGGTCGGCGTCAAGAAGAAGGCCCCCTCCAGGACCTCTTCCAAGACCTCCTCCAATGCCGTCGCCAAGGCTGCCTCCAAGGCCCGTGCCAAGGCCCCCGCCTGCACCGTCGGCGACGTGAAGATCTCCGCGGCCAAGCAGCCGGGCGTGCCCACCACGCACATCACGCTGACCGCGACCAACGTGTCGGGCCGCTCCTGCACGCTGCTCCAGTACCCGCTGCTCGCGTTCGGTGAGCTCCCCCAGACCTCCAAGGACGTTCCGCCCGTCGCCAAGAGCAAGCCCGGCACCCCCATCGTGCTGAACGCCGGCACCCCGGCCTACGCGGCCGTGCGGATCAACAACGGTGGTGTCGACGAGAAGACCCACACGGTCCGCTCCTTCTACGTGAACCTCTTCGCCGCCGACGGTCCTGCCGAGGGCAGCGAAACCGTCATCGCGCCCAAGGGCGGCATCGCGGTCGACGACGCGGTCGCGAAGACCGGCTACTGGACGTACGAGCTGCGCAACGGCGCCGACGAGTTCTGAGCCGACCCGCCGCCCGTGGCATCGGTGCTCCGGCGCGCGGGTACAGGGACATGACGGGGCCGTGCGGCAGTTCTGCCGCACGGCCCCGTTCCGAACGGGGTCACTGGCAGCTGCGCTGCCAGTTCCAGCCGATGAAGGTGTTCTTGAGCTCGACGTCGAAGCGGCAGCTCGCGGTGCCGTCGGCCTTCAGCTCCACGTACGAGTGGTGCGTGTTGGCGTACCGGTCGCCGGAGGTGTCGAAGATCCCCTTGTAGGAGAACGCGGCGTGCGCCTCGTTGTTGGAGACCGCGCAGTCGGCGAGGCAGTCGGCGTTCTTGCTCGACGACACCAGCGACCAGCCGGCGTTCCACGGCTCACGGTTCCACTGCTGGGTGGCGTCGGTGGAGGCAGTGGTGATCCTGGCGCCGTCGGTGGTCCAGGTGGAGGTGGTGTAGAGACCGGTCATCCGGATGTTGCAGCAGTCGTACATCTCGGACGCGCTGTTCACCTGCCGGGTGCCCGCTGCGACGGCGGCACCGATGGTCCTCGCCGAGACCTCGGCCGCTCCCGCGCCGTCCTTCGTCACCCGCTGCACCGGGCCCAGCTGCGGCTTGCAGTCGGGGCCGATGGTGATCTGCTGCTTCACGGCCGTACCGGCCGGAGGCACGGGCAGCGAGCCGGACAGCTTGACGTCCGTGCACGCCTGTCCGGCCCGGGCACCCGTCGAGGCCTCACCGAGCGGGGCGGCCGTGGCGGGAGCGGCCGACAGCATGAACAGACCGGCCGCCGCCGCGATGGCGAGTGTCATTCGGTTACGCAATTGCCTTGCCTTTCCTAGAAGTTCGGACGGAGCGTAGCCACGCCTGTTGGAATCCGCGTCGACAGCGGGAAGGTTGGCACGAAGCTGACGGCTGCCCCGTGGCGTACCGCCTTCCACCCTGGCAGCTTCCTGCCAGAGCCGTTGTCCGGCGACCGGCCACAACGGAAGAGTGGGGAGCCGCCACTTCCCTCCGGAACGCCACTTCCCTCGGGGGCGTCGCTTCCGTCCGAGGAGCTCCTTTCGCGCTTCCACCCGGGACGTTGCTTTCGTCGTCGGGCGATAGCCTCGGCCGCATGGACGAGATCGGTGGGGTGGAAGTCGTCGCGTTCGCGGACGCGGAGGCGTTCGAGAGCTGGCTGACCGAGCACGGCACGCGCCGTGAGGGCGTATGGATCAAGGTGGCCCGGAAGAAGTCCGGCATCCCGTCGGTCACCGACGACGAGATGGTCGACGTCGGGCTGTGCCACGGCTGGATCTCCGGCCAGCGCCGGTCGTTCGACGAGCAGCACTACCTGCAGAAATACGTGCCGCGCCGCCCCAGGAGCCTGTGGTCGCAGGTGAACGTGGACAAGGTGGCGGAGCTGACGGCAGCGGGCCGGATGCGCGAGGCCGGACTGGCCGAGGTCCGCAGGGCCCAGGAGGACGGCCGGTGGGCGGCGGCCTACGCGTCGCAGCGGACGGCGACGGTACCGCCCGAGATGGTGGCGGCGCTCGACGCGGCCCCCCGGGCCCGCAAGGCGTTCGAGGCCCTCGACAGGACCGCGCGGTACCAGCTGATCCTGCCGTTGCTGCAAGCACTCACCCCGAACACCCGAAAGGCCCGGCTCGACAGGATCCTGCACACGCTCGGCCGTGACGACAAGTCGTGACAACAATTCGTGACGACAGGCCGTGATGACAGGTCATGACGATCCGTCACCATGAGCGGCCGATCGGTCGGCTCCGAGGGTGCCGGAACGAAACTCGATGTCCAGGACGGTCCGGTCGGCGTTAGCGTGCGCCGTATGACTGACACGGATCTTCCCCCGCGCCTGACGCGGCTCGTCTTTCACGGCCCATTTTCCGAGGCCCGCGCCGCTCGGACGGTCGACAGGCTCGGCCGGACGGCGCCCGCCCGGGTCCTGGACATCGGTTGTGGCTGGGGGGAGTTGATGCTCAGGGTCCTCGACGCGGTGCCGGGGGCGACCGGGGTCGGGGTCGATCTCGACACCGAGAGCCTCGCCCGGGGGCGTGCGAACGCCGAGGCCCGCGGGCTGGGCGGGCGCGTGGAGTTCGTCGAGGGGTCCGCGACGGAGACGGACCACGGGCCCGCCGACCTCGTCCTGTGCCTCGGGGCCAGTCATGCCCTGAGCCGGGCGGACCCCCCGCGACACACCGCCGAGGCGCTCGATGCGCTGCGCCGGGCGGTCGCGCCGGGAGGCCGGGTCCTGCTCGGCGAGAGCTTCTGGGAGCGTCCCCCCACCAGCGCCGAACTGGACGCGATGTGGCCGGGCGCCCGCGCCGACGAGCAACACGATCTGGCCGGACTCGTCGACCTCACGGTGTCCGCCGGATTCCGGCCCTCCTGGATCGAGACGGCCGACGCCGGCGAGTGGGAGGACTTCGAGTCCGGCTACCAGTCGGACGTGGAGGAGTGGCTGGCCGCCCACCCGGACCACCCGCTGGCGAAGGAGACCCGCGAGCGCGTCGACCGGCACCGGGCGAGCTGGTTGAAGGGCTATCGGGGTGTGCTCGGCATGGCCTACCTCACGCTGGTTCCCGTCGGCTGAACGGCTGCTTCCTGTCGCGGGAGGGAGAGACGGCGGACGGGACGTACGGAGCCGGGCACGGGGCCGGAGCAGACCGAGCCGGGCACGGGGCCGGGGCAGACGGACGCGACCGGACGACCGGACGTGCGCCCCGGCTCCCCGCACACCCGCCTCAACTACCCGAACACCGGCCCCGGTTCGTCCGCGCGCCCTCCCGGGCTCCCCTAGGAGCGAGGTACCTTCGCTCCATGTCACTTGCTCCCGATGGCGAGGTCCGCAGCCGCGACGAACTGGTCGCCTTCGTCCGAGAACTGCACCGGGACTACCTCCGCCGGGGGCACGAATGGGAGAACCAGAGCCTCGACCACTTCCTCGGGGCCCTCGCGGCGTGGATGGACGATTCGCCGGGCTGGTATCGGAACTCCGGGAAGCGGCTCCCCGAGGAGGGGGACTGGACCTTCCTGGCCAGAGCCCTTCAAGCCGCCACCGTCTATGAGTGAATCCGCTTCCGGAGCGGTCGGGCCGCGCCGAGGGGATGTGTTTCGCCCCGGGGCATCGATGTCGGACCCGGAGGTTATGGTCACCACCATGGCTAACCGTTCTTACCTCTACTCCACGAGCACGCCGCCGGACTCGGACTCGAACCCGAAGAAGATCCGGTGTGTCTCCGAGCACAACTGGAGCATTCCGCTGGCGCACCAACTGCTCGTCGGGCGTGGGACGACCAGGGTCCCGTCCATGATCTGGAACCTGCGCATCGGCATCGCCGCGGACTTCGACGGCGGCGCCGCCCTGCTCGGCGACCTCCTGCGCGTGGTCGGGCAGGGGCTCGATGGCGACAGCGAGTTCGCCGAGTGCGTCGCCAGGACCACGGCCCACCTGGAGAAGCAGCGGGACCGGTTCTTCGTCCTGGAGACGGGGGAGATCGTCTCGCTCCAGGAGGACGAGGACCCCGAGGAGGCGGTGGAGTACCTGGTCACCCGCGAGATACCCGATGCCGTTGCCCGCGCCGAGGCCGCCATCGCCGGGAACGACGACGCGTGGCTCGCCTCCGTGCGGAAGGACTGGCGGGACCACTTCGCCTCTTTCTACAGCGACGCGCTCTACTTCTCGTTCCCCGAGGAGTGACCGGAGCCGGGACGGCCGCCGCGGCCGCGGGTGCGGTTGGAACGGCCGGCCGGCCCGGCTCCATGCCGCTCGGCCCCGGGCGGGAGCCGGTGCGCGGGCGGTTCGGGCAGCCAGTCGCGGGCCGGGTCGTACTCCAGCCATCGGCTCCGCCCCGCTTCCTCGGCGCAGGAGGCGACGAGGCCGGCCAGCCCCGGGTGCGGGTCGCCGGTGCGCCACAGCAACGACCAGGCGTACAACGGCGTGGGGTCGACCAGCGGCACTGAGCGCAGACCGGGGATCCGCGGCAGTGGCACGTCGGCGGGCAGCAGCGAGAAGCGGTGCGGTTCCCGCGCCACCTCGGTGAGGAAGTGGGCGAGGCCCAGGTTCGCGCCCGCCGTGCTGGCGCGGATGCCGAACCGGTCGGCGAACCGGCGGAGGAAGTCGAGCCTGCCCAGTGCGCCGGGTGTCCACAGCACGCTGCCGCGCAACCTGTCCGGTCTCAGCGCCGGTTCGGCCGCCAGTGGATGGTCCGTGCTCAGTACGGCGTCCACCGGTTCGAGGCGGACGAGCCGGTGGCTCAGCCCCGCGGGCAGCGGGGGGTGGACCCGGCCGAAGGCCGCGTCGATGTCGCCGTGCAGCAGTGCCGCCGTCACCGACGGCAGATCACGTCCGTGCCCCGGTGTCAGTTCCCCGGCCCGTCCGGCGACCCGGGCCAGTGTCCGCATCGGCGCATAGAGGTGTCCCCAGACGTCGACGCGCAGCGGACGGCCCTTCCCGGCCGCTGCGGCGACCGCGGCGTCGGCGGCTGCCAGGGCCTGCCGGGCCGGTGCGAGGAAGCGCTGCCCGGCCTCGGTGAGATGTATCCCGTTGCCGCCGCGCCGGAACAGCTCGGTGCCGAGCAGGGACTCCAGCCGGGCGATCCGCTTGGACAGTGCCTGCTGGGAGATGGCGAGTGTCCCGGCCGCCCGCCCGAAGTGCAGTTCCTCGGCGGCGCACACAAAGGTCCGCACCTGCGCCATGTCGAGATCCACGCCCCTCACCATAGGTGACAACCAAAAGTTGTCGGACTTGCGTGATCGTTGTTGGACCGCCGGGCGGTCGCGGGAGTTGCATCCTCCCCATGCGAAGACTGATTCCCACGGGAGATGCGGCGTGCCCGGTGGCTTTCGCCGGAGCTCCCCGACCCGGGCCCGGGCCCGGTGAGGCGCTGGTCGGGGCCGAGGCGTTCGCGCCGGACCGGGGCGGGACGTGCGTTCTCGAACGCCCCCGGCCGGGGCTGCTGACCGGAGGAGCACGATGAGCGTCACCGAGTTCGCCGCCGACCAGTGGACGCGCGCCATCGGCGCCGGCGTGGACCCGCACGAGTACCGGTACGTCACCGGCGGCCTCGGCTCCGTCGCCGACTGGGGTCCGGCCTTCGTCCGCACCGGACACGGCCACCTCCGGCGCGCGCAGGAGGCGGGGTCCTCCCGCTCGGCGGGTGAGCACCTGCTGACGGCGGCCCGGTGGTTCCACCTCGCCACCCTGGCGCCGTACGCGGAGGCCCACCGTGCCGCAGCCGAGGCGGATCGTGCCCTGGGCGAGGCTCTCGCCGTACTGGAGCCCGGTGCGCGGCGGGTGAGCGGCGAGGGGTTCACCGGCTGGCTGCGCGGCCCCTCCGACGCGCCGGGGACCGTGGTCGTCGTCCCCGGCCTGAACTCGGCCAAGGAGGAGTTCCTCGATCCGGTCTCCATGCTCCTCGCGAGAGGGCTCGCGGTGTTCGCGATGGACGGTCCCGGGCAGGGCGTGCTCGCGGCCACCACGACCTTCGTGCCGGACTACGAGCGGGTCGTGGGCCGGGTCGTCGACGCCCTCGGCGTCCCACGCGTCGGGCTCGTCGGCCTGAGCCTGGGCGGATACTTCGCGGCCCGGGCCGCCGCCCTGGAGCCGCGGGTGGCGGCGGTCGCCACCGTCAGCGGCCCCTTCCGCCTCGACTGGGCGGAACTTCCTCTGCCCATACGGGAGATGATGGCCGGGCGCGCCGGGGGAACCGATGCCGCCCGGCGGTTCGTCCACCAGGTCGACCTCACCGACCTGGCACCCCGCATCACGGCCCCGCTCCTGGTCGTGGACGGCGGCCGGGACGTCATCCCCGGCGTGACCGACGGCGAGCCCCTGGCCCGTCTGGCACCGCGGGGCACCCATCTGTCCGTCCCGCACGGCGACCACCTGCTCGGGAACGCACGGCCCGACTGGCTGCCCCGCCTCGCCGACCACATCGCGCAGGCCCTGACGGGGTCATCGGCATGAGGCGTCACCTCGGAAGAACGGTTCCCGTCGTCGACGGCGGTCCGATCGGTGCCGTTCCCGCATGACGGGCGGTCAGGCGCACGCCCGGGGCCGGGCATGCGGTCCGCTCACCGCTCGTCCTCGCCGCGCGCCCTCGTCTCTCGTCCTCACTGTTCCTCCTCGCCGCTCCTGACGGCCACCCGGTCCGACCATGGCGCCAGGACCGTCGCTCGCGACTCGGGGTGCTCCCGCAGCCACGTCAGGAACGGGAGCAGGTCGCCGTGGGGGGCGTACAGCCGGAGTACGGCCGTCCCGTCCTCGCGGCGGGAGCGGCCCTCGGTCCGGTAGGAGGCGGCGGGGGCGGCGAGATCGAGGTGCAGCCCGTTCGTCACACGAGCCCCGGCCACGTCCTCCCACGGCACCTCGACGACGCCGTACATGTTCGACCGCACCGCCGTCGGGGTGAGCTCGACCGTCGGTTTCCGGGGCCTGCGCAGGGAGCGTGCGGTCATCGCGGCGAGGAGGGCCGGCACCAGCAGGAGCAGGCCGATCGCGAGAACGGTGCCCGGCCGGTACCGCCCGGGTTCCCCGGTGCGGTTCGACAGCCACACGTACGTGTCGCCCCAATGTGCCAGCGCGACCCCGCACATCACGACCGCGCCCGTCAGCAGCAGACACACCAGCACGGTGAACAGCACGGCCCGACGGCGCGCCCCTCGGAATTCCGACGGTGACTGCGGGGCGTGGGCGAGGCCCGTCGCCGTCGATCGCCACAGTCCGCCGAGTCGAGGGGGCACGGAGTCAGGAAACATGCGCAGCACCTTACGGCAGAAAATGTCTTAATCAGGTCACACCGTTGGCTCAATGTTTTCCCGAAAGGACGTCCGGCGGACAGCTCCGGGGGCCCGGCAGACGACCTGCCGGGCCCCGCCCTGTCCGGTGCCCCCGGCCCCGCACAGGCCCCCGCCTCGCACCCGGCCCGACGGCCCTTCCCGTCGGGCCGGGTGCGAGCGGTCTCAGGCGTCCGCGGCCCGGCG
This sequence comes from Streptomyces sp. NPDC002669, assembly GCF_042889165.1. Lineage (NCBI taxonomy): Bacteria > Bacillati > Actinomycetota > Actinomycetes > Kitasatosporales > Streptomycetaceae > Streptomyces > Streptomyces sp. NPDC002669. The sequence continues at coordinate 37,276 of NZ_JBIAQQ010000010.1, read as the reverse complement.
CATCAGCAGGTGGCCCCGGCGGAACCGCTCCCCTTCCTGCGGCTCGCGCAGCATCCGGCCGATCTCCACGAATCCGGCTTCGCGGGCCAGGGCCGCGAGGTCGTCGAGCGGCCACCGGTACGCCGTCGTCACCTTGTGGTCGAACGCCGTGACCGGTTCGCCCTCCGACTCGAAGAAGCCCAGCAGGAGGTGGCCGCCGGGCGCGAGCACCCGGCGGAATTCGGCGAAGTACGGGGGCACGTCCTGCGGCGGGGTGTGGATGAGCGAGTACCAGGACACGACACCGTTCAACGCTCCGTCGGCCAGGTCCAGGGCGTCCATGGAACCGACCTCGAACCGCAGGTCCGGGTATGCCTCGCGAGCGAGGTCGATCATCACCGGCGCCAGGTCGATGCCGAAGACGTCCAGCCCCGAGTCCCGCAGGTGCGCGGTGAGGTACCCGGGGCCGCACCCCAGCTCGGCGACGGGTCCGCCGCCCGTGGTCGTCACGAGTTCGGCGAACGTGGCGAGGATCGAGCGGTCCAGCGGGAGGCCGGCGAGCGAATCACGGACGAGGTCGGCATAGAGGACGGCCACGGCGTCGTAGGCGTCCGCGGTCGTGTTCAGGTAAGAGGAGAGTTCGGTCACGAGCGAGGACACTAGATCCTTCCTCCTCCCGTCGGCGAGCGCCCTGTCGGAAAGTCCGCAGAACGGGCTCCGGCGTGCGCGCCCAGTCCCGGCGGGACAGCCGGGCCAGTGCGCCCAGGACCTGGTCCCGGGCGGTCACGGCCGCTGCGGCGTGGTGGCTCCCGGGTCACTCCGCCCAGCAGCCGAAAGCCTTCCTGACGGCCCGCGTCGTCGTAGCCGAGTTCCGCCCGCCGTGCCCGGCGCCAGTAGAAGTCCGGTGCCACGGCCACGTACCCGGCCTCCGCGAACCGTTCGACATGGAATCCCCCGTACGGACATGAAAGATGAATCGTGGCCGAACGGTTCAACGACCAAGTCCGTACGGACCATTCCCCGCGTTCCTCCTCGGGCCCCACCGGTTACCGTACGCATCAGGAAGGACGCCCGGCACGACGGGAACGAGAACGCGAGCACGGATGAGGACAAGGACGAGGATGTCGAGGCGATGAGGACGCGCTCCCTGAGATTCGGACTGTACGCGGACGAGCGGGGGCTGGCGTGGGTCCAGGGGCTCGTCGACGCGGCCGTGGGTTCCCGGAGCGCCCGGATCGTGGACAGGGCGGTGGTTCATGAGTTTCCCGGGAGCGGGATGACCACCGCCGACGCCTACGACCATCTGACGGAGCAGTGGGCCTGGGAGAACCCCGGTCTGGACAGCGGCGCGCGGGAGGCGGTCGAGCTGCGTGTCCGCCTGGTGTGTTCCCTGCGGACCCGGCGGGCGATCCGCAAGACGGTGATCAGGACGTTGTGTCCGGAGGGCACGGCGCCCCATCTCTGCCGCGTTCCCTGGGCCGCGGCCTGAGGGAGAGCCGTCCCGTGATTCCGGCGGGCGCACGTCGGCGCTCCGGCCCTTCCGAACCGGGTCGGAAGGGCCGAGGGTTTCCGGCGCGGCACCGCGCGGGAGGCCCGAGCGGGTGGCCCCGCGCCGCGAGCGGAGTCGTATGGCGGGGCGGCGGTTCGTCGCCTACCGGACCGGTGCGACGGGCTCGCGAGGCGGGGCGCCGTCCGGTTCCCCTGCCCGGAATCGCACGATGCCGCCCCCGTACGACCGAACGGGCCCGGCGGACCCGGCAGACCTGCCGGACTTGACGGGCCGGGCGACGGACAGTTCGCAGCGGCCGTCCACGCACGAACGTCGCAACCGACCCTTCGAGACGGTCTGCAACAACCCGATCGTCCAGCACGTGGGGCACCCGCGCAGTGCAAGCAGCCCCACCGGCACGAGCAGGAGTGAGGCCGGTCCGACCACCGGGATGAGCAGGACCGAACCGGCCAGGGCGCCGAACCCCAGCCCACCGCGTGCAAGGTGCCGGGGCAGCGAAGCACTGGCGAAATCCTGACGATCAGTCATGAATTGCTCCCCGGACGGAATCAGGTGTCTCCTGCAACGCCCGGCGAACCGTCGTACGGGCGCGGTGCAGCCGCGACTTCATCGCGGCGGTGCTGAGGCCGAGCGCGTCGGCGACCATCCGTCCGCTGTGGCCCTGGATGTCCCGCATGATCAGCACGCGTCGCTGGTCGGCGGGCAGATCGGCGATCGCCGCCGCCACCCGTTCCGCTTCCAGGCGCTGCACCACCTCGTCCTCGAACGAGGGCACGGCGGCGTCCGGGACCGGTCCATGACTGCGCAGCCTCAACCGCGCCCGCCGCAGGCACTCGTTGCGCACGATCCGGAACATCCACGACGCCAGCGCACCGGAGGCCCGCAGCATGCCGATCTTGCGGTACAGGATGATCAGCGCTTCCTGCGCGGCGTCCTCGGCGTCCTGGGGCGAGGCGCACAGGGAGTACGCGAACCGCTGCACGTGCGGGTGCGAGCCCGACACCAGAGCGGCCGCGGCCTCGACGTCGCCCTCCTTCGCCGCGACGATCAACTGCTCGCCGGGCCAGGTGAAGTCAGCCATGCGAGCGCCCCCGCCGACGCCGCACGGCGACACTGCACGCGCAGATGAGCACGGCCCCGACAATGACGGCACCAATGATCACGACAAACCTCCGGTTCCTGTGCCGACGCTGTTGTCCGCACAGGGACAAGAGGCACGACCACCGTCAAAGGATTCACCACGGCAGCGACATCACGATGTCCGCCCCGAGCTTCTGCCGGGATTCCACGACAACGGGCGGCGCCGACGCCCCGGCTCCTGCGGAGACCTGTGCGGGAAGCCACGTGGCCAGGGAGAACGCAACTTCGACATGGGCCCGTCGAGGCGGCTAACTTCAGCCGGCCTCCGGTGGTCGCCCACGTTCGCACAGGGGCTCCTCCGGGCCGGGCCATCCGCGACGGGACGAGTCGGCCCGTCGCACGAATCCTCGCCCATGCGCAGACCGCCGGCCGAGTCCGCACCAGGAAACCCCGACCAGGAAGAGAAGCATGTCCCATCTTGCTCTGTACACCTTCGGCGTCCTGAAGTCACCGCTCGCCGATCCCGCGCCTCTCCCGCGCGAGTTCCACGACCGCGCCGGAGCGATCTACCGGAAAATCGGCGAGCACCCCGGGTACCTCGCTCGTGCCGAAGCGGCGGAAGGCGAACGGAACACGCACTTCGACTCGGACTGGGGTGCGTGGGGAGAGTTCGCCGTACCGGCCTGGTACGGCAAGGGGCGTACGCCGGAAACCCTCGCCCTGGCAGCGTCCCTCTCGCTCTGGACCGACCTGCGCCCCGCCTTCGACGCCATCTTCACCGGATCGCACCGTGAGGCGCTGAACCGGCGTTACGACTGGTTCGAGAGGACGGGGCACCCGGGTTACGTGTTCTGGTGGGTCCCCGAAGGCGTGGTACCCACCTGGCAGGACGGGGTTTCCAGGCTGGAGCACCTCCACGACCACGGCTCCGCACCGCACGCCTTCACCTTCCCCCACTCGTTCGCCCCGGACGGAACTCCGGCCGGGGCCAACGGATGAGGCCGAGCGAGAACATGCCGGGCTTCCGCAGCGGTGCTCGGATGCGGCCGGCCCGTCGCCCCCGCGCACTGAAGAAATCCACGCACTGAAGAAATCCGCCTCATGACCGACTCCCTGGTCCGGCACCGAGGCGTTGTCCGTGCGGAGCGGTCAGTCCGGGCGGCCAAGGACGTCTCGGGCTGCCGAGCGGAAGCTCTTCACCGCCTGGTAGAGGTCGTGCTCCCGGTCGGTGGCAAGGGCCGTGTCCGCCGCCCTGCGAGCGGTGTCTCCCGCATGGGCGTTCTTCACCATCCGCTGCATCACGTCGGAAAGGCCCCCGGATGCTCGGGCCACGTCGTCGGCCGCCCTCGCCATGGAGGACGGCCCTTCGATGACGACGACTTCCGCCGCACGGTGCACCTCGCGCGCCAAAGTGATGAAGCGTTGCACCTTCTCGTCGACACTCCGCAGGTCAGGGTCGTCCGGCCGGAGCGCATCGAGAATGGCGTCCATGGCTATGTCGCGATCGTGCAGAGCACCGAGGTAACTCGCGTAGGCATCCCTGCGATGCTGCCTGCGCCACTGGTTGAACTGTGCGCGCGCCGCCACACGCCCACTCACGACTGCCGCGCCAAGCGTGGCGAGGCAGCCAACAGCGGCACCGAGAACTGCGGCCAGTCCAGCATCCATGAGCGCACATTCTGCCGTTGCCACGTCATGGTCCGGAAAGAGCCTGCGGTTTGGCCCGCCTCACCGGCATACGCATCCGTGGCCCGGGGCGGGACGCCGGGATCGAGCACATGCACACCCGTCTCCCCCACGTCCTCAAGTCGAAGAGACCGCGGGGGCCGTGGCACCGGCGTGCCCCTTCACCGGGTTCTGTCCGCCCCGTCGGCGGCGCCCAGACGCACCCGGTGAAGCCGGAGGTCGACCTCGGCGACCTTCACCGTGATCAGCTCGCCTTCGTCGACAAACTGATCCGGAGTCCCGGTCGGCTCGTCGGTCAGTTCCGAGAGGTGGAGGAACCCCACGACCTCGGGAGCGAGCTGCACGAACACACCGAAAGGAACGATCTTGACGATCGGCCCGGTGAGGACTCGGCCGACCTGATCCGCAAACCGAATGAGCGGGTCCTCCCGCAGAGCCTTCAACGAGAGCGTGACCTGACCGGAGCGCGTCTCGGCGATGATCACCTCCGCGGTGATCCGGCGGCCGGCCTCGACTGCTTCGGAGGGGTGACTGATCCAGCCCCACGTCAGGTCCGGCACCCGGATGAAGCCGGTGCACAGGCCGTCCGGTTCGCCGTCGACGTGGACGAAGACCCCGAAGTTGTGAACCGCGGAGACCGTCCCGGTGACAACCTGCCCCCTTTCGAGCCCGAGGAGGAAGGACCGCAGGGCCGGAATCTCGCACGCCCTGGCGGAGAGGTGAAGCCGGCCCTCGCGCCACCGCCCGATCTCCTCGGCATCGATCTCCTGGCCGACCTCGAACAGCTCGGACGGGTGCTCCGTCCGACGCATCGACGCTTCCTGCCGAGGAATCCGACCGGTCTCGGCCGCCCCTCCTTCCACGTCCACGAGCTGCACCAGGACGTCCGCCCCGTCGAACCCGGTGACCTTCACCCTTCTCACGGCCCCCGGCCGGAGGCGGTTGATCAAGGACTGCATGCGGGGGTCGGGAGCCGGTTCGGACATGGAGGTGAGCCTAAGAGGTCCTGACAGAAGCTGTTGATCATGTGCTGTCGGTTCGGTTGCTCGTTGGTCTGTTCGTGGCGAGGAGGAACTCCCGGCCGTGGGTCGTCTCGGACGAACTGTGGTCGCTGATCGAGCCGTTGTTGCCGGTCCCGGCGCCGAAGCTGGTGGCAGGGCGGCCTCGGGTGCCTGACCGGCGGGCTCTGTGCGGGATCCTGTTCGTGCTGCACACCAAGATCCAGTGGGAGTACCTGTCCCAGGAGCTCAGCTTCGGCTCCGGCATGACGTGCCGGCGACGGCTTGCCGGGTGGAACGAGGCCGGCGTGTGGGACCGGCTGCACCTGGTCCTGCTCAAGAAACTGCGATCGCCCGACGCGGTGTCCCGCACGGCTCCGGCCTCGGCGTCCACCACTGGGCCGTCGAGCGAACCACCGCCTGGCCGCACGGCTTCCGCCGACTACGCCTCCGTCGGCAACGACGCGACGACATCCGCGAAGCCTTGTTTGTGCCCGGGGGTGAAGGAGATGGCGCCGGGGGTGTGGTGGTCGCGGAATCCGGCGACCGCCTGCTCCCCGAGGAGGTCCAGGTCGGCGTAGCGGATCAGTCCTGACCAGTCGGATGTGTCTACGCAGGTCCGGCAGGACGGGCGGGCGTAGAACCGGTCGCCGGAGTGCCAGTCGTGGGTGGGGAATCGCAGGCGGTACTCGGTGACGGTGAAGAAGACGACGGCTCAGGGCTTGCCGAGAATGCGCCGCGCGAGCCGGGGCAGGGCCGTGGCGAGAGTGGCCGGCTGGGGCAGCCGGTTGACCACGGACAGTGTCGTCCGCCCGGGGACAGGAGAACGGACGATCCGGTCGCCGGGGGCCGCGTACCAGTGGGCTGCGAGTTCGGGCACCAGGGCCGGGCAACGGCGGTGACGTGCCACTCGCAGTGTCGTCTCAAGGGTTGCGCCCGGCCGCGGAACCGCTCCGAGCGAGGAGAGCCGTTGGCGCACCACCTCGCCAGCCAGGTCGATCGTGCTGTATACGACGATGCGGCCGGCGAACGGGCGGGTGCCCGCTGCCAGGTCCGGGGCGCCATCGGGCAGTACGACCACGAGGGGGCAGTCCCCGACGACGGACCGCTGCAGCCCACGCGGTACGACGGTCTGCTCGGCAATGGTGACGAACGCGGCGTCCAGCAGCCCTTCGTGCACCTGCCGCAGCAGGGTCGGTCCGTGATCGACCTCGGGGTGCACGGTCACGCCGTCCAGTTCGACGTCGAGCGCGGTGAACACCATCGGGCTCAGCGCCTGGATCGTGCCCACGGCCAGGGTCGGAGCATCGACCGCGGCCAGGGCCCGGTCGGGCAGGGCGTCCAGGTGCGCCAGCAACTGTGCGCTCTGGCGGGCCAGTTCCCGGCCTGCGGCCGTGGGGCGGGCGCCCGTGGTGTCCCGGTCGAACAAACCGGTGCCGAGACGGCGCTCCAGCGCGATCAGGCGACGGCTCGCCGAAGGCTGGGAAACCAGCAGTTCCCGGGCGGCGGCACCGACCGAGCCGTGCCGGGCAACCGCCTCCACCAGCTGCAGGTCGTCCACCGAGAAGCGTGAGGTCATGCCCTCAGCGTATGAGCGGGACGGCTGCACCGCTCCCTACCGGCACAGCCGCCGTCGATCAACGATCGGTGCATGCACAGATCACTGCTCGTCCTGACGGCCATCACCTTCCTCACCTGGATCGGAACCCGCCTGGCAGCCATAGCCCTCCCCCTGGTGGCACTCGCCGAGACCGGGGAGGCCTGGACCACCGGGCTCGTCGGCGGCGTGGCCGGGCTGCCGCTGCTGACCGTGGGCTGGTGGGGCAGGCGCCTGCGCGACCGGCTGACCTCCGGGCGGGCCCTCATGGCCGTGATGCTGCTTCAGGCGGTCGGCCTGGCGGTGGTCCCGGGAGCCGCATTGGCCGGGCAGGTCGGGGCAGTCGCGCTGTGTGTCTCCGGGCTGGTCACCGGTGTTGCGGGAGCCTTGCTCCATCCGGCACAGCGGGCCCTGGTGGCAGACCTCGCCGATGTGGAGAAACCTGCCGATGCTCCGTCGTCGGCTCCGCGGTGGCTGGCGTGGCAGGACCTGGCCCACCGGGTCTCCATGGTCTTCGTGCCTCCGCTCGGGGCGTGGCTCGTGGTCGCCTGGGGTGCCGTGCCACTGCTGTGGTGCGAGACGGTCGCGGTCGTGCTCGGGGCAGCCGCTGTACTCGCAGTGCCCGCGGCGGCCACGGGCACCGGGCCCGGCGACGGCGCTCGGCCCGCGTTCAACAGCCCGGCCGACAACGAAACCGGCCGAGCCGCTGGAGCCGCCTCGATGACGGCAGTCCTGCGCGCCTTCCCCCAGCTCGCCGCAGGCATCCTGATGGCCGGGGTCGGCGGAGTGTGCTGGTTCGGGTTCAGCCTGGGGCTGGCTGTCCTCGGCGTCGAGCTCGAAATGCCGGGTGCGCTGATCGCCGCAGGGATGAGTGGGTACGGCTCGGCTTCCGTGCTGGCCTCGTTCCTGGTGCCCGTGGTGATCGACCGGCTGCCTCGGATGAGGACGATGGTGGTCTCCTGGGCCGTGCTCGGCCTGGCGTTCGCGCTGATTCCGGTGGCCGCTCCGAACCTGGCGCTGATTGCGGCAGTGGCGGCCCTGGGAGGTGCTGCGATGCCCTGGGGAATCGCAGCCCTGAACGCGCTGATCAGTGAGCAGACCTCCGGCGCCCAGCGGCGGACGGCCTTCACCGCCGAGGCCGTCCTGCACTCCGGCGGGACCTCCCTCGGCCTGCTTGCCGGTGGAGCCGTCATCGGCTGGGCCGGAGCCGGGCCGGTTCTCGTCGCGACGGGCCTGGTACAGATTCTTGCGGCTGCCGCAGGACTGCTGCACGGCATGCGGGCCCCCTCCCGGGCCGGTCGCACCCCACGGGAACGAACAGCCACCAACTGAAACTAATTTCAGCAAGAGTTCTCGAAGGCTTGAGGCTACGAAACCGTGGCCAGCGTGAGGTGGGCCGTCGGGCGAGGTGACAGCGGAGCTGTTCCTTTTCCCGACGGCCTCCTCCCGAACCCGTCGTGCGGTGTCAGAGGTCCTGACAAAGGCGTTGGACGTGTCGGTGGGTGATGAGGCAGGTGGCGAGGCCGGGGAAGGCTTCGTGGATGTCGTCGCGTCGTTGCCGGCGGAGGCGTAGTCGGCGGAAGCCGTGCGGCCAGGCGGTGGTTCGCTCGACGGCCCAGCGGTGGAGGCCGAGGCCGGAGCCGTGCGGGACACCGCGTCGGGCGATGACCGGTTCGATGCCCTGGGCCCGGACGAGACGACGGTACTTGTCGTGGTCGTGGCCCCGGCCGGCCGACACCCCGGGTCCGGCGCCCGGCCCCGCCGGTGACAACAAGCCTGCCGACGGAATTTGAGACGCTGCGGCTCGGTCGCGGGGTCTCGCCGCCGATGACCTGTCGGCCTTCTGTGACCCGCTGGTTCTCTGTCGTCCCACCGCGATGTCACCCGAGATCAGTCCCGGATCGATGTCATTTCCCCGGCGGAACGATGAGTCTGCGGCCGGGCCACCGAGCACCAGCCCTCCATGCGGGCTCGGATCGCGCACCGATGAGTTTCCCGCGCCGCGCCGGTCTGTACGCGTGTGCCCGACTCACGGAAAGCTGGCTCCATGCGGAAACTGATCTACGGCATGAACCTGACCCTGGACGGCTACATCGCCGCGCCCGGCGACGACATCGGCTGGAGCGTGCCGAGCGACGAACTGTTCCAGTTCTGGTCCGACCAGTTGCAGGCGACCGACCTGACGCTGTACGGGCGCAAGCTGTGGCAGACGATGAGCTCCTACTGGCCGACCGGTGACCAGCGGCCCGACGCCACCCCGGCGGAGGCCGAGTTCGCGCGCCGCTGGCGGGACATGTCGAAGGTGGTGTTCTCCTCGACGATCGAGAAGGTCGACTGGAACACCCGCCTGGTCACCGGCGACGCGGTCGCCGAGATCACCCGGCTCAAGGCCGAGGACGGCGGCCCGATGGACATCGGCGGCGCGACGCTCGCCGGGGCGGCCATGCGGGCCGGCCTGATCGACGAGTACGTGCTGGCCACCGCGCCCGTCCTGGTGGGCGGCGGCACGCCGTTCTTCACCGCGCTGGACAACTGGGTGAACCTGAACCTGGTGGAGACCCGGACGCTTCCCTGCGGCGTGACCCTGACCAGGTACGAGACGAGGCGCTGAGCACCCGTCACGCGACTCGATGTCGGCCGGGCGCTGACGGGCGGAGCGAGCCGGGACCTCGCCCTCCGAAAGGGTGAGGATCCCGGCCGGCGAGTCTCACGAAGACGGCGCAGGTGTCGCCGGTGTGCCCTCGGAGACGAGACCGTGCCGCGAAATCCGGGACCCTGCACCGGTCTACGCGGCGAAGCCGATGTTGGTGACGTACTCGTACTGTCCCCACTGCGACCCCAGGTCGACGATCGTGTCCCCCCACGCCTCGTCGAGGCCCTGGTGGTCGCCGGACGCCCAGGAGCCGACGATGCGGTCCCAGCGGCGTACGTTCATCGTGCGGTACTCCACCATCCGCTGGAGCGGCCTGGCGACCTGTGACTGGTTGAGGGGGTGGATCTCCACCCGGGTGCCGCCGCCCGCGTTGAGACGGGCGAGGAGGTGCCGGGCGACGTTCTGGCGGCGCACCCGGCGGTAGGCGAGGTCGATGCGTTCGAGGTTGGCGCGCGTCGGCCGGCGCTTCTCGTCGAGCCAGGCGTTGAGGGTGCGGTCGGTGACGGTCAGACCGGCGTCCCTGGCCGCCCTGCGGCTGTGGTCGGTCCTCGTGAGGTAGTGCAGGCGGGCCATCAGGCCGCGCTTCACGGTCACGGGGGTGACGATGCCGCCCGACAGCTCGTCCAGTTTGCGCGCGACGGCTTCGCTGCCCTTGATGCCCCGGGCGCCGAACTTCCCGAAGTCGATGGTCCTCTCGGGCATCTACTCCCCCTCTCCCGACAAATCCCCGGTGGCACCCGTGTCCCCGATCCTGCCAGTGTCCCCGGGCTCGCCGCTGCCCGCGGTGTAGACGTCCTTCGTCTTGACCTCGGTGACGCCTCGGCCCTCGGGGAAGACCCGGTGCCAGTCGCCGATGACGTGGAGTTCGTCCGTGCCCATCGCGCGTACGACCGTGAGGCCCTCGTCGTGGGCCCTGAGGGCCTTCAGCCAGAGGTTGGAGAACGCCTGGCTGCGGATGATGTGCATCCAGTCGGGGCGGTAGAGCTCCCGGTTGTAGTTCGACTCCCCCATCGTGGAGACGAACTTCGAGTACATCGCCTTCACGTACTCCAGCGTCACCTCGTCATCGGCGGCGATCGCCGCGTCCCGGGCGTCCTTGAGGACGACGCGGAACTTCTCCAGCAGGTTCTCCGTCGCGCCGGACGTGTAGGACTCGTGGATCTCGGGGGGCGCGCACAGGGCGTGCTTCGGGCCGGAGAGGCGCAGCAGGAGGCGCAGGGTCGGTTCGGTGACCCACAGCGGGCCGGGCTCGTCCCGGTTGCCGATCGGGTTGGGGAGCACCGCTTCGTGCTCCCACTCGGGCGGGGTGATCAGGTGGACACCGGCGCGGCGGCGGTCGTGGGGCAGTCCGGCGGTGTGCTCCAGCTGCCCGAGCGGCAGGTGCGTCTTGAGGGCGGAGAGGTAGGCGCCGTTGATGTCGAGCGCGGTCACCTCGTGGCGGCCCGGCGGCAGTTCGCGGCGGGTCCACTTCGGACGGGCCTCCCACACCTGGTCGGCGCCGCGGGAGGTCTGCTTGCGCAGGATGTCCGGAATCCACGGGTGCGCGACGATGTCGTACCGGGCGCCCTTGCGGGTCTCGTCCAGCAGCCGCATCGCGTCCGGGATCGCCCGCTTCAGCAGCGCGGCGAGGGCCGCGTCGATGTCACCCCGGTGTTCGTCGAGCGCGGCCCGGACCGCCTCGCCGATCAGGTCGCCGGGCCCGTGGGGTTCCTGGAACGCGCGCCCGGCCGGCCCTGCGGGACGCCCGGAACGGCGCGCCCCGCTCCGCCCCTGCGAAGCCGCTGCCCCCGGGACCGGAGCCGGTGCGGACGGTTCCGGAGCCGGTGCGGACGGTTCCGGAGCCGGTGCGGACGGTACGGGAGTGGCGGCCGGCGAGGGTTCTTGCGCGGGGGCGGGCCGTGTCCTGGGGGCGGGGGCGGGTCGGCAGTCGGCCGGGTCCAGGTGCTGGGCGAAGCCCGCCACGCGGTGCCCCGCCGGTGCACCGCACAGCACGCACGGCTCGGCGATGGCCAGGGACTCCACGTCGTCCCCGGACTCGTCCTCGCCCCCTTCCTCGTCCTCGGCCAAAGGTGCGGGTGAGGTCGAGAGTGAAGGTGAGGGTGAGGGTGAGGGTGAGGCCGGGGTCGGGGGGGCGGTGTCGGGTACGGCCGGGAACTTGGCGGCCAGTCCGTCCAGCAGGTACGCGTACCTCTTCCGGGTCTCGTCCACCGGGTCCCGGCCGCTCTCCCAGCCGCCGACCGTGCTCGGGCTCACGCCGAGCGTGCGGGCCACCTGTGCCTTGGAGAGCCTGGCCCGCTCCCGCAGTTCCCGCCGTACGTCCGGCGGCGGGAGCTCGACCTGGGGGCCGACGGCCGCGAGCAGTGCGTCGATCGCGTCGAAGTCGCTCACCGGAGTCGCCCCTTCCGCGCCGTCGCCCCGGTCCTTTCCCGGGGGACGCGCCCGGCGGCCGGGTGGGAGGAGCGGGTGCCCGTTCCGGTGTCGGCCATGGCCATGGGCCTCTTTTCGTCGTGCGGTGGTGCCTGGAGCGGGAGCGTCATGGGGCCGCGTCAGATGTAGGTGACGGGGTTGCGGGACAGGTGCGGGCTCCCGGTGGGGCGGCCGACGCGGGGGTCGTCCCGCAGCAGCTCGCCCTCGAGAGCGTAGCGGTCGCCGTGCTTGGAGATGCCGATGATCCTCGCGACCGCGAGGACGGTGCCCTCGGCGTTGATGATCTGCGCCTCGTCCTGCGACAGGGCCCGGTCCGCGTTGAACTTCCAGATGCCGCGGCCGGCCTCCCACGCCTCGTCCTCGCTCATGCCCCGGCGCCACCCGAGGGTCGTCCGCATCAGGCGGTCGTCCGCGTCCGCGGCGCGTTCGGCGCCGATCCGGATCTGCAGCATCCGTCCGTCTCCGAGGGGTGCAAGGGCCAGGGGATTTCGAAGATGAAGATACTGTTCAACTTGTTGCGAAGTTAGCATCCGGCCGCCCCCGCAACAAACCTGACCGGGCCAGGTCCGCCACCGATCCGCGCACCCGGAGCAGGTGGTGGAGCACGACGGCACCGCCGGCCTGCCCCGGCCCGCTCGGCATCCGCAGGAAGCAGCCGTGGTCCGGCGAACACCTCCCGCAACCGGCCCGCTGTCGGTGCCGGGGAGCAGCTCGGGCGCTCACTCCCGGCCGGACAGCGGAGCCCGTAGCCCGACGCGGAGTCGGGCCGACGTGTCGATGGGCATTCCCGCGCCGGAGTAACGCAGTTCCTCCGAGAAGTTCGCGATGAGATCGAGGTCCCGGAGCTGCCGCCGCAGTTCGGAGACCAGTGCCTCGTCCAGGTCGACCGGGGGTTCCTCCTCCGTCTCGTCCAGGTACTGAAGATGCTGGTCAACGGCCTCCACCGCCCGCCCGCCGGTCCAGAGCGCGAAGTCCTGGCACCCGAACAGGTAGGCATGCGCGGCGTGCAGCGTTGCCGCTGCGGCGGACTCGTCCGCATCGTCCGGGCCGTCCTGGCCGTCGTTGTGGCAGTACTCGCTGAGCATGTACTCGGCGACACCGCGGTTGACCGCCGAGAAGGCCGCCGGGTCCCCGAGAAGGCCCTCCCACACGGAGTTCAGCAGCGGCCGCAGGCTCAGGGTGAACGGCGCCCGCTCGTCCTCGGGCAATGCCTCGTGCCGGCCCATGAGCCGTTCCGCGACACCGGCGGCGAAGACACGGCGCTCGCCGGACGACACCGACTTCAGCCGCTCCTCCACCAGCTTCGACAGCTCCTGCCACGTATCCATTCGAGCCACCCCGGAGTCGTGATGCCGGCACGCTCGCACCGGCCACCGGGATCATCCCAGCCGCCGGTGACAACCCCCGCCCCACGCCCCCGGCAGAGTCCGCGGCCATCGGGGGACGCCGCTTCCCCGTCGGTCCGGGTGCGAGACTGAGGCCATGTTCGTTCAGCTCCTCGCGGCCACCGGTGTCCTCGCCGTCCTGACCATGGTTCCCGGCCCGGACATGGCGGTGGTGACGAAGCGAGCCATCGCGTCCGGCCGGCGGGACGGCCTGCGCACGGTCGGGGGCATCACGACGGGACTGCTCATATGGGGTGCGCTCACCGTCGTGGGTCTGGCCGCCGTCCTGGCGGCGTCCGCCACGGCCTACACGGTCGTCAAGCTCGCCGGTGCCGTCTACCTCGGCTTCCTCGGCATCCAGGCGCTGTCGCAGAGTCGGCGCGGCCGTTCGACGGCCCCGGCGCCGGGTGTCCCGGCCCCGGTCGGCAACCCGTGGAGCACAGGACTGATCAGCAACGTGTTCAACCCGAAGATCGCCGTCTTCTACACGGGTCTGCTGCCCACGCTCGCGCCGTCCGGTTTCTCGCCGCACGGCGGGATGGCCCTGCTGGTCCTCATCCACGCGGTGCTGACGCTCGTCTGGCTCGGCGGGTACGTGCTCGTGCTGACCAAGGCCCGGTCCTTCTTCGAGAAGCCTGCGGTACGACGCGTCATGGACCGCATCACAGGTGTCGTTCTGATCGGATTCGGGATCAAGGTCGCCACCTCCCAGCCCTGAACCCCAACGCCTGCGGGGCGCATGCGCGCCGTCGGAGTGGGACGGGGCGTGCGGCGGTGCCCCCATCGGCGCGTCTCGAAGGAGCCGGACCACCCGCTGGGGACACTCTGACCATGACCGAAGCACTGAAAGCAGTCCTTGAGGGCGGCCCCGACGACCTTCCCGACCGCATCGTCCCCCTCACCGGCCCCGGGCCCGACGTCAAGGTCCCGTTCCGCGGCGGATACGAACACTTCAGGGCCACGACGCGCCATCGGGAGACCGCCGAGGGGCCGCTGCCCGTCTACGAGTGGTGGGAGCGCACGGAGATCCCCGGCTGAGGACCCGAGCACAGATCCGGGCAGGGGCAGGGCGGGTGTCCGGACAGGAGTCCGGGCGGGGCGTCGGCCCCGCCGCACCCGCCTCGCCTGCCGCGCCCGCAACGCGGGAACGGCCGTCGCTCAGGCGGTCTCCCGCGCCCCGTACGTGAGCAGCCGCTTGCACAGCTCGTCGATCAGCTCGCCCGCCGAGCCCGCGAGGACGTCGGGCACCATGAGGTCGTCCACGATCATGCCGTGCACCGCGAGGTACATCAGGATCACCGCGACGCGGTCGCCGGGCAGGCCCGCCTCCTCGTGGAAGCGGATGTTGTCCTCCAGCGTCGAGCGGAGGCGCTTGTTGAGTTCGGCGCCCAGTTCGGGCCGGCGGACGCCCTCCATGCGCAGTTCCATCATGGCCAGGTAGCTGCTGCGGTCCGCCTCCATGCGCTCGTGGACCTGGCGCAGCAGGAGGGCGACCAGCTCGGGGGACTTCGGGGCCTTCATGGTCTCGGCGAGCGCCTCCGGATCCGGCGTCAGCCGCTCGGTGGTGCGTTCCATGATCTGCCGCAGCAGCTCGGCGCGGTTGGCGAAGTAGTTGGAGGAGGTGCCGACCGGTACGCCGGCCCCGGCGTCCACGGCCCGCAGGGTCAGTCCGCGCGACCCCTCCCGGGCCAGTACTTCGATGGCCGCGTCGAGCAATGCGGCCCTGCGCGCCGGGTTCTGACGCATGGAAACCTCCCAAGGACGTTGACACCACTTCAAGTGAAGTACTACATTCAAAGCACTCCACAGGGAGTACATCGCAACGACACAAGGGAGTCAACATGCGAGCTCGCACGACCGCCCGGCGTGGTTCCAGCACCTTCACCGAGTTCAACCGCGGCGGGCGCAACCCCCAGCCGCTGAAGCCCCGGTCCGTCCCCCGTCCCCGCCCGCTCCCCAAGCCCGGCACCCGACGGTGACGGGGGCAGGTCGATGACCGCCTCGGCCGGTGGCCCCGGTACGGACGGGGCCGAAGAGTACGACGACGAACGGCGTGGCCCGGAGGCCACGCCGTTCGTCGTCGTACGGGGCCTTCGGCCCGGAGTTCCGTTCAGACCGCGGGGGTGGCGCGGCCGTGGAGCTTCAGTCCGTGCGCCAGGCAGCCCAGGGCCGCGGTGCACAGCAGGGTGCGCATGATGTTGGTCGCCTCCCAGGTCCCCTTGAACTTGTCGACGACGGACAGGTCCGTGGCCTTCACCGGGTTGCCGATCGCGGCGAGTTCGTTGTTCAGGGGGATGTTGACGGAGAACGTCACCAGCAGCGCCACCACGTAGAGTCCGGTGGCGATGCCCGCCCACAGGGCGACCTTGCGGTTCCCCTTGCGGTATTCGAGTACGGCGACGGCCACCGTCACGGCGAGCGCGCCGAGGAAGACGAGCACGAACAGGCCGCTGGTGTCGATCACCTCGTTGAAGTTCTGCATGGCCTGCGCGTACACCCGGTCGTCGGTGCGGGCGAGACCGGGCATGACCGACACGTCGTAGGCGAAGAACAGACCGGCCATCAACCCGACGGTGATGACGGACACCATCAGCAGGATGCCCGCGGCCCTGCCCTGCCGGGCCGGCGGCGTCTGCGGCGGAAGCGGCGCACCGGGGCCGGGAGCGCTGTGGGGATAGTACGGATTGGCGGTCATCGAAGCGTCCTCACTGTGGACTTCGGCCGATCGCTCGGCGCGCGAGCGGGAGAGAGCATAGGCGTCGCGCACGGAACGCGGCCAGGTGGTTTCGACCCGTTCCCGAGCGGTCGTCGAGCATTCCTCCCGGATCCCTCGATCGAGAGGGCCGGGAACGGGCACGGGGCGCGGAGGGCTCCACCAGGCCCCTGCCGGGCCTCCACCGGGCCCCGAGGGGTTCGTGGTCCGGGGCGGACCGTCGCACCACCGTCCCCGCCCCTCACCCCGTGGGCAGGCGGTGCGGGGACGTCGGCCAGGCGTGCAGGTCGGTGGCGCGCAGCAGTGCGGTGCCGATCAGCAGGCCCCGGTAGCCGGCGGCCAGCAGCCGGGCGGCCTTCTCCGGGCTGTCGATGGCGCTGGCGCTGACCGGGCAGGGGGTGCCCGCGGCCCGCAGCGCGGGCAGCAGGTCGAGGCTGCGGCCGATGTCGCCGGCGTCCCGTTCGCGCGCGGTGATGTCCTTGTTGTTGACGGCGATCACGCATGCGTCGGCGTGCGGGACCATCTCCAGTTCCGCCTCGTCGGTGATCTCCACGAACGGGGTCAGTCCGGTGCGCAGCGCGGTCTCGACCAGGGTGCGCATGCTCGACGCGGGCAGCAGGGCGGCGGTGAGCAGGACGGCCGAGGCGCCGAGTTCCCCGGCTGCGGTGATCTGGTCGCGTCGGGTGATGAAGTCCTTCTGGAGCAGGGGTAGTTCGGTGAGCCGGGCGACGTCCCTGAGCAGTTCGGTCGTGCCCGCGAACCAGCGGCCGGTCACCACCGAGATGCACGGTGCGCCCGCCGCCTCGTAGGCGGCGACGATGTCCGCGGGGGTGCGGCCCGCGATGAGGTCGATGCCGTGGGCGTCCCGGCGCTTCACCTCCATGATCAGCGGGCGCTCGGCGGTCAGCAGGGCCTCGATGAAGCGGGAGGTCATGGGTGCTCCTTCGGGTACGGGACGGGGTGCCGGGCGGTCCGCCAGGCACGGGCCAGGGCGGTCACCGCTTCCGCGTCGAAACGGCCCCGTCCGTCACGGGCCGCGGTGTCCACGTCGATCCCGTGGAAGCGCGGATGGTCCGCGACGGCGGCGCAGTCGGTCCTGCTGTGCGGGGTGATGCCGCCGGCCAGCCAGAACGGCAGTGTGAACCGTTCGGCCAGGGCGAGCACATCGGACTCGGCCAGGCGCAGTCCGGTGCTGCCGACCCGGCCGTCCCCGGCCGTCGCGTCCAGCAGGAACAGATCGGTGCCCGCCCGTTCGTACGCGCCGATCAGCGGGCGCTCCAGGCAGTTGCCGTCCCGTACGTGCAGGACCTTGATCAGTACGGCGTCGGGCAGTGCCGTGCGCAACGCCCGTACGAACGCGGGTGGTTGGTAGGCGTGCAGTTGCAGCCGGGACACCCCGGCGCGGCGCGCGGCACCGGCCAGGGCGTCGGGGTCGTCGAGGAAGGTGACCAGGACGGGTTCGAGTACGCCGGTGGCGCGGGCCGCCGCCGCGAGGGCGGTCAGCTCGCGCTCCGGCAGATCTGCCGGGCCGCCGGGGACGCCGTGCCAGAGTCCGACACGGTCGGCACCGGCGGCCGCCAGTACCTCGATGTCCTGCGGGGCCGTGGCCCCGCAGACCTTGAGCACCGGTGCGGGTGCCTCGGTCATTTGCCCAGTCCGAGCATCGAGGCGATCCGGTTGTACTGGATCTCGTTGGTGCCCGAGTAGATCGTGCCGCCCACCGCGTTGCGGACGTCCTGTTCGAGCCCGTACTCGGTCATGTAGCCGTGTCCTCCGAAGATCTGGACGGCGGTGATGCTGCTGGCCAGATTGGACTCACTGGTGAGCAGCTTGGCGATGGCCAGGTCCGTGGTGACGTTCTCGCCGGCGACGAGCCGTTCCGCGGTGTCGTAGAGCCATTTCCGTGCCGTCTCCAGGCCGATCTTGGTGTCGACGATCTTGTTGGCGATCGACTGGTACGAACCGATCGGCTGTCCGAAGGACTTGCGGGTCTTCGCGTACTCCACGATGCGTTCCAGGCGGTGTCGCATCTCGCCGGCGTTGACGATGAAGGAGAACAGGATCTCCCGCTTCATCACGTGGTCGAGGACGATGAATCCGCCCCCCACCCGCCCCAGGACCCGGTCCCGGGGCACCCGGCACCCGTCGAAGTACAGCTCGCTCAGCGGCGAGGTGCGCAGACCCATCTTCTTGACCGGTTCGCCGACCGTCAGGCCCGGGGTGCCGCGGTCCACCAGGAACGCGGTGACACCGAGCGCCCCGCCGTCGGGACGGGTCCGGGCGTACACCACGAACACGTCGGCGACGGGGCCGTTGCTGACGAAGGTCTTGCCGCCGGTCAGGACGTAGTGATCGCCGTCCCGCTCCGCGCGCGTGGTCATCGCCATCGCGTCGGAGCCGCCTTCCGCCTCGGTGATGGCGTGGGCGCCGATCATCTCGCCGGAGCAGATCAGGGGCAGATACCTCTCTTTCTGTTCGGGGGTGCCGAACTTCTCCAGGGGGACGCCGGTGCTGGCCAGGGTGGTCGTCACCGAGAAGCTCAGTCCGGCGTCGCGGCAGTGCTCGCCGAGTCCTTCGAGCACGTACATGGTGGTGAGGAGCGACTGGCCGAGGCCGCCGTACCGCTCCTCGAAGGGCAGGGCGAGGATGCCCGTCTTCTGCACGAGCTTCCACTTGTCCCAGGAGAACGCGGCGCGCTCGTCCTGTTCCAGGTGGTCGGCGCTGAGCGCCTCACCCCACCGCGCCAGGCCTTCCCGCAGGTCGGCCTGGTCGGTGTTCCATCGGATCACTGGGAACCGCCTTCATCGGTGCTTTCTTCAGTACGCGGAGGACACATGCGCGTCGAGGCTGTGCACCTCGTCGCCCCGGAGCGCCGGGCTGAAGACGCAGACGAGTCTGAGGTCCTCGTGCGGGCTCGCCACCAGGTAGTGGGCGTCGTGCTTGTCGAGCGCGTACAGGACGCCGGGGGTGATCGGGTGCGAGGTGCCGTCGAGTTCGACCACCTCGCCGGAGCCCGCGATGCAGTAGCAGGATTCGAGGTGGTTGCGGTACTCCAGGCGGGACTTGGTGCCGGCCCGGACCACCGTGTCCGTGAGGGAGTAGCCGACGCCGTCCGAGGCCAGCAGGAAGCGGCGGCTCAGACCGTTGCCCCACTCGACGGTCTTCACGTCCTCGATGTCACGAATGATCATTGCTCAACTCCTGTTTCTGTCGGGTGCGGTGGCGCCGACGGCCTGCCGCACGGGCTGGACGGACCGGACGAAGTCGCGAAAGCCGGTGACCGGATCGCCGCCCTCGTCGAGGGCACGCTCGATCCGTTCGACACCGGCGGAGCCGATGATCACGGCATCGGCCCCGCAGGCGTGGACGGCCGCCACGTCGTCGCGGGTCCTGACCCCGAAGCCGACGGCTATCGGGGACGTCGTACGGGCCCGGAGCGCGGCGACGGTGTCGGCCAGCGCGGTGTGTCCCGCAGCGGGGGCGATGCCGCTGCGTCCGTAGTGGGCCACGAGGTAGAGATAGGCGGAGGCGTGGGCCGCGGCCCGGTCCATGGTCGCCGCGGAGCTGTTCCGGTAGCAGGTGGTCACGACGGGCAGTGCGGCGTCGCGGGCCGCCGCATGGTACGCGGTGCCCAGCCGCGGCGGCAGGGCGTGGACGAGGAGTCCGTCCGCGCCGCTCGCGGCGATGTCGCGGGTGGCATCCGCCAGGTCCCGGCGTTTGAGGGAGTGGCTCCAGTCGGTGAGCAGGGCGATGCGCAGCCGGTGCAGCCGGGGGCGGACGCGGGCGATGAACTCCAGTACGCCTTCGAGGTCGGTGCCCCGGTCCAGGGCGCGGCGCGCGGAGCGCCGGACGACCGGCCCGTCGGTGACGGAGTCGGGGAAGGGGACGGCGAGTTCCAGGCAGTCGATGCCCTCCTCGTCGAGCATGAGGACGAGGTCCTCCAGGACGTCGAGGGGAGGGTCGCCCGCGTTGAGGAACAGGGCGAGGCCGGGGGCGGTGGCGTCGCGGTCGCGTACGAAGAAGTCAGCCACGGCGTGCCCCCGTTCCGGCTCCGATTCCGGCTCCGGCCGACGTGGTCCGGGTTCGCATCCGTTCGGCCAGTTCGCGGGCCGTGCCGTCGGCGACGGCGCGTTCGGCGGCCGCGAGTGCGGGGCGCCAGCCGGTGCTGTGGCCGCTCGCCACCGCGAGCGCGGCGGCGTTGAGGCAGAGGGTCCGGGTGACGGTGGCGGTGGTGTCGCCGCCGAGCGCGTCCAGGAAGTGGCCGGCGGCGGCGGTGGGTTCGACGGGGCGCAGGTCGTCGAACGACCCTTCCGGTTCGGTCAGTTGACCCGTCTTGAGCAGGATCTCCCGGTCGGCTGGGTCGTTGGTGTGGATGGTGTTGTCGGTGAAGGGCAGGAGTTCGTCGGCCCCCTCGGGGTTGGTGGTCAGCCAGATCCTCCGGTCCGTCACCCGGTCCGCCAGGGCCCGCAGCGCGGCGTGGGGCATGGTGTGCGAGACGCCGGTGACCTGGGCGGTGGTGGGCAGGTCCGCGAGGAAGGGGCCGAGCGCGTTGAGGAAGCGGCCGAAGGGTTTCATGCCGGTCGGTGCGATGGTGCGGGCCAGCCGGGCCAGTTCGACCGGGTAGACGAAGGGTCCGGTGAAGGCGATCCCGTGCTGTTCCAGGGCCCGTTCGGTCTGTTCGTACGAGGCGGTCGGCCGTACGCCGAGGCGGTCGAGCAGGTCGACCGAGCCGAGGCCGGAGGTGTGGGCGCGCGAACCGGACTTGACGACCCGTACGCCCATGGCCGCCGCGACGAACGCGGACGCCGTGGAGATGTTGAAGGTGGCGGGGCCGCCGCCGGTGCCGACGACGTTGACGGTGCCGTGCCAGGGGCCGGCGGGGACGGCGGGCCGCCGTTCGAGGAGGGATTCCCGCAGGGCGTACAGGGTTTCGGGGCCGGGGAGCCGGGTGGTCAGTGAGGCCAGCAGGGCGACGGCCTGCTCCTTGTCCAGCGAGCCGTCGCCGAGCCGGTCCCACAGTGACCGCCAGGTCTCGCGCCCGGCCACCGGACGCCGTGCGAGCAGCCCGGTGAGCGCGTCGTGCATGGCTAGCCGGTCACCCCCTGGCGGGAGTCCGCGATGAACGCGTCGATCGCCGCCACGCTGCGGAAGTTGTTGGGATCGAGGTCGGCGTCGCCGACGGCGAGTTCGAAGTGGTCCTCGACCCAGGCGATCAGTTTCAGTACGCCGAGGCTGTCGATGACGCCGTCCGAGAGGAGGTCGTGGTCGTCGGCGAGCTCGTGGGTGCCGAGGTCGGGCAGGAACTCGTCGATGACGAACCTCTTGATGGTGGTGGTGTGACTCATGACGTCCTTCCTTCGTTCGTGACTGCTGGGCGCCGCTCGGCGGGGCGGTCGAGCGCGTTGCGGTCGACCTTTCCCGTGGAGGTCTTGGGGAGCGGTTCGTCGGTGATCCGCAGGACGGTGGGGACGGCCGCCCCGGGCAGGCCGCGGGCGCAGTGCTCCTTGAGCTGGAGGCTGTTGAGCCCGGTGCCGGGGGCGCGGCGGACCCCGGCGACGAGGGTGCGGCCGGTGAGCGGGTCGGGCCGGGCCACGACGCCCGCTTCGAGGACGGCGGGGTGGCGCAGCAGCACCTGTTCGATCTCGGCCGTGTTGACGGCGACGCCGCGCACCTTGACCTGGAAGTCGGCGCGGCCGGTGAGGTGGAGCCGGCCGTCGGCGTCGCGGCGCACCAGGTCGCCGGTACGGAACCAGGGCCGGTCGTCGAGGCCGAGCGGGTGGCCGGTGAACTTGCCGCGGTGGCGGGTGGGGTCGAGGTAGCCGGGCGCCTGGAAGGGGGTGGAGACGTACAGCTCGCCGGAGCCGGCGCCCTCGACGGGGGCGCCGCGGTCGTCGAGCACGAGGGCCCGGACGCCGGGCAGCGGGAGGCCGACGGGGACGGGCGGGAACACGGTGGTGCCGGTGTCGACCTCGTGGATGAAGCTGTCGTTGGTCTCGGTGCACCCGTAGACGTTGTACAGCCGCGCGTTCGGGAAGAGCCGGGGCAGTTCGGCGAGGGTGCGGTCGGGCACGGCGTCGCCGGTGAACAGGACGTGCCGTACGGAGGGCAGGGCGGCCCCGGTCCGGCGGGCGGCGTCGGCGAGCAGCCCGTACAGCATCGGTACGGCCTGGACGATGTCCGCCTCGTGCCGGGCCACCAGGTCCAGGACGCGGCGTCCGTCGGCGGCGATGGCCGGGTCGACGAGGACGACCCGGCCGCCGTGCGCGAGTGTCGTCCAGACGTCGAGCAGGCACAGGTCGAAGTTGAGCGGGGCGTGGTTGAGGACGGTGGTGCCGGGGCCGATGCCGAAGGCCGGGCCGGCCCAGGCGGTGAACCGGTCCACGGCGCCGCGGCCCAGCGGGACGATCTTGGGCAGTCCGGTGGAGCCGGAGGTGGTGAGCATGAAGGTGGTGCCGGCGGGCAGCGGGAGCGGTTCGGCGGTGCCCGTCGGCAGGATGCGTTCCGGTTCGCCGCGGGGGGCGAGGACGTGCCGGCAGCCGGCCTGGGCGAACAGTTCGGCGAGCTGGGCGTCGGCGAGCGCCGGGGACGGCAGCAGGAAGGGCCGTCCGGTGAGCAGACAGGCCAGGACGAGGGCGATGGCGCCGGGTGACTTGGGGGCGAGCACGCCGACGGGTTCGCCGGGGGCGAGGGAGAGGTGGGCGAGGCGTTCGCGTTCGCGGCCGGCCGTCTCGTACAGCGTGCGGTACGTCGTCTCCTCGCCGTGCTGGAGGAGCGCGGGTGCGTCGGGGCGCTCGCGGACGTGGCTGAGGAAGCCGGTGAGGAGTTCGGTGGCCGGGGGCCTCGGCGTGTCAGTCATGGGGGCCGTCTCCTTCCGGCGCGGGGGCGATCTCGGCCCGGCCCGCCTTGACCGCGATTCCTCCGGCGGTGCGGCAGGTGAACCGCACGACGGTGCGGTCGGCGTCGGGCTGGAGGGTGATGTCGAGCGGTTCGTCCGGGGGGACGGGGGCGGAGAACCGGCCGCTGACGGCGCGGACGCGGGCGATGTCGCCGTCCGCGTACCGGTCGGCGACCTCCTCGCAGACCAGGGCGACGACGCTCATGCCGTGGGCGATGACGTTCTCGAAGCCGGCAGCGCGGGCGGCATCGGCGTCGAGGTGGATGGGGTTGAGGTCGCCGGAGGCGTGGGCGTAGGCGCGGATGCCGCCCGGGGTCAACTCGTGGGTGACGGTGGCCGGTTCGCCGGGCGGTCCGGCGGGCGGCGGGGCGCTCCCCTGGGGGATCTCGCCGAACGGTTCGATGCCGTGCGCGCCCACGAGGAGGGCTCCGGTGACCAGTTCGGCGAATTCGGTGCCGTCGTGGCCGGTGAGCCGGGTGCGTACGGCGACCCGGGTGCCGCGCGGTTCGCGCCGGGCACCGAGCACGTCGAGCGTGATGCCGACGCTCTCGCCGGGCCGTACCGGCCGTCGCAGCCGGATGTCCTGTCCGAGGTGGACGACCGATGCCTCCTGGTCCACGATCAGTGACCGCACGGTGCGGTCGGCCTCCGCGTGGGCGAGCACGAAGGCGTGCACGGGGGATGCCTGCTCGTTCGCGGCCGGGGGCATCCCGGCGCGGGCGGCGGCCCGGTAGGCGGCGATCTCCTCGGTGGTGACGGTGTGTTCGGTGGTGCGCGGGGTCTCGGCCGTCGTCGTCATGCCGGCACCACCACCAGCGAGGCGTTGTGTCCGCCGAAGCCGAAGGAGTTCGACAGGGCGGGACCCGAGGCGATGGGGCGGGGTTCTCCGTGGACCACGTCGATGTCCATTCCTGGTTCGAGGCGTTCGTGGTTGGCGGTGGGCGGCACCTCGCGGGCCCGCATCGCCAGCACGGCCGCGATCGTTTCGACGGCGCCCGCGGCGCCGATCAGATGTCCGATGACGCCCTTGGGGGCGGTGACCGGTGGGCCGGTGGTGCCGAACACCTTCGTCAGGGCGGTGGCCTCGGCCCGGTCGTTGTGCGGGGTCGACGTGCCGTGGGCGTTGACATGGGCGATGTCGGACGGGGCGAGGCCCGCTTCGGCGAGGGCGGCGGCCATCGCACCCGCCGCGCCCGCGCCGTCCGGCAGCGGCATCGACAGGTGGTGGGCGTCGGAGGTGGCGCCGTACCCGGCGACCTCGGCGTAGGCGTGCGCGCCGCGCGCCCGGGCGTCGTCGGCCCGTTCCAGGACGACGAAGCCGGCCCCCTCCCCCATGACGAACCCGTCGCGGTCGGCGTCGAACGGCCGCGAGGCCCGGTCCGGCTCGTCGTTGCGCAGCGAGACGGCGTTCAGATTGCCGAAGCCGGCCAGGGTGACCGGGGTCAGGGTGGATTCGCAGCCGCCCGCGACGACCACGTCGGCCCGGTGGGTCCGCAGCAGCAGCGCCGCCTGGCCGATGGCGTCGGCGCCGCTGGCGCAGGTGGTGGCGATGGTGGTGGCGGGTCCCGTCCAGCCCAGTCGCATGGCGATCTGCGCGGCGGCCGCGTTGGGCATGGTCATCAGCGGCATCAGCGGGTTGACCCGGTGCGGGCCGTCCGCGGTGAACAGCGCGGACTCCCGGTCGCTGGTGGCCCGTCCGCCGACCGCGTTGCCGACGACGACCGCGGTGCGGCCCGGGTCCGGGGCCGGGGAGCCGGCGTCCCGGTGGGCCGCCAGTGCGGCGGTCGTCCCGTACAGCGCGAACGGGTCCATCCGGCGGGCGTCCTTCGCGGGCACCAGGTTCATGGTGTCGAGGCCGCGGACCCGGCAGCCGATGCGCACCCGGTGGCGGGTCAGGTCGAGGTGGGTGAGTTCGGCCGCGGTGGACCGGCCGGCGCGCAGTCCGGCCCACAGCTCGTCGGGGGTGCAGCCCGCGGGGGTGACCACGCCGATGCCGGTGATCACGACCGCTGGTGCGGTGGAGGTCGCCATGGGGGCACGTCCTATCGGGCGGGGAGGATGCCGCACTCTCGGGCGGACTTGAGGAAGACCTCGGCGGCGAAGTCGATGTCGGCCTCCGTGTGGCGGGCCGTGACGGCGATCCGGAGCCGGGCGAGGTCGTTGGGGACGGCCGGGGTGACCACGGGCAGTCCGATGACGCCGTTGCGGCGGCAGGCGGTGGCGAGGTCGTACGCCGCCTCGTCCGAGCCGGCGATCAGCGGCAGGACCGCGGTCTCGCTGTCCTGGGTGCGCAGTCCCTCGGCGTTGATGAGGGCGCGCAGCCGTTCGGACTGGTGCTGGATGTGCGCGACCCGTTCGGGTTCGCGTTGCAGGATGCGCAGCGATTCCAGGGCGGCGGCGGCCTGGGCGGGACCGAGGGCGGCGGAGAACAGGAACGGCCGTGCCGCGTACCGCAGATGGCCGATCAGCCGCTCGGGTCCCGCGACCCAGCCGCCCATGGAGGGGATGGCCTTGGAGAGCGTGCCGAGTTTGATGTCGACCTCGACGGCGTGGTCGAAGTGTTCCTCGATGCCGCGGCCGGTGGCGCCGATGACGCCGAGCGCGTGTGCCTCGTCGACCATCAGGAGGGCGTTGTGTTCGTCGCACACCTTGCGCAGTTCGGGCAGGGGGGCGATGTCGCCGTCCATGGAGTAGACGCTGTCGACGACGACGAGGCGTACGCCGTCGGGTCCGGCGGCCCGCAGCCTGCGGTCGAGGTGGTCGACGTCGTTGTGGCGGAAGCGGGTGACGGTGGCGCCGGAGAGGCGGCAGCCGTCGACGATCGAGGCGTGGTCGTACTTGTCGATGAAGACGGTGTCGCCCGCGCCGACGAGGCCACCCACGGTGCCGACGTTGGCCGCGTAGCCGGAGCCGAAGACCATGGCCGTCTCGCGTCCGGCGAACCGGGCGACCTCGGCCTCCAGTTCCTCGTGCAGCGGAATGGATCCGGCCAGCGCGCGCACGCCGTGGTTGCCGGTCCCGTAGAGATCGACGGCGGCCTTGGCGGCGGCGACGACGCGTTCGTCACCGGCGAGTCCGAGATAGCTGTATCCGGACATCATCAGCAGTCGGCGTCCGTCGAGATCGGCGTAGGCGCTGTCGCGTTCGACGGTGTAGGCGACGAAACTGTTGCGGCGTTCGGGCTCCGATTCGAGCGCCCGCACCCGCCGCCGGGTGGCCGCCAGTTTCGGTTCGAGGCGTTCCCATGCTCCGGGTGCGTTCACGTGCGTCTCCTCTTCCACGACTTCGTTCGGCTTCTGCCCTTGTCCCAACGCGACGTCATTTCTATGGGGTGGCCGCAAGACGCGCGCAATACGGGCACGGGTGGCTCGAATTTCATTCGTGAAAAGGTCGAGCGGAAATCCGCCAAATACCGGAAGGGACGGTTCCGACTATTCGCCCGGGTATGTTTACGGCCACGGTTGAACAGGCCGACTGACCGCCGGTACGGTCGAACTCACGGGAAAGAGAATGTAAAAGGGGTGACGATCCTGTGGTCGTCCCCGAAATGGTCCACGATCCATTCCGTGCCGCACCCACGCGCTTTCGGCCAGGGGAGCCGCCGATGTCTTGGGGAGCCAGATTTGCTGATCAGACTCGTAGGACTCGTCACCATCGAACACGACGGAACCCCGCCCCAGCACCTGTCGAGCGCCCAGGCCCAGGTGGCCTTCGCCCGGCTGGTCCTGGAACGTTTCTCGGGGACCGGCCGCGACCAGCTCGCCGACACCGTATGGCCGGACGGACTGCCCGACACCTGGGCATCGGCCCTGCGCAGCGTCGTCAGCCGGGTGCGCGCCTATGTCAGCGATCCGTCCCAGAAGCCGGGTGAGACCCCTCTGGTCGCCCACAGCGGGCGCTACCTGCTGCGGCTGCCCGGCGACGCGGCGGTCGACCTGGAGGCGGCCGACGCGGCGGTCACCGAGGCGCAGGAGGCGTTCGCGGAGCGCGCCTATCCCGTGGCACAACAGCTCGCCGCCGGGGCGGTGTCCAATCTGCGCGGCTCGTTCCTGCCGGCGCACGACGGCGAGTGGGTCAGCAGCATCCGGGAACGGGTGGAGGAACTACGCCTGAACGCACTGGAGTTGGCGAGTCTCTCCGCCTCGGCCCTGGGCGACGAGCACCACGGGGTGCGGTACGCGGACGAGGCGGTGCGCCGTGCGCCGTTCCGGGAGAGCGCCTACCGCTGCCAAATGGCGGCGTACGCCTCGGCCGGCAACCGGGCGGACGCCCTGCGCGCGTACCAGCAGTTGCGCGAGGTGCTGGCCGAGGAGCTCGGCATCGACCCGGCGGCCGAGACCCAGGCGGCGTACCTGAACCTGTTACGGGCCGTCGGCCCCACCCTCCAGGCCCGCCCGCCCCGCTCGATCCGCCGCTCCGGCACCCTGGACCCGGTCCTGATGGGCGCCTTCGAGGCCCTGCCCCCGCCGAGGTAGCCGCTGCCCCCGGCGGGAACGGCCCCGCCGGGGGCGCACTGCGGACCCTGCCGGGGAGGGCGCGACAGGCCCCCGGCCCCCACTCCCTTTCTCCCGGGGGCAAACCCACTGCCCACCGGTTGCCACAGGACCTGCACGGCCGTCAGAAAACCTCCATGGAATTCGCACTTCCGTCGGGCAACCATGTCGGTGGTCACGCGGAATGTTTCATTCCGCCCACAGGATTTGTCTGGACCGCCGTTAGCGTCCCTCTGTGATCTTGCCGAGCGGCAGGGTCCGGAAAGGACGACTCACCCATGTCCAGACATACGGCCGGACGTCCCGGCCCACGGCGCCGAAGAGCGCGCCTCGCCCTGGCCTCCGCCCTGGTGCTGGCGGCCGAGGCCGCCTTCATATCCGGCCAGACGGCCGTGGCCGCGCCGGACGAACCGAGCGCACCGACCGCCGCCGTCTCCGCCAAGTCCCCCTCCCAGAAGGAGATATGGGAGTCGGATCTGGCGTGGGCGGCCGAGCATGCGAAGGGCTCGACGGCCTGGGCCGTCGCCCGGGCGAAGAAGACCGGGAAGAAGGTCGTCGCCACCGACGAGACGACCCCCACCACCTACACCGTCGCCAACCCGGACGGCACCCTCACCACCGAGCTGACCGCCGGCCCCGAACGGGTCTGGAAGAACGGCGCGTGGCGGAAGGCCGACGCCACTCTCACCGAGGCCGCCGACGGCAGCGTCGTCCCCAAGGCCCACCCGGGCGGTCTGCGACTGGGCGGCGGGAGCGGCACTCCTCCGAAGTCGCTGCGCGCCGCCCAGGACGCCCCCGCCCGTGACCTGGTCACCCTGGGCAGCGGCGACAGCGAGGTGACCCTCCGCTGGAAGGGCGGTCTGCCGAAGCCCGAACTGGACGGCACCCGCGCCCGGTACAGGAACGCCGTGCCCGGCGCCGACGTCGTCGTCGAGGCCACCCGCACCGGCTTCGAGCAGTTCGTCGAGATCGGCGAACGGCCCACCGGCGCCTACTCCTACACCCTGCCGGTCAGGGCGAAGGGCCTGAAGGCGAAGGCGAACAAGGACGGTTCGGTCACCTTCACCGATGCCGGAACCGGTGCCCGGCGCGCCACCATGCCCGCCCCGGTCATGTGGGACGCCTCCGTCGACGAGCGCTCCGGCGAACACACCAACAGGGTGCGCGTCGACATGGAGGTCGTCGACAGGGGTGCCGGCGAGGTCGACCTGGTCGTCACCCCCTCGGCGGAGTTCCTCGCCGACCCGAGGACGAAGTACCCGGTCACCGTCGACCCCTCCACCTCCGCGCTGTCGAACACCTTCGACACCTACGTGCAGCAGGGCGAGACCGTCGACTGGTCCAACGACACCGAACTCGACTTCGGCAACCCGGGAACGAAGAACCCCGACGGCACCCCGCGCACCGCACGCTCGTTCATCACCTGGAACACCACGCCGATCCAGGACGCGCTGATCGTCGACACCAACCTGGCACTGTGGAACTTCCACTCCGGCAACACCGACTGCGTCGCGCAGAAGTGGACCGTCTGGGACACCGGTGCCCCCTCCACGTCCTCGCGCTGGGCCTCGCAGCCCGACTGGAAGCAGGAGTACCACTCCTCCACCCAGACCAAGGGCAACCCGGACTGCGCCGCCACCCAGCCCGACGGATGGATCAACGCCGACGTCGACACCCTCGTCCAGTCCTGGGCCTCGGCCAAGGCCACCCGCGGCCACATGGGTCTGCGCGCGGCGACCGACGACATCAAGGCCTGGAAGCGGGTCAACTCCGCGAACAACACGGCCAACCAGCCCAAGCTGTCGGTCACCTACAACTACCGTCCCTCGGACGGCACGAACCGGCAGGCCGGCGCGCCGTTCAAGTCGTACGCGGGAGTGTGGGCGGTCAACACCACCACCCCGACCCTGCGGGACACGTTCACCGACCCCGACGGGGACAAGGTCAACGGCACCTTCCAGGTCTACGACGCCGCCACCAACACCCCGATCACCACACCCGCGGGCGAGGGCCTGATCGTGTCCGACTTCGTCGACTCGGGCAAGCCGGCCTCCGTCACTGTTCCGGCCGGACAGTTGAAGGACGGCAAGACGTACAAGTTCCGTACGAACGCCTACGACGGAACCCACTACAACCTCAGCTGGTCCCCCTGGACCCAGTTCGTCGTCGACACCACCGCGCCGGCCGTGCCGTCGTCGGTGACGTCGTCGACCTACGCGGAGGACTGGGTCGGCGGCGGTGCGGGAATCGCCGGTACGTTCGATGTGACGGCCTCCAATGACGCGAACACCGTCCGGGTCCGTCTCGACGGGACCGACACCGACGACGACGACGTACCGGACTCCGGCGCGTACACCACGGTCAACACGACCCCGGCCGGGACGGGAACGACCGCGGCCGTCGCCGTGACGCCCGCGGAGGACGGCGCCCACGAGCTGGAGGTGCAGGCGGTCGACCGCGCGGCCAACGTCGGGCCGGTGCTGCCGTACGGGTTCATCGCCGGTGGTGCGGATGTGACCCGCCCGCACAAGGTCGAGATCAACCTCCCGACCCCGATCGCGAACGCCCCCGAGCCGACGTACAGCAACGACCCCATGCCCGCGTTCGGATGGGGCGGCTGGGAGAACTCCCCCCTCGCCGCCGCAGCCCGCGACACCGGACTCACCGAGCCGCGGACGTATTCCAAGGACGGCACCACGCTGAAGGTGACGCCGCTGAGACAGCGCACGAAGGCCGCGGCCGATTCGCTGAAGAGGATCGACGCCGAGGACGGCGTTCTGCGCAAGGGCCGGAGCAGCCTTGCCGCGACCGCTGCGGCGGGCTACACCGGGCCCGTCATCACCGGCTCGTGGTGCGACCCGACCCTGACGGCACAGAAGTCGTTCGTCACCCGCGACGAGGCATGCCTGCTGTACAAGTGGGAGGTCGAGGTCCTCGACAACGCGACCAGCCCCCCGAAGATCTACCACCAGGAGTACGAGCTGATGTGGCAGATCAAGCTCGACCGCGAGGGGGACGAGATCAAGCAGTGGGTGCAGATGACGCCGATCTTCGGATCGTCCGCCCCCTACCTTCCGTTCCCGGCGCAGCCCGGCGCGATCAACATCGCCATGAGCACCAAGTGCCCCGGCACCGCGTGCACGGAGGCCGACGGCGACACCGGCTTCGACTGGGAGTCCGGCCGCAACCCGTCATGGGCCGGGTCCCTCGACAGCGACCTCGCGCAGGGCAACGCCACGGTGAAGTGGAACGGCAGCGTGCCCGACGCCGCGTCCACCAAGGACGCGGACCTGTCCAAGGAGCTGCCGCTGAGCGTGTACGGCTACTTCAGCTCGCAGCTGCCCGGCATCTCGGTGCCGACGCAACCGCACCTGTCGACTCCGGCGTTCACCGCCCGCTGCGACAAGGCGAAGCTGTCCGCGACGAAGGCTCCGGGCTGCGTGTTCCCGTACTACGTCCCCGGATACGCCATCAACAGCGCCAAGGCCCCGGCCGCGGCCGCGCACGCCTGGCTGATGCAGCAGAAGATGCCCGGCCACTACGGCCGTGACCCGCTCTCCCCGCTGCGCTATCTGCCCAACCAGGCCCGCAACGCACCGAACATCATTCCGGACAAGTCCAACCGCAAGGTGATCTGCCCGCGCACCGGCAAGGGCAAGTTCGTCAAGCACCCGCAGACCGGAGAGTTCCCCGAGCTGATCAGCACCGGCGGCAACGACACGAAGTCCTGCGACGAGTACGCGTTCAACGCCACCTACCAGTCCGGCGGCATGCCGGCGAACCTGGGCGGCACCAACCCCGTCGGGGAGCTGCGCGGCGCCGAGTGCGTGCAGACCTACGCCACCAGGACCCAACTCCTCAACGACCTCCGCTACGCGGACCCGACGTGGTCGGAGGTGTGCGGCCGGTCCTCGATGTCCGGTTGGGTCAACTCCGGTGCGATGAACCGGTTCGGCTCGACGTTCGTGCCGGAATTCCGGATGCTCGACAAGGACTACTACTGGGTCGACATCAAGGGCCTGGACGACTGTGACGCCTCCGGCGCCACCGTCAAGTGCACCCTCAAGCCCTAGAAACCCGACGGCATGAGGAGGGGCGGCCCGGAATCACTCCGTGCCGCCCCTTCCCCGTCGTCCGTGTCCCGGGGATCAGTCCCAGATCACCGCCCGCTCCCGGAGCGGCGCGGCATTCGGGTCGTCCTCGTCGACCTCTTCCTCGTCCAGGTCGATCAGCACGCCGCGGCCCTCCTCCAGCGCCACTGCGGTGGCCTCCAGGAGAGCGCCGAAATCCGCGGGGCCGGTGAAGGACGTGCCGCTCGTACGGGAGAAGTCCCCCACCCGGCCGTACGTCGCTCCTTCCCGGCAGTCGAGGACCGTGCCGTCGGTCGTGACGTCGTACGAGGCGACCTGGAGATAACCCGCGTGCCACCACTCCCCGTCCCCGCCATCGCCCTCCACGGAGCGCAGCAGGAGCGTCCGGGCCACGATCTCCGACAGCGGCAGCAGACGGTGTTCGGAAGGGAGACAGAACGCGGCCGGGTCCACTTCCTCGTCCGCCGACTGTCCGCACGCTCCGTCATGTCGTCGCAACGACGTCACCAGACCGGGCGGAAGGCGTACTCCGAGCGCCTGCTCCGCCTCATGGATCTCGTGCTCGTCGACCGGGCCGTTCAGCGTCCCCAGCGTCCGCGGCGCATGCTCCCGGAGCCACGTCTCGATACGGTTCCACGTCGCGGCGATCGCGTCCTGCTCGCTCACCGCTGTACCTCCGCGATGGTGGCGCGGGAGCGGCGTACGAGCCTGGCAGTCGGATCGCCTCCCGCCGGAGCCGCGCAGGGGCGCGGTGACGCGGCCGGACCGGCGGGCCCGGCCGTGGTGGCATCGGGGTACTCGGTGGCGGCGCATCCGGCAGCACCGACCGCCGGGGTGGTGCCCGCGAGCATGCGCGTGGGACTGGACACGAGCAGTTCCTTCCGGACGAGGGGGTGTACGGAGCGAACGTACAGGGCTCACCCGACTCCCGGCGGTCCGGGCCGGTGCCCTCGTCGTCTCGCGGGCCGGTGGCGGAGGTAGTGCGCAGGGTGCAGGTCGGCGGCCCGGCCTACTGTGCCTGACGTACCGGCGGTTCGTGTCGTACGGCGATGTGCGCGGGCGGGGTGCGCTGGAAGGCTCGGCCTGCCCGGCCCGGACGCTCCCCGGACCGGCCGTGTCCGTCACCGTCAGGAGAAGCACCATGATCACCCCCGGCACCGCCGCACGGCGCGCCTCGGCCGCAGGACTCGTCCTCGCCGCCGCCCTCACCACCGGCCTGGCCATCCCGCCCGCCGCCACCGCCGCCACGACGCCCGCGGCCGCCGACGCGGCCCCTGCGGCCGGGCTCGGCCGCTACTACCAGCAGCGCCCCCACTGGCACCGCTGCGCCCGGGGTGCGGACGACGGGACGGGCCTCGCCCTCGACACCGCGGGCGCGCGCTGCGCGGACGTGACCGTGCCGCTCGACTACGGCAGGCCCCGCGGCCGGACCATCACCGTCGCCATATCCCGCCTGAAGGCCACCGACACCCGCCACCGGATCGGCTCCCTCCTGATCAACCCCGGAGGCCCGGGCGGTCCGGGCCTCGGCACGGGGCTCGCCGTGCGCCCCGTGATGAGGGAGACCGGTGCCCGCTACGACCTGATCGGCATGGACCCGCGCTTCACCGGCCGCAGCACCCCCCTGGACTGCGGCCTGCCCTCCGGCCCCGGCCTGCTCTCGGCCGGCCCCGACCGGGCCGGCTTCGACCGCCGAACGGCCCACGCCAGAAGCATCGCGGAGCGGTGCCGGGCCACCAACGGCCCGCTCCTGCCGTACGTCACGACACGCAACACCGCCCGCGACATCGACGTCGTCCGCAGCGTCCTCGGCGAGCGGAAGATCTCCTACCTGGGCTACTCCTACGGCACGTACCTCGGCACCGCCTACACCCAGATGTTCCCCACCCGCCACGACCGGGTGGTCCTCGACAGCGCCCTGGACCCCGACCGCTACAACCCCCGCCTCCTGAAGGGCGCCGACGCCGAGAACGAGAAGGCGTACGACGACTGGGCCGCCTGGACGGCCGCCCGCCACGGCGCCTACGGCCTCGGCCGCACCCCCGAACAGGTACGCGCCACCCTCGACGACGTGATCACCGCCTCCGCCCGCGAACCGCTCACCGTCGGCACCGCCCCCGACGCCTTCCGCCTCGACGGCAGCCAGGTCCCCGCCCTGCTGTTCACCGAACTCGCCGACGACACCGACCCGGCGCGGGCCGCCCTGGCCGAACACATGACCCTGCTCGCCCGGGCCGCCGAAGGCC
This sequence comes from Streptomyces sp. NPDC002669, assembly GCF_042889165.1. Lineage (NCBI taxonomy): Bacteria > Bacillati > Actinomycetota > Actinomycetes > Kitasatosporales > Streptomycetaceae > Streptomyces > Streptomyces sp. NPDC002669. The sequence continues at coordinate 3,523 of NZ_JBIAQQ010000010.1, read as the reverse complement.
GCCCCACCACCCTGCCGCCCGCCTTCGCCGACCTGCTGCGCAGCGTGTTCACCCCCGCCGGTTCCTCCGTCGCCAGCGCCCAGACCGCGATCCTGTGCGGCGACGTCGCCGCCCCGCGCGACCCCGAGACGTACTGGCGCGACATCGAACAGGGCCGCGCCGCCCACCCGTTGTTCGCCCCGCTGACCGAGAGCATCACCCCGTGCGCCTTCTGGGACCGCCCGCGCGAGGCACCCGTCCGGGTCCGCCACGACACCCGGGCCCTGATCGTCGCCTCCACCGGTGACCCCCGCGTCCCCTACACCGACAGCGTCGCCCTGCACGACCGTCTGCCCGGCTCCCGGCTCCTCACCCTCGCCGGAGCCAACCAGCACGCCAACTACGGCGTCCACGGCAGCGCCTGCGTCGACTCCGCCGTCAACTCCTACCTCGCCACCGGCCGCCTGCCCGCCCGTGACCGCACCTGCGCCAAGTAGCCCGGCAGCGGCCGGCCGCAACAGGACCGTGCCGCCGCACGGCTCGCCGCAACTCCGCAGGCCGACCGCGCTGTTCGTCCCCCATGCCTCGCTTCCGAGCGGCCGCGTTCAGTGAACCGGTACCCAGTGCTCGGCGGCGTCCATCAGCCACGAGTCCTGCGGGTCGTCCCAGATCAGGCAGTGATGGATGACGCCGGGCACACCGGACGAGCCCATCAGGTCCGCGGGCCCCTCCGTCAGGGTGCGGTGAACGGCCTCCAGGTACGCGGCGATCGACGGGTACCTCGGAGCTTCGATCCCCTCGGGGAGCTCCCAGGAGCCGACGCCGTCGGGGCCCACGTAGCGGCCGCTCTCAGGACCGGCCTCGTCCCGCGTGAGCCAGGGAACGACCGGCGCGCCCCACCCCCTGCTGCCGCCGAGGAGCACCGCGGACATGGCCTGCTCCGGGGTGAGGATGATCCCGCCGGGCAGGAAGGCCCCCGAGCCGACCTCTCCCTCCTCATCGCCCTCGATCTCCTGGTGCTCCACCCCGCCGCAGAGCCGCCACAACGCCTTCAGCTCGGTGGGCAGCCCGTACCCCAGGTGTCGCCCCAGCCAGTCGTCCGCCGCGGCGAGGTCCCCCTCCGGCACCGGCGGCAGCAGGGAGGCGTACGACGTGGGAGCGTGTTCCGCCAGCCACCGGGTGAGGGCCTCCCATGCCTCGGCAAGGGCTTCGTCCTCAAGTTCTCGCATCGGCATCCGCCCACCGTAACAACGGCCGAAACCCTGGGGTCCGGCGCTCCCGGCCGAGGGTTTCATGCCTCGCCCGACGGCGTTCCCGCACCCGGTGTCCGTCACCCCCACTTCCCTCTGCCGATCAGGTCCCGGCCGCTGTGCGCCCCCTTCGCCAGGGCCCCCGCGGCTCCCACGACCACCACTCCCACGACCGCTTTGCGTCCCACCTCCGCGGTCGCGTTCCTCAATTGCGCCGGGTCCCGGGCCGCGTCCCACCAGCGTGTCGTCTCCAGGACGGGCCGGGCGGACTCGATCCCGAGCGGTCGGTGGAATTCATCGACGGTGATGCCGACCTGGTTGACCGAGCCCACCACCGCCCGGTGCGCGGACAGATGCAGCAGCACATTCGAGTTGGCCCTGCCGGCCGCTGCGTCCATGCGCGCCATCAGGTGCTCGGTCCTCCCCGCGACGAGTTCCCGCCTCCTGCGCCGGTCGACGTTCAGCGCGCGCCGACGTCCCTCCAGCACCTTCGGAGACTCTTCCATCGCCCTCGCCAGTCGCAACGCGTCGAGCGCGGATTGCAGTTCGAAGCAGCGTGCCACGACGACGAGCAGTTCCTGGACCTCGGACTCCGCCTTCCTGACCGTCCGGACGAGATCACCGCTCCCGGTCGTGCCCTCCACCCTCTCCGCGAGCGCGTCGAACCGGCGCAGCGCCCACCCCAGGGCGTCCGTGATCGTGTGGGTCCTGGCCTGGACGGTCGACCAGGTGTCGTCGTCGACCCGGCCCTCCACCTCCAGGACGGTCATGGCGGACTCGATGTCGAGGCCCGCTCCGGACACCTTCCCCAACTCGGCGTCCTTCTGGGCGCGGATCACGTCGTCGACCTTCTTGTCGATCGCCGCGAGACAGTTCCTGATCTCGCCCATCTCGTGCTGCCGCGCGAGCTGCGCCATGATTCCCGCGGCACCGGTGAGCACCGCCGGGCTGGTCAGGAACGAGCCGGGCCCCTGCACGATCTGGAGCCACGAATCGATCGCCCCCGGTCTTCCCACCATCGCGTGGCTGATGCCCGGCGTCCTGCTCTCCATCAGCCCGAACTTCTCGACGAGTCGAGCGGACTCCTCGGTCAGTTTCACCCAGCGGCCCGAATGGGCGGCGATCCCGGAGGCGGCCTGCGCCGCTCCGGCCCCGGCGCGCAGGAAGGATCCGAGGCGGCGCAGTCCGAGGTTCTTCGACAGCGACAGCAGTCGCTCCGAGGCGAGGAAGTGCTCGACGTCCGTCGGGCTCCCGATGACCGCGAGTCCGTCGCCGTCGCTGATCAGCTGAATCTTGTTGTCCATCGCCCGCCCCTGTTGTGGCTTCCCCCGGTCGAGGGTAGTGGGCGGTGAGCGGCGCGAGAGCCTCCTTCCCGGCCGGGACAGCCGTTTATCGGGTTGCCCTGCCGACCGGACGCTCCCGAGAATCCGCCCATGACCACGACGACTGCTTGCCTGCTGCCGATGCCCTCCGCCGCCGTTGCGGGACCGGGCCGACAGCAGTCCGGCCGTCCGGGAAGGCCGGCTCCGCACCGCACATGAGCGCGGCCCTGGTCGCCGGGCTCCTGGCCGGTTATGGCATCGCCATGCCGGTGGGAGCGGTCGCGACGTATCTCGTGGCCCTCACCGCGCGGACGTCGTTGCGGGTCGGTGCCTGTGCCGCTCTGGGCGTCGCGACCGCCGACGGCCTGTACGCGCTGATCTCGATGGTCGGGGGCTCGGCACTCGCGCCCGTCATCGAGCCGATCGCGCTGCCCCTGCGCCGGGCCTCGGCCGTGGTGCTCCTCGCGCTGGCGTGCCGGAGCGCGGTGACGGCCGTCGCCATGTACCGCAGGCGGCAGGACGTGGACGGGGTGGACCGCGAACCGATGAGTCCGGTGCGGGCGTATCTCGGATTTCTGGGCATCACCCTGATGAACCCGATCACCGTGATCTACTTCGCGGCCCTGGTGCTCGCCGACCGGGGCGCCACCGCACCGGATCACTGGGGCGAGGCCGTGTTCGTCCTGGCGGCCTTCGCGGCCTCCGTCAGTTGGCAACTGCTGCTCGCCGGTGGCGGGGCCCTGCTCGGCCGCGTGCTGACGGGGCCTCGCGGCCGTTTGTCCACCGCGCTGGTGTCCAGCGCGGTGATCGTCGGGCTCGCCGTCCACCTGCTGGTCTCCCGGCCGTGATCGACGAGCCCACACGGCCCGCCCGGGGGGGGGGGGGGGGGGGGGGGGGGGGGGGGGGGGGGGCGCCCCCCCCCGGGCGCCCGCCCCCCGCGGGGGGGGCGGGGCGGGGCGGCGCGCCCCCCCC
>NZ_JBIAQQ010000009.1:79444-240706 GCF_042889165.1 Streptomyces sp. NPDC002669 | reverse complement strand
ACCACGTCGTCCAGGGTGGCGACCTGGTAGCCGTCCATCGCCGCCTGCAGCGCGCAGATCGGGTCGATCTCCGTCACGATCACCCGGGCACCCTGGCCCCGCAGCGACTCCGCACAGCCCTTGCCCACGTCCCCGTAACCGCACACCACGGCGGTCTTGCCGCCGATCAGGACGTCGGTGGCACGGTTGATGCCGTCGATCAGCGAGTGACGGCAGCCGTACTTGTTGTCGAACTTCGACTTCGTCACCGCGTCGTTCACGTTGATCGCCGGGAACAGCAGCGTGCCGTCACGGTGCATCTCGTACAGCCGGTGCACACCCGTCGTCGTCTCCTCCGTGACACCACGGATCTCCGACGCCAGCCGGGTCCACTTCTGCGGGGACTCGCCGAGGGTGCGGTTCAGCAGGGTGAGGATGTGGGCGTACTCCTCGCTGTCCGCGGTCGACGGGTCCGGGGCCGCGCCGGCCTTCTCGAACTCGACGCCCTTGTGGACGAGGAGGGTGGCGTCACCACCGTCGTCGAGGATCATGTTCGGGCCGCCGGTGGGCGTGTTCGGCCAGGTCAGGGCCTGCTCCGTGCACCACCAGTACTCCTCCAGCGTCTCGCCCTTCCAGGCGAAGACCGGGACGCCCGCGGGGGCCTCGGGGGTGCCGTTCGGGCCGACGGCGATGGCCGCTGCGGCGTGGTCCTGGGTGGAGAAGATGTTGCAGGAGGCCCAGCGGACCTCGGCGCCGAGGGCGACCAGGGTCTCGATCAGCACGGCCGTCTGCACGGTCATGTGCAGCGAACCGGTGATACGGGCACCGGCCAGCGGCTGCGCGGCGGCGTACTCCTTGCGGATCGACATCAGACCGGGCATCTCGTGCTCGGCCAGGGTGATCTCCTTGCGGCCGAACGCCGCGAGGGAGAGGTCGGCGACCTTGAAGTCCTGTCGGTTGGCGACCGTCGTCATAACGGGCTGCTCCTCGTGAATGGGTCGAGGTGGGGCACGGATGGCTCTGCGGCGACGGGCACACGAATGCCCGGTGCTCGCAGCGCAGTCCGTCGGAGGCCCTCTCTCCCTCGGCCGGTCCGCACATGGGGACCGATCGACCGCCATCAGCAGCGACGTCTGACTCTGGCGTCGAATCTACACCGATCGGCCCAGTCCCTCCCAGCCCGCTCGGAAGCCGGGAGGGCCGGGGAGGACATGGCGGAAGCCTGTGGGAGAGCGGGGCGAGGGGGTGTCCGGAGGACATATGGGCAGGTGGGCGGCGGATGCGGTGACGGCCGGCCGGGACGGACCGGCCCGTCGCGGCGGGTTCGGTCAGTGGCCGGATTCCGTCGGGGTGTCCGGGGTGCCGCCGGGGGCCTTGGCGGGGTTGATGCCGGCCGCTGCCGCTGCCTCGCTGTAGATGTCCGGCTCCAGGTAGATGACCCGGGCGATCGGGACCGCGGCGCGGATGCGGGCCTCGGCGGCGTTGATGGCGTTGGCCACCTCGACGGCCGTGTCGTCGTGCTGCACCGCGATCTTGGCCGCGACGAGCAGTTCCTCGGGGCCGAGGTGGAGCGTGCGCATGTGGATGACGCGGGTGACCGTGTCGCCGTCGACGACCGCGTTCTTGATCTTCTCGACCTCGTCGGTCCCGGCGGCCTCGCCGAGCAGGAGCGACTTCGTCTCGGCGGCGAGCACGATCGCGATGATGATCAGCAGGGCGCCGATGCAGAGGGTGCCGATGCCGTCCCAGACGCCGTCGCCGGTCGCGAGGGACAGGCCGACGCCTCCGAGGGCAAGGACCAGACCGACCAGCGCACCGAGGTCCTCCAGGAGGACGACGGGCAGCTCGGGGGCCTTGGCCCGGCGGACGAACTCCTTCCAGGAGAGCGATCCGCGGGTCTCGTTGGACTCCTTGATGGCCGTGCGGAAGGAGAAGCCCTCGGCGACGATCGCGAAGACGAGCACCCCGACCGGCCAGTACCAGGCCTCGATCTCGTGCGGGTGCTTGATCTTCTCGTAGCCCTCGTACAGCGCGAACATGCCACCGACGGAGAACAGCACGATGGAGACGAGGAAGGCGTAGATGTACCGCTCGCGGCCGTAGCCGAAGGGGTGTTGCGGGGTGGCCTCGCGCCGGGCCTTCTTGCCGCCGAGCAGCAGCAGTCCCTGGTTGCCGGAGTCGGCGACCGAGTGGACGCTCTCCGCGAGCATCGACGACGAGCCACTGAACAGGAACGCCACGAATTTGGCCACCGCGATGGCCAGGTTGGCGCCGAGTGCCGCCACGATCGCCTTGGTTCCGCCTGACGCACTCATGGGTGCCTGGTGTCCCTTCATTCGCTGCTGCGGCCTTGGCGCCGCCGCCGTACGGCCGGACATTGTTGCAGTAGCCGATGCGGGTGGTGCGTCAGACCACCACTGTGGCACGGAACAAGGTTCCCGTACCGGACACTTCGACCTCTTCCCCGGCGGGCACGAAGACGGATTCGCCGGGGGCGAGGTCCAACGCGCCCGCCTTCGTGGCGCCCTGGGTGCAGAGCAGGATCTGCGGGGCGTCCCGGGCCAGGTCGACGGGAGCGGCGCCGGGCGGGAGGACGAAGCGGGAGAGCCGGAACTCGTCCACGGGCGTCTCGTACGGTTCCTCGCCGGACGGTGCGGCCTCGGGGCGCAGGATGCCGGGGTCGGTCGCCTCGAAGCGGACGACGTGCAGGAGTTCGGGCACGTCGATGTGCTTGGGCGTGAGGCCGCAGCGCAGCACGTTGTCCGAGTTGGCCATGATCTCGACGCCGAGGCCGTCGAGGTAGGCGTGCGGGACGCCCGCGCCGAGGAACAGGGCCTCGCCGGGCTTGAGTTCCACGGGGTTCAGCAGCATCGCCGCGATGACACCGGGGTCGCCGGGGAAGTGGTGGGCGATCCGGGCGTACGGGGCGTGGGCGCCGCCGAGGCGTTCGGCCGCGGCGGCCGCGCGGTGCACCGTCTCGGCCATCTCCGCCGGCTCGGCGCCGAGGATCGCGGTGAGGACCTCGCGCAGGGCGTCCTCCTCGGGATGGGCGCCGAGGAGGTCGACGTACGGCTTGAGCTCGTCGACGTCGAGGGCCGCGATCGTCCGGGCCGCCTCGGCGGGGTCGCGGAAGCCGCACAGGCCGGTGAAGGGGGTGAGCGCGCAGATCAGCTCGGGCTTGTGGTTGGCGTCCTTGTAGGTGCGGTGGGGGGCGTCGATCGGAACGGACCGGCGCTCCTCGTCCTCGTAGCCCTTGCGGGCCTGTTCGAGGTCGGGGTGGACCTGGAGGGAGAGCGGGGCGCCCGCCGCGAGCAGTTTGAGGAGGAAGGGCAGGCGGGGGCCGAACTTCTCGACGGAGGCCCGGCCCAGTTCGCGCTCGGGGTCGGCGGCGATGACGTCGGCGAGGGACTGCTCGGGGCCGGCCTCCCCGGTGCCGGTGGTCCGGGTGAGGCGGGAGGGGGCGCCGGGGTGGGCCCCCATCCACATCTCGGCCTGGGGTTCGCCGGTGGGGGCGACGCCGAGCAGTCCGGGTATGGCGGTGGTGGAGCCCCAGGCGTAGGGGCGCACGGTGTTGGAGAGCCGGTCCATGGGATTCGTGTCCTTGTGAGGTGCGTGGATCGGGTGGATCGGGGCGCGGTGTGTGCTGCCGGGTGTTCGGGGGTCGCGGGCTCGCCGCGGTACGGGGCGCGGGCCCGGTCAGGCGCGGGCCTCCGACGCGAGGGCCAGGTACACGGCGGCGAAGTCGGTGACCGCGAGCAGTTCGGCGAGGGATTCGAGGTCGGTGCCCTCGTCCGGTTCGAGTTCGCTGATCGCGGTGTCGTGGCCGAGGGCCAGTTCACGGGCGGCGGGGGCCGCGCTCAGGCCGCCCGCGGGGCGGTCCCGGAGCAGTACGACGCGGGCGTGCAGCGGCTCCGGCTCGTCGACCCGGTCGCGGAAGAAGTCGTCGGGGTCGGCGCCCGCGGCGAACGCGCCCGCCAGCAGCCCGCCGTGCGCGGGGAGCGCCTCGGGCAGTTCCGCGGCGAGGGCGGGGCGCCCGGACAGCTCGGCCAGGACGGCGGCGAACCGGCGGCCGACCGGGCCTGCCGCGTCGCCCTCGGTCCAGATCAGGGGCAGGCTGTCGGCGAGTTCGGCGGCGAGGGTCTTGGCCGGGTTGCTGTACGTGGCGATGGCCGGGCCGCAGCGTTCCGCGGTGCGGTCCAGCCGGTCCGCGACGCCCTGCAGCGCGTCGGTGGGGGCGGTGATCAGGCCGACCCGGTCCAGCAGTGCGAGCAGCGGGGTGAACAGCGCCCAGAGCGTGCCGGGGCCGGCGGCCGAGGTCTCGGCGTCGTACTCGCCGTGCGGGGCGGAGGCCATCGGTACGAGGAGGCCGCGCACGCCGTCGACGGCCTCGCGCAGCGGCGACCGGTGGGGGGCGACCGCGACGACGCTGCAACCGCGGCGGTACGCCTGTTCGGCGAGGAGGGCGAGGCCCGGCTCGGCGCCGTCGGCCGTGACGATGAGCAGCAGGTCCACGGGGCCGGCCCAGCCGGGCAGCGTCCAGCGCAGCGCGCCCGCGGCGGGGGCCACCCCGGTGGGGCGGATGGCCGTGACGGGTGCGGACGCGCCGACCAGGGCGGTGACGAGGTCGGCGACGCCGGACGCGGCGGTGCCGAAGCCCGCGACCAGTACGGCGCGGGGGCGGCCTTCCGGGTTCAGTTCGGCGATCCCGGCCTCGGTGGCGTGCCGGGCGGCGGTGCGGACCCGGGCCCCGGCCTCGGCGGCGCCGCGGAGCAGACCGCGGCGGTCGGCTCGGGCCAGGGATTCCGGGGCGTCGAGCAGCGACTCGTCGAGCATGGGGACGGTCCTCCGATCACATGCTGATCACCGTGCGGGGCGGGGCGGCGGGCGACGGCGTCGCGGGCCCGGACGCCGGGCGCTCGGGGCTGCGGGCGGGGCCGTGGCCCGGCTCCGGTCTACGCGGGGCGGCGGGCCTCGTCGACGAGGAGGACGGGGATGCCGTCCCGTACCGGGTAGGCCAGTCCGCAGTCGTCGCCGGTGCAGACCAGCTCGGGGGTGTCGGATGCCGACCGGTCGTCGAGCGGAGAGTGGCAGGCCGGGCAGGCGAGGATCTCCAGGAGGCCGGCTTCGAGCGGCATGGGGCGGGTCCCTTCAGACAACGGATCGGGCCACGTCAGCCTACCGCCGGAGGGCGGGGAGCGCGGGGCGGGGCGGGGCGGGGCGGGCGTGGATGGAGCCGGGGTGTACGCCGGAGGGACCGGCGCTAAACGGCGGAGGTCTCCGGGGAGCGGACCAGGGCCAGCACCTCGTCCCGGACCGCTGCCATCGTCCGCTCGTCGCGGGCCTCCACGTTCAGGCGGATCAGGGGTTCGGTGTTGGAGGCGCGGAGGTTGAACCACCAGTCCGGTGCGGTGACGGTCAGGCCGTCCAGGTCGTCGGTCGTGACCCCGTCGCGGTCCGCGAAGGAGGCGCGTACCGCTGCCGTGCGGGCCCGCTGGTCGGCGACCGTGGAGTTGATCTCGCCGGAGCCGGCGTAGCGGTCGTACCGGGCGACCAGTTCCGACAGGGGGCCCGGCTGCCCGCCCAGCGCGGCCAGCACGTGGAGCGCGGCCAGCATGCCGGTGTCGGCGTTCCAGAAATCGCGGAAGTAGTAGTGGGCGGAGTGCTCGCCGCCGAAGATCGCGCCGTGCTCGGCCATCTCCGCCTTGATGAAGGAGTGGCCCACTCGGGTGCGGACCGGGGTGCCGCCGTTCTCGCGGACGACCTCGGGGACCGAGAGCGACGTGATCAGGTTGTGGATGACGGTGCCCCGGCCGCCGTTGCGGGCGAGTTCCCGGGCCGCCACCAGGGCCGTGATCGCGGACGGGGAGACGCCCTCGCCCCGCTCGTCGACGACGAAGCAGCGGTCGGCGTCGCCGTCGAAGGCGAGGCCGAGGTCGGCGCCCTCGGCCACGACCCGGGCCCGGAGGTCGACGAGGTTCTTCGGGTCGAGGGGGTTGGCCTCGTGGTTGGGGAACGTGCCGTCGAGTTCGAAGTACATCGGTACGAGGTCGACGGGCAGGTCCGCGAAGACGGTGGGGACGGTGTGGCCACCCATCCCGTTGCCCGCGTCGACGACGACCTTCAGCGGGCGGATCGACCCGAGGTCGACCAGGGACAGCAGGTGGGCGGCGTAGTCGGTGAGCGTCTCGCGCCCGGTGACGGTGCCCGGGGCCCCGGCCGGCCGGGGGGCGCCGTTTTCGGCCCACTTCTCGACGAGGGCGCGGATCTCCGAGAGGCCGGTGTCCTGGCCCACGGGTGCGGCGCCCGCCCGGCAGAGCTTGATGCCGTTGTACCGCGCCGGGTTGTGCGAGGCGGTGAACATCGCGCCGGGCAGGCCCAGGCTGCCCGAGGCGAAGTACAGCTGGTCGGTCGAGCAGAGGCCGATCAGCGTGACGTCGGCGCCGCGCGCCGCGGCCCCGCGGGCGAAGGCTCCCGAGAGACCGGGCGAGGAGGGCCGCATGTCGTGTCCGACCACGATCGCGTCCGCGTCCGTCACCTCGACGAAGGCCGCCCCGAACAGTTCGGCGAGCGACTCGTCCCACTGGTCGGGCACCACTCCGCGCACGTCGTACGCCTTCACGATCTGCGACAGATCAGCAGCCACGGGCCGGTCCTCCTGAGATTCCTGCGGACCGCCCAAACTACCCGGCAGCGGCTCGGGCGGACCGTCGGGCCTTCCGGCCGCGTGCGCGGAGCCGGAGGACGGCGGGGTCCGGGGGCCGGCGGAGGAGCGGGAGACCGGCAGGGGTCAGGGCTTCGGCGGACCACGGAAGTCCGGCAGCGGCCGGGGTCCGGCGGACGGCCGGGGCCGGTGGAGGGTCAGGAGTCCGGGGAGCGCAGCACGCGGAGGTGGCCGCGGCGCGCGACCTCCATCGGGTCGGCCGTCTGCGGACCGCCCCGGCCGTCGTCGGCCCCGCGGTCGTGCGGCCGGGCCGCTTCCCGTACGGCGTTGGCGAGCGCTTCGAGGTCGTCGCCGCTGGGGCGGGAGGGCGCGGAGGGGTCGGAGAGCCGGACGACTTCCCAGCCGCGCGGTGCCGTCAGCCGTTCGCTGTGCTCGGCACAGAGGTCGTAGCAGTGGGGCTCGGCGTAGGTGGCGAGCGGGCCGAGGACCGCAGTCGAGTCGGCATAGACGTACGTCAGTGTCGCGACGGCAGGGCGGCCGCACGCGGTGCGCGAACAGCGACGTACAGGGCTCACGATGTTGGACGGTACCGCACTCTTGAGCGGGCTGCGACGACTCTCCCCCGGGTCACCCCTCCGTGTCGCGCTGTGACGTCCGGCACAACCGCCTTCCGGGCGACCTTTCTGACCTGCGCGGGAGGGGTCGGGAACGGCCCGTACCGGCAATGGTTCCGGTCACCATTCGGCATAAAAGTTGTCATTCGACAGGAGTCCGGCGATCAGCAGCAGGGCCTGAAACAAGCCCCCGGTTGGCCGGATTGTTCAGGATTGGACATGCCGATGGCCCGTCAGGGAGCGGCGGCCGACCCGCCCTCCGGGGCGTTACCCTGCGTCCGTGATGGACAGTCCTGTACCGCCCCAGCCGTCCCCGCCGTCTTCCCCGTCCGAGCCGCGTCCGCGCCGCCGGGACCGGCACGGCCGCGGCATGCGCGGGCCCGTCGCCCCGCCCCAGGTGCCGCTCTCGGTCAGCAGGGCGGAGAACTTCCGCGATCTCGTGCAGGACTCGGTGGAGCGGCTGGAGCGGCGCTGGCCGCAGCTGGCGGACGTCGACTTCATGGTGCTCGACGTGCCGGGGGCCCAGGAGGAGACCGTTCCGCTGGGGCACGCGGTGTCCGCCGAGAAGGGCCGGCCCGCGCAGATCGTCATCTACCGGCGGCCGGTGGAGATCCGCACCAAGAACCGCGACGAGCGCGCCCTGCTGGTGCACGAGGTCGTGGTGGAGCAGGTCGCGGACCTGCTCGGGCTCTCGCCGGAGTCCGTGGATCCGCGCTACGGGCAGGAGTAGGCGGGAACGGGAACGGTGGTGTGCGGGTGGCCGTTCCCGGCCGCCCGCACACCACCGTTCCCACCCGGCCGTTCCGGCCCCTCCAGGACGGTTTCGAAAGTCCTGTCCGGCCGGGAACTCGCTAGTCCCGCAGGACCGAGAGGTCCTGGACGGCCTCGGGCACCTCGACCGTTCCGCCGTCGTCCGGCAGGGTCTGCACGGTGAACATCTTGATGCCGCCCTGCGTGACGGTGAGGGTGCGCGCGGCGTGGACCGGGCCGCCCGACTCCGTCTCCACCGTCAGGGCGTAGCCGCCCTTGAGGCCGGACGGTGCGGTCGGGACGACCGCGAGCGTCGTGCTGCCCTTGACCGTGTACTTCTTGACGACCTTTTCGCCGCCCCCGCTGCCCGCCGATGCGGTGACCTTCACCGTGGCGGCGGCCCCCGGGGCGGTCAGTGAGAGCACCGAGCCCTCGGAGCGGTTGTCGGCCGCGGTGGCCCGCGCGCCCACCGGGCTCGTCGCCGGGATGTAGGCGACCTCCTGCTTGTCGCCGGAGCCGCGGACCACGCGCAGCGCGGCGACGACCGGGGTGGTCTTCCCGTCCTTCTCCGGGGTGAGCAGCAGGGATCCGGGCTCGCCCTTGGTGAGGTCCTTCAGGTCGATGCTCGCGGTCATCTGCGACTTGACGTGCAGTCCGTCGTTCCCGGCCGGGGTGATCGCGCCGGTCTTGCCGAGCAGTTTCACCTTCAGGTCGGCGTCGTCGTCGCCGGGCGCGAAGGCCACGAGGCGCACCGAGGTGGCGTCGTCGGGGATGCCGGGCATGACCAGGGTGCCCGTGGGGGCGGTGGAGGCGGCCAGCCAGTCGCTGCCGGTCTTGTCGTCCGCGGCCCTGACGACGGCCCCGACGCGTCCGGTGCGGGTGGTGACGTGGACGGTCACGTCGTCGACGGCCTCGCTGGTGAGCGTGGAGATGAGCACCGGGACGCTGGACCGGGCGGGCACCGTGATGCCCTCGCCGACCTCGGACTTGAGGGAGCCCTCGGGTCCGTAGAGCTCGATGTCGGCCACGGCCGCGGTGTCGTCCGGGTTGGTCAGGTGGACGTAGTCCTGGCGGGACTTCGCGGTGCTCGCGGCCGGGAACCAGAAGTCCGTGTCGGGGACGGTGCAGCTGACGCCGAGCAGGCCGCGTCCCTCGCCCGCCTCGACCATGGTGGTCTGCTGGGCGCTCCAGCCGGGGGCCAGGCGGCCGGTGGCGATGCCGACCAGGGCCGGGGTGTCGGCGCCGGACTCCTCGGCGACGGCCGGTTTGCCGGGCTCCTTGAGGGCGACGACCGGCTTCCCGGCGTCCGCCTTCTTGTCGCCCTTCTTCTCGCCCTTCTCCTTGTCCTTCTTGTCGCTCTTGTCCTCGCCCTCGCCGTCCGTGATCTCGGACGGCGCGGCCGGTGTCAGTTCGGCCGTGCCGGCCGCGCCCGCGCCGTCGGACGCCGGGGTGAAGGAGGTGTAGGTGGTCTCCGAGAGCTCCGAGAGGCCGGGGGCCGGGCAGAGCAGGGTGGACCGTTCCACCGGCAGTCGCGCGGCGGTCGCCGTCCGCTCGGTGTCCCCGTCCCCGGGCGCGGTGAGCACGGCGAATCCGGTGACGGCGGCGAGGGCGACGGTGCCCGCGATGAGGGACAGGCTGCTGGTGGACTTCACTCGGACTCGCCTCGCGATGCGTTGCCGGTCGGCCACGGGTTCTGGCCCGGGGCGGGGTTCTCGTCGGGGTTCTGCGGGGCGTACGGGGCCGGGTGGCCGCCGCCGCCCTGGTCGTAGTGCGCCGGGGACGCGTACGTGCCGGTCTGCGGGTCGTACTGCTGCTGTTGCTGCTGGGCGTAGCCGTACGGATCGTAGGAGTTCTGCCCGTACGGGTCGGCGGGGGCGGGCTCCTGGTGCGTGCCCTGCGTGCCGTATCCGCCGTCCTGGTACTGGCCCTCCTGGTACTGACCGGTCTGGTACTGGCCGCTCGGGTACTGGCCCTCGTCGTACCCGTTGCCCGGGTACTGCTGGTAGCCGGTGTCCTGGTACTGCTGCCCGTCCCATTCGCCGTACTGCTGCTGCGGCACCGCCGCGTACTGCCCGTCGTCGTCCTGCTCCGGCTGCGGCTGCTGTGCGGGAACGGGGGCGGGGGCCTGGTCGGGGGCGGGGGCCTGGTCGGGGGCGGGGGCCTGGTCGGGGGCGGGGGCCTGGTCGTACTCCGCCGCCCGCGGGGACGGGACGTAATCGCCCGGCGCGGGCGGCGCCTGGCCGGGGGCGGCGTCCGGCTCGGCCTCGGCCTGGGCGGCCGCGCGCAGCCTGCGGGCCCGGCGCCCCTCGCCCGTGACCGGTTCCGCGGGGGCCGCCACGGCCTCCTCGGGCAGGTCGTCGTCGATCTCGCGGCGACGGCCCGGCAGGGCGAGGACCAGCAGGACGAGCGCCAGCGTGCACTGGGCCCAGATCCAGGCGGTGTGGGTGAACGGGGTGTCGTACGTGAGGTCCAGCGTGCCGCCCTCGGCGGGCAGCTCGAAGCCCTGGGCCCAGCCGTCGACGGTCTTGCGGGTCAGCGGCCGGCCGTCGAGCGTGGCCTGCCAGCCGGAGTCGGCGGCGTCCGCGATCCGCAGCACCCGGCCGGACTCGCCCGCCGGGATCCTGGTGTGCGCCTCGACGGGCAGGGAGCCCACGGGCAGCTGCTCGCCGCCCGCGCCGGGCGGGACGATCATGATCCGGGCGACCTGGCGCTCCACCCGCCACAGCGCACTGCCGTCCAGCTGGCTCAGCCGGCTGAGCCCCGGGGTCGCGTCGAGGACCCGGCTCATCTCCTTCGGGGCGCCGTCGCGGACCAGTACGTACCGGATCGCGAAGCCGCCGAGCTGGCTGCCCTGGTCGGCGCCGGAGCCCGCGACCAGGTTGGCGACGACCTTGTCGAGGTGGCTGTTGCTGCCCCCCGCGGCGGTCAGTTCGGCGTCCCCGAGGCGCGCCCCGGAGCCGCGTACCAGGGTGTACGAGACGGTGGAGGGCGAGGAGCCGCCGAGCACCAGGGTGCGCGGCTGGTCGCGGGTGGTGCTCTCCTCCGCGACGAACGCGGGCACCTGCACCGGGTCGCGGCGCTCCAGCGGGCCCCCGGCGCCGCCGATCATCCAGCTCACGGCGGCCACGGCCGGGGCGAGGCCCGCGGCGAGGGCGATCAGCGCGGCGACGGGCTGCCGCCAGCCGAAGCTGAGCTCGGCGACGCGCACCCGGGCGCCGTCCGCGCCGACCAGCGCGGCGGCGATCAGTGCGATGCCGTACACGAGGGTGGCGGGGCCGGCCCAGCCCGAGCCGTTGGCCAGTGCGGCGAAGACCATCGCGACGAGCGCGACCGTCCAGGCGGCGCGCACCGCGAACTGCCGCTCCCCGCGCAGCAGCGCGGCCAGGGCGGCGAGCACGATGCCGAACAGCAGCACGCTGCCCGCGGCCTTGGGGCCGCCGGGGCTGATGGCGAGCAGGTCGAGCGCGGAGGCGGTGCCCGCACCGATGTCCAGGCCCGCCTCGTCGAAGAAGCGGGACGGGCTGGTGAGCAGCGAGAGCGACCAGGGCGCGAGCACGAGCAGCGGGGTGCCGACCGCGGCGAGGAAGCGCAGGCCGTACGCGGTGATGTCGTCGCGGCGCAGCACGAGCACACCGATGCCGAGGACGACGGCGAGCGGCCAGACGATGGGCGTGAACGCCATCACGAAGGTGATGAGCAGGGTGTACGCCCAGGTCGCGCGCCAGCTGCCCCGGGCGCCGCCGGAGGCGCGCATGCCGTGCGCGGAGACGGCGGCGCGGGCGATCGGCGGGAGGAACACGGCCAGTACGGCGGTACCGAGGCGGCCGGTCGCCAGGGCGCCGGTCGCGGCGGGCAGGAAGGCGTACGCGACGCTCGCCCAGGCCCTCAGCAGCCTGGATTCGAGCAGCGGCCGGGAGGCGAAGTACGCGGTGAGTCCGGCGAGCGGGACGGAACAGACCAGCAGGAGCGTGAGCGCGAGGCCGGTCGAGCCGAGGAACAGCGCGGACAGCGCCGAGAGCACGGCGAGGTAGGGCGGTGCGGTCTGGGTGCCGCCGGTGCCGACCGTGTGCCAGCCCTCCGCGTACTTGCTCCACAGGTCGGAGACGTCGCCGGGGGCGGGCAGCAGGGCGCCGCCGGTCAGCGAGCCGCCGCCGAGGAGGCCGCGGCAGGCGACGAGCGAGACGAGCAGCAGGACGGCGAAGAGCACCGGGCCCGGCTTGCGGCCGATCCGCTTCAGCCGCGCGAACTGCTCGATCTCCAGGAAGTCGGCGTCGTCGCCGCCGGGGCCGGACTCCACGGCGCCGTGCCGGGAGCCGCCGGAGTCGGTGTCGGAGCCGCTGCCGAAGTTGCCGGCGACCTGCTCGACGGTGGCGCGGACGGTGGCGCCGGGCGGCGGGAAGAGGCCGCGCAGTTCGGCCTGGTCGACGGCGCCCTTGCCGCGGGCGCGCCGGGCCGCGAGGATCCTGCCCGGCCGCAGCAGGGTGCCGAAGAGTCCGGCGACCTCGTCGAGGGCCTGGCCGGGCACCTTGCCGACGAGGTAGGCGAGGGTGCGCAGCAGGGTGCCGACGACGAGCCGGAGCAGCACCCAGGGCAGGACCTTGGCGCGTGCGTTGGCCAGCATCGTGTAGACGGCACCGGCCTTGTCGACGTGGTGCGGGGAGGCGACGGAGCGTCCCGCGCAGTCGATGGGGCGGCGTTCGCGGGCGGACGCCTCGGCGTGCCGGAGGACGGCGTCGGGGGCGACGAGCACCCGGTGGCCCGCGACGTGCGCGCGCCAGCACAGGTCGACGTCGTCACGCATCAGGGGGAGCCTGCGGTCGAACCCGCCGAGCTCCTCCCAGACGTCACGGCGGATCAGCATGCCCGCGGTGGATACGGAGAGCACGGTACGGACCTGGTCGTGCTGGCCCTGGTCCTGTTCGCGCCGGTCGAGCCCGGTCCAGCGGCGCCCGCTGTTGGCGATGGAGACGCCGACCTCCAGCAGCTGCCTGCGGTCGTACCAGCCGCGGAGCTTGGGGCCGACGATCGCGGCGTGCGGGTCGGTGTCCACGACGCGCAGCATCTCGGCGAGGGCGTCGGGGGCGGGGGCGCAGTCGTCGTGGAGCAGCCAGAGCCACTGCACCGGTTCGCCGTGCGGCAGCTCCGGCATCTCGTACGCGTCGTCGCGCCAGGTCCTGCTGACGGGGTCCCAGCCGCTGGGGCGCTTCAGGTACGGCAGCTCGTCGGGGGAGAGGACGCCGGCCGTGCGGACCGCCTCGTCGACGGCGGTGCCGAAGCTCGTACGGCGCGCGAGGTGCAGGACGCGTTCGGCGCCGAGTGCCTCGGTGACCAGTTGCGCGGAGTCGTCGGCGCTGCCGGTGTCGGCGGCGACGACGTTCTGCACGGGACGTTCCTGCCCGAGCAGTCCGGCGAGTGCGTCGGGCAGCCAGCGCGCTCCGTCGTGGGAGACGAGCACGGCGGTGACGACATGCCGGGGGAACTCGGGGGCGGCGGCGGCCGCGTACGGCGCCGCCGATTGGCTGTGCACGGACATCGAGGTACGGGCCCTCCGGCCGGATCCGGGGGAAATCCCCCGGGGGCTGCATCGGTGTACACGCGCGCTCCGTCAGGGCGTTGGCGCGTCTCGGACGGGGCCCCACACTAACGGTACGGATAACGACGGTGGCGCCGAGCGCTCGAACGGGGGCCGACGCGAGGGCTGCGGACCCTGGTGCCCGCCTCGGCCCCGAGGCGCTCCCGGCCCGCACCGACGGCGGTACGCCGGCCGGGCGATGACGGACCAGAAGCGGCGGGGGCCGGGCGGGCACGGACGGGCACGGACCAGGAGCGGTGGAGGCCGGGCGGGCACGGCGATGGCCCGTCGCCTGCGGGCAAGGTGCAGACGACGGGCCATGACCGGTCGCGGTTCGCGGTTCGGGGCCCGGAGCCGGGCGAAGTCACGGAGCCCGGGCCTCAGGGCGTCCGGTGGTCCGCAGGGTTCGTTGTCGCGGACGGTGCGTCCGCGGGGTGGTCCGCCCGCTGTGGCGGGCCGTGTGCGGTGGACGGCGGGCCACCCGCCCCGTCGTTCCGCTCGTCCCGCCGTTCCGCTTCGTCGCGGCGCGGGCTCCGTCTCGTCTCGTCGCGGGGTTCCGCGATCAGACGGCGGCCTTCTTCAGGCGGCGTCGCTCACGTTCCGAGAGACCGCCCCAGATTCCGAAGCGTTCGTCGTTGGAAAGGGCGTATTCAAGGCATTCGGACCGGACTTCGCAGGCGAGGCAGACCTTCTTGGCCTCGCGGGTGGATCCGCCCTTCTCGGGGAAGAAGGACTCGGGATCGGTCTGGGCGCACAGTGCGCGCTCCTGCCAGCCGAGTTCCTCGTCCGCGTCCTCGACCAGCAGTTGCTGGAACAGCTCGGTCATGTGCGCCCCTCGTCTGTCTCTTGCGTCCCCGTGATGCAGCCGTTACTGATCGCGGCCGAACGACACGAGTGAAATTACAAGTGTGTATCTCCAGGCCAGTCAAGCGAGGATCTGCTATTGGCCTCGGTATTCACTCTGCGGAACCAAACGTATGCAGAAAGTGTGCAAATCAGCAAAAAACTGACATATGCCGTGGGTCTCATCACGCCCCGCCTCTCACTGGGTGAGACGAGTGGAGCCATCTCCATGTTTCGGATTCGATCACCGAAGCGACCAAGATCACAGCCGGGTCACGGACCTTCAACGACGTTTACGGCCACGGTTGGTGCGGCACATCTCCGCCACCATGGCTGAATAAACCTTTCTGCTGACCGCCCGACCGGATGGGGTGAAACATTGCCGCCAAACCGGGCACCGGGTTGACAGCGGCGTCATCGAGCCGGTCTCCTTGACCGCATGCCAGCGACCGCAGCGATGTACGCCACCCACGTCCGTGGGTTCCGCACCGCTGTCCAGGCCCGCTGTTGCTGTTCCAGCTGTCACAGCTGTTGATGCCCCCGGGGCGCCGGCTCTGATCCGGCTTCTTCGATCCAGTTCTTCCGCGCGGAACCCCTCCGCAGATCCGCAGAGCATTCCGCGGGACGCCGTCCGTCCCGTACGACCGCGGCTCTCCGGTCTCCGCGACCCCTGCACCCGCACCCCCATGCCGAGGAATCACCTCATCCATGAACAGCGACAGCGACCTCCAGATCGCCGGCGACATCCTCGAAGTCCAGCACCTCCTCCAGCCGCCCCGCGAGCACCCCGCCACCGTGGCCGAGTTCGTCGGGCTCGCCCGCCGCATCGCCGCCGACCGCGCGCGGTGGGAGTCCCTCGTCCGGTACGACGCCACCACCCGCTGGTACCACCGGCTGCACACGGGACCCGGCTACGAGGTCTGGCTGCTCAGCTGGGTGCCCGGCCAGGGCAGCGGCCGCCACGACCACGGCCCGTCCTCCGGCGTGCTGACCGTCCTGGAGGGCCGGCTGACCGAGCGCACCGAACGCGGCGACCGGACCCTGGACCCCGGCGCACAGCGGGTCTTCGCCCCCGGCTACGTGCACGAAGTGGTCAACGACTCGCTCGAACCGGCCGTCAGCCTGCACGTCTACCACCCCGGACTGACCGAGATGCCGATGCACGCGGCGCAGTGCTCCCCGGCGACCACGGACGTCGTACCCGCCTGACACCCCGCACGGGGGGTCTCGCCACCACCCCGAGAAGGATCAGGCTTCGCCCGACAGTCCCACCCGTCGCCCGCCACCACCCCGAGAAGGATCAGGCTTCGCCTGACAGACTGTCTCGCATGCGCATTGTGGTTCTGGCCGGCGGTATCGGCGGTGCTCGTTTCCTGCGTGGCCTCAAGCAGGCCGCGCCCGGGGCGGACATCACGGTGATCGGCAACACCGGTGACGACATCCATCTGTTCGGGCTGAAGGTCTGCCCCGACCTCGACACCGTGATGTACACCCTCGGCGGTGGCATCAACGAGGAACAGGGCTGGGGGCGTACGGACGAGAGCTTCCACGTCAAGGAGGAGCTCGCGGCGTACGGCGTGGGGCCCGAGTGGTTCGGGCTCGGCGACCGCGACTTCGCGACCCACATCGTCCGCACGCAGATGCTGGGCGCGGGCTACCCGCTGAGCGCCGTCACCGAGGCGCTCTGCGCACGCTGGAAGCCCGGGGTCCGGCTGCTGCCGATGTCCGACGACCGGGTCGAGACGCACGTCGCGGTCGACCTCGACGGCGAACGCCGGGCGATCCACTTCCAGGAGTACTGGGTGAAGCTGCGCGCCTCGGTCGAGGCGCAGGCGATCGTGCCGGTCGGTGCCGAGCAGGCCAAGCCCGCGCCGGGCGTGCTGGAGGCCATCGCCGAGGCCGACGTGATCCTCTTCCCGCCGTCCAACCCCGTCGTGTCGGTGGGGACGATCCTCGCCGTGCCCGGCATCCGGGAGGCCGTCGCGGAGGCCGGGGTGCCGGTTGTCGGCCTCTCCCCCATCGTCGGGGACGCGCCCGTGCGCGGCATGGCGGACAAGGTGCTCGCCGCGGTGGGCGTGGAGTCGACGGCGTCGGCCGTGGCCCGGCACTACGGTTCCGGGCTGCTCGACGGGTGGCTCGTCGACACCGTGGACGCCGGGGCGGTCGACGAGGTGGAGGCCGCGGGCATCCGCTGCCGCGCCGTGCCGCTGATGATGACCGACGTCGACGCGACGGCGGAGATGGCACGGCAGGCGCTGACGCTGGCCGAGGAGGTACGGGCGTGAGCGCCGATTCCCCCGGAAGCGCCGAATCCCCCGGACCCGACTCCCCTTCTTCCCCTTCCTCTCCGCCTGCCTATCGGGTCTGGGCGCTGCCCGGGATCCCCGAGGTGCGGGCCGGGGACGACCTGGCGAAGCTGATCGCCGCGGCCGAACCGGGGCTGGCCGACGGCGACGTGCTGCTGGTCACCTCGAAGATCGTCTCCAAGGCGGAGGGCCGGATCGTCGAGGCCACCGACCGGGAGGCGGCGATCGACGCCGAGACGGTGCGGGTGGTGGCGCGGCGCGGCACGCTGCGCATCGTGGAGAACCGGCAGGGCCTGGTCATGGCCGCGGCCGGGGTCGACGCCTCGAACACCCCCGCCGGGACGGTGCTGTTGCTGCCCGAGGACCCCGACGCCTCGGCGCGGGCGATCCGGGACGGGCTGCGGGACAGCCTGGGCGTCGAGGTCGGCGTCGTCGTCACGGACACCTTCGGGCGCCCCTGGCGCAGCGGGTTGACCGATGTGGCGATCGGGGCGGCCGGGGTCCTGGTCCTGGACGATCTGCGCGGCGGCACGGACGCGTACGGCAATCCGCTGAGCGCGACCGTGGTGGCCACCGCCGACGAGCTGGCCTCGGCCGGTGACCTGGTCAAGGGCAAGGCCACGGGGCTGCCGGTCGCGGTGGTCCGGGGGCTCGGCCACGTGGTGGACCCGAGCGACGCGGCGGGCGGCGCCCGGGCGCTGGTGCGGGGCGCGGCCGACGACATGTTCCGGCTCGGTACGTCGGAGGCGGTGCGGGAGGCGGTGACCCTGCGGCGCACGGTGCGCGAGTTCACCGACGACCCGGTGGACCCGGGGGCGGTGCGGCGGGCCGTGGCCGCCGCCGTGACGGCGCCCGCGCCGCACCACACGACGCCGTGGCGGTTCGTCCTGCTGGAGTCCGAGGAGGCCCGGACCCGGCTGCTCGACGCGATGCGGGACGCGTGGATCGCGGATCTGCGGCGCGACGGGAAGAGCGAGGAGTCGATCGCGAAGCGGGTGCGGCGCGGCAACGTGCTGCGCCGGGCGCCGTACCTGGTGGTGCCGTGCCTGGTGATGGACGGCTCCCACACGTACGGGGACGAGCGGCGGGACGGCGCGGAGCGCGAGATGTTCGTGGTCGCCGCGGGGGCCGGCATCCAGAACTTCCTGGTGGCGCTGGCCGGTGAGCGGCTGGGGTCGGCGTGGGTGTCCTCGACGATGTTCTGCCGGGACGTGGTGCGCGAGGTGCTGGACCTGCCGGAGTCGTGGGACCCGCTGGGAGCGGTCGCGGTGGGGCGCCCGCTGGTCGCGCCGGCGGCCCGGGCGGCCCGGGACGCGGAGGACTTCGTCACGGTGCGGTGAGGCGGGGGGCTCCCGGCCGGTACGGCGGACCTCGCGTCGGTACGACGGACGGTGTCGGGCCCGTACGGCGGGTGCCCGCGCCGCAGCCGTGCGGGACGGGCACTACAGGCGGGCGATGTCGCCGCGGGTCCTGCGCGGGGCGCGGCGGGGCGGGGTGCGGCCCGACAGCAGGACGAGCCGGGTGGCGCGGTGGCGCTGCCCCTCGTACGGGGCCAGGAGCCTCAGCATCTCCTCGTCGTCGGCGTCCCGGTTGCCCGCCAGGGCGTGGCCGACGATGCCGGGGAGGTGGAGGTCGCCGACCGTGACCGCGTCCGCCGCGCCGTTCGAGCGCTGGAGGGTCTCGGCCGAGGTCCAGGGGCCGATGCCGGGGATCAGTTCCAGGCGGGCCGTGGCCTCGGGGAGTTCCATGGCCGACGCCTCCTCCAGACGGCGGGCCACGCGTACCGCGCGCAGGATCGTGGCCGAGCGTTTGGCGTCGACGCCCGCCCGGTGCCATTCCCAGGACGGGATCAGGGACCAGGTGCGGGCGTCCGGCATGACGTGCAGCCCGAGCCCGGCGAAGGTGGCGTGGTCCGCGGGGCCGGGCGCCGGGGTGCCGTGTCCCCGGACCAGCAGGCGCCAGGCGCGGTACGCCTCGTCCGTGGTGACCTTCTGTTCCAGGATCGACGGGATCAGCGACTCCATGACCAGGCCGGTGCGCACCAGGCGCAGGCCGGGCCGGCTGTGCCGGGTCAGGGCGAGCAGGCGGTGGCGGGGGCGGAAGGCGTCCGGGTCGTCCGTCGCGCCCAGCAGCGTCGGGAGCCGGTCCAGCAGCCAGGGCGCGCCGGGGCCCCAGGCCGACGCCTCGATCCGGCCGCCCCGGGCGGCGAGGCGGAGGGTGCCGGGCCCCGCGGGCGTACGGCTCGCCCGCCAGACCGTGCCGTCCCGGGTCATCCGGAACGTGGGATCGGCGGGCCCCCTGCGCAACGGGCCGACGACGAGCCGCAGGTCGAACGGGCCGGGCGGGGTCCACTCCCGGGTCAGCGCACCGGTGTCCGAAGCCGGCACGGAAACCGAGGGCGACGCCGACGCCGGAGCCGGCACGGAAGCCGGTCCCGATGCCGGTACCGGTACCGATGCCGGAGCCGGGTGCGGGAGGGCCGTGCGGGGAGCGTTGCGGGGGGCGAATCGTCCTGCCACGGTGGGGTCCTCGGTCGTCGGGGCTGCCTGTCGAGGGTAAGCGCCGCACCGGTCCCGCCGCCCGCGCGCCTGCGGAGCCCCTGCCCGTAGAACCCCGCGCCCGTCTACTCGTCGGACGAGAAGCGCACCGACGCGTCCGGGAGGACCGCCCCGCACCAGACGCGTACGCCGTCGCGCAGTTCGTTGTCGGCGCCGACCCGGGCGCCGTCCCCGACGACCGCGCCCGCGAGCACCGTACGGCTGCCGATCCGGGCACCGGCCCCGACCAGCGAGTCGGTGATCACCGCCCCCGGTTCGACGACCGCGTCGGCCAGGATCGCGGAGCCGTCGATGCGGGCCCCTTCGCCGATCCGGGCGCGTTCGCCGACCACCGTGCCGCCGCCGAGCTTGGCGTCTTCGGCGACGGAGGCCGTCGGCAGCACGAGCCGGTCGCCGCACCGGCCGGGGACCGCGGGCGACGGGGCGCGGCCCAGGACCAGATCGGCGGAGCCGCGCACGAATGCCTGCGGGGTGCCGAGGTCCAGCCAGTACGTGGAGTCGACCATGCCCTGGAGGTGGGCGCCGGCGGCGAGCAGTCCGGGAAAGGTCTCGCGCTCGACGGAGACGGGGCGGCCGGCCGGGATGGTGTCGATGACCGACCGGCGGAAGATGTACGCCCCCGCGTTGATCTGGTCGGTGACGATCTCCTCGGGGGTCTGCGGCTTCTCCAGGAACGCGGTGACCCTGCCGTTCCCGTCCGTCGGCACGAGGCCGAAGGCGCGCGGGTCCTCGACCCGGGTGAGGTGCAGGGAGACGTCCGCGCCGGAGTCCGTGTGCGTGGCGACCAGGGTCCGGATGTCGAGGCCGGTGAGGATGTCGCCGTTGAAGACGAGCACCGGTTCGTCCGGCCCCGCCGCGAGCCGGGACGCGACGTTGCGTATCGCGCCGCCGGTGCCGAGCGGTTCGCGTTCGGTGACGTACTCGATGTGCAGGCCGAGCGACGAGCCGTCGCCGAAGTACGGCTCGAAGACCTCCGCCAGGTACGACGTCGCGAGCACGATGTGCTCGACACCGGCGGCCCGGGCCCGGGCCAGTTGGTGCGTGAGGAACGGGACGCCCGCCGCCGGAACCATCGGTTTGGGCGTGTGCACCGTGAGCGGGCGCAGCCGGGTCCCCTTGCCACCGACCAGGAGGATCGCTTCTTTTGCCTCTGTCACGGCACTGACTCTGCTTCCTGCTGGGACCTGGCCTGTTTCGGCTGGCCAGTGTATGCAGACCGGTCCGGCCGGCCCGATCGGCAGTCGCAGCGGTCCGCGCCGGTCCCGCGGGCTTTTGGTCAGCGGCCCTGCAGGCGGGCGGAGCTGGTCCTGGCCGAGCCGAGCTTCTTGTAGAGACGCGCTCCGGGGCATTCGGTTGCGAAGCCGTCCCGGTGGCCGGAGATGACGTTGAGCCGGGCCTTCGTGCCCTTCTTGTACTTGTTGCCGCCGCCCGATACCAGGGTCACCTTGCCCTTCGGGTTGGCGCCGAACAGGCCGAGCTTCCAGGCGGTGAGCTTCGAGACTGCGGTGACGGCCGCGGCGGGCGGGTTCGACTTGGTGAAGGTGCCGAGCACCGCGATGCCCATGCTGTTGGAGTTGAAGCCGAGCGTGTGCGCTCCCAGGACCGGCTTCGTCACGCCGCCCGCGCGTCCTTCGTAGATGTTTCCGCACTTGTCGACGGCGAAGTTGTAGCCGAAGTCGCGCCAGCCACTGCTCTTCACGTGGTAGCGGTAGATGCCGCGCAGGACCGAGGGCGCCTGGGAGCACGTGTAGTTGTTGCCCGTGGCGCTGTGGTGGACGAAGGCCGCCTTGACGGTCTTGGTGTACGCGAAGGCGCGTTCCCTGAGCTTCTCGTCGGCGCCCCAGCCCTTGCGGGTGATGATGCGCGGCCGGGGTCCGATGTACGGGCGGGCGCCCGCCGCCGTCTTGCTCTCCGTCCCGGCCTGGGCCTCGGTCTCCGCCCGGCTCAGGGCGGGAAGGACGTTCGGTTCGAGGGCCGCCGCGCTCGTCTTGGCTCCGGTCTCCGCCGTGGCCCCGGTCTCTGCCCCTCCTCCGGCCTCCGTCCCGGTGTCCGTCGCGGGCAGGGTGGCGGTCGCGGCGGTCGCGGCCTGCATGCCCGCCAGGACCTGGGCGTCCGCCTCGGCCCGGATGTCCGCCAGGAGCTGGGCCCCCGTCATGGCCTGGCCGTCCGTCACGGGCTCGGCCCCGGCCGCGTCGCCGGTGCCCTCCGCCTCCCCGGCGTCCGGCTCCGCGGCGTCCCCCGCCCCGGCCGCCTCGTCCCCCACGGGGAGCGGTCGCGGGTCCTCGCCCGGGTCAACGAGTTCGAGCCGCAGCCCGCCGGGCAGCGACACCACGTGCCCGGTCCGGTCCTGCGGGTCCGGGGGGTCCGGGACCACGCGGACCGCGACGCCGTCGGAGTCGCCGACCCAGAGCGGGGCGGTGGCGCCCCGGGCCCTGCCCGAGTCGCGCTCGGCGGAACCGGGGTCGGCGGCGTGCTCCGCGTTGTGCGTCTCCAGGTCCTGCCAGTCCGACCAGCGGTCGGTGCCGGCGGCGCGGGTGCGGACCTGGACGGTGCCGTGGAGTTCGGTGTCGACGTCGTCCCAGACGACGCCGACCAGGGAGAAGGGCCGGACCTCACGTTCGGTCAGCCCCTGGCCGGAGGTCTCGGCGGCCCGGCCGGACTCGGCCGGCAGCGGCCGCATCGGCAGGGACTGCGTCGAGCCCGGCAGGTCGGTGGAGGCCGCGGACCCGGCGGGAGCGGCGGGGACGGTGCGGGTGTCGGGGGCGGCGCCCGCCGGCGCGGCCGACGGCAGGGCGAGAACGGCCGCGCAGGTGACACCGATCGAAGATGCTAGGAAGGCACGCATACAAATGATATTGGACATAATTCTTCAACTCCGGCTACCCGGACATACCTCCACAATTGACGGACCGTCTGCCGAACCGGTGTCCCCGGCGCCCTTCCACCCCGTCCGGTCCGCCGTCGCCGCGTACTCTTGCGCGGATGAACGCCACCGACCGCACCCCTGCCGACCTGCTGCGTTCCGCGCTCGCCGCGGACCCGGCCCGCCCCTTGGTCACTTTCTACGACGACGCCACCGGAGAACGCGTCGAACTGTCGGTGGCCACCTTCGCCAATTGGGTGGCCAAGACCGCCAACCTCCTCCAGGGCGACCTCGCCGCCGAGCCGGGCGACCGGCTCGCGCTCCTGCTGCCCGCGCACTGGCAGTCCGCGGTCTGGCTGCTCGCCTGCTCCTCGGTCGGGGTGGTCGCCGACGTGCAGGGCGACCCGGCCGCCGCCGACCTCGTCGTCAGCGGCCCGGACACGCTGGAGGCCGCGCGCGCCTGCTCCGGCGAGCGGATCGCCCTGGCGCTGCGCCCGCTGGGCGGCAGGTTCCCGCAGCCGCCGGAGGGTTTCGCGGACTACGCGGTCGAGGTGCCGGGGCAGGGCGACCGGTTCGCCCCGTTCGCCCCCGTGGACCCGGACGCCCCCGCGCTGGCGGTGGACGGCGTCGAGCTGACGTCGGCGCAACTGGTGGCCCGGGCCCGCGAGGACGCCGCCGGACTCGGCCTGACCGCCGGATCGCGGCTGCTCACCGGGGGTGCGTACGACAGCTGGGAGGGGCTGAGCGCGGGGCTGTTCGCCCCGTTGGCCGTCGGGGGCTCCGTGGTCCTGTGCCGGAACCTGGACCAACTGGACGCCGACGCCCTGGCGAAGCGCGTCGAGAGCGAGCGGGTCACCAACAGAACGGCATGACGGGCGCCCCGAGGACCGCCCCCTGGGCCACCCATCCGGCCCACACCGGGCCGAGTCCCCGGGGCTGCGCCCCAACTCCGGTACATGATCGGCGTTACAGCCCACCCGGGACACAACCAAGCGTGAGGTTCAGCCGTCTACTCCTGCGACCGGCGGCCCAGCGCGCCGCCGAACGTGAAGGATGGACGCAGACGTGAGCGAAAGTGCCGGACCGCCGGACGACTCCGACGACTCGGCCGCGGACGGGAGCGGGTCGGGGGCCGAGGCCGGCACCGCTCCGGCCCCCGCCGACGGGCATCGACGCCGCTGGCTGCGCTGGACCGCGCTCGGCGCCTCGTTCTTCGTCCTGGTCGCGGCGGGCGTCGGCTGGTGGCTGTACCGGAAGCTGGACGGCAACATCAGGACGGACGTCTCCGCGGCGGCCGAGCTGAAGGCGTACGAGCGGGAGCGGCCCGTCTCCGTGGTGCACGACGCGGAGAACATCCTGCTCATCGGCTCCGACAGCCGGGCCGGCGAGAACCGCGCGTACGGCCGTGACGACGGCGGCAGCCAGCGCTCGGACACCACGATCCTGTTGCACCTGGCCGCGGACCGGAAGAGCGCCACCGCGATGTCCCTGCCGCGCGATCTGATGGTGGATGTCCCGGTCTGTCACACTGCGGACGGCAAAGCGACGAAGAAGCAATTCGCCCAGTTCAACTGGGCCTTCGAGCTCGGCGGCACCGCCTGCACGGTCCGCACCGTCGAGAAGCTGACCGGCATCAGGATCGACCACCACATGGTCGTCGACTTCAACGGCTTCAAGGACATGGTCGACGCCGTGGACGGGGTGGAGGTCTGCCTCAAGAAGCCGGTGGACGACGCCGACGCCCATCTGAAGCTCCCCGCCGGGCGCCAGACGCTCGACGGCGAGCAGGCGCTGGGCTACGTACGGGCCCGCAAGTCGATCGGCAACGGCAGCGACACCGAACGGATGGACCGCCAGCAGCAGTTCCTGGGCGCGCTGGTGAACAAGGTGCAGAGCAACGGCGTCCTGCTCAACCCGACTCGGCTCTACCCGGTCCTGGATGCGGCCACCAAGGCGCTGACCACGGACCCGGGCCTGGACAGCCTCAAGGACCTGTACGAGCTGGTGCGCGGCATGCGCGACGTACCGACCGACAAGGTGCAGTTCCTGACCGTGCCCCGGCAGCCGTACGCCGCCAACCGGAACCGGGACGAACTCGTACAACCCGATGCGGACCGGCTCTTCAAGCGACTGCGCGGGGACGATCCGGTCGTCGTCGTCCCGGCGGACCAGCTCCGGGGCGGCGCGGACCGGGACCAGGACGGCGCGGACCGCTCCCGGGATGAAAACGAGAAGAACAGCCGGAAAAAGAATGCTCCGACCGGTTCTCCGGAGGCTTCCGGACCGAGCCCCACACCGACCTATTCGGGCAACAACGCGGCGGCGGACCTGTGCGAGCAGTAAAGCAATTCCCAAGCAGAGGCCGGTGATCGGCGTGTAATGGGCAGTATGACCAGTTGTAAGGACCGTGGAATTTGTCACGCTCGTCGCTCGATACCGAACGGGGCCGATAGTGTGACGCGATCCGGTGCTTCCGGCCGCCAGGCCGCGCACTTCTGGAGCGAAAGAACGAGCGCCTGATCGGGGGAGGCGCCTGGCGTGGCACCGACGGAGGACTCAAGCGACCGTGGATGCGCAAAGTCGTGGGCGGGCGGACGAAATCGATCCCGCGGACCAGTGGGTACTCAACCCGCAGACCGGTGATTACGAACTGCGACTGAATCATTCCGGAGGGGATTCGGCAAGCTCTTCCCCGACTTCCGCGCCGCGTGTTCCCCATAGCCGGGGCCCGGTCCGGGACGGGGATCCGGAACACGGCGACACCCCCCGGGGCGGCCGCCGTGCCGCGGCCCGGGACGGCCACGGGGCGGCCGCGCGCCACGAGGTGCCGGGCCAGCGTGGCCGGCGTTCGGCCAACGGCCGACGCGGCCAGGACGGTTCCGGGTCCGACGGGCCGGGAACGGAGCCGGCCGGCCGCCGCAGCCGCAAGGCGCCCAAGGCCGCCAAGAGCCGCCGCAAGAAGGTGCTGCTGTGGACCGGCGGCGCGATGGCCTTCGTGCTCGTCGGCCTGTCGGCGGCCGGGTACGCGCTGTACCAGCACTTCAACGGCAACCTGAGCACGGTCGACGTGGGCGGGTCCGGCAACAAGAACGTCTTCGACAACGACGCCCCGGTCAACATCCTGGTCATCGGGACCGACAAGCGCACCGGCAAGGGCAACGAGGGCTACGGCGACAAGAACAGCGTGGGCCACGCCGACACCAACATCCTCTTCCACGTCTCCGAGGACCGCACCAACGCGACGGCGCTGAGCATCCCGCGCGACCTGATCACCGACATCCCGGAGTGCAGGAGCAAGCAGGAGGACGGCTCGGAGAAGGTCATCCCGGGCACCAGGAACGTCCGGTTCAACAACAGCCTCGGCCAGGAGGGCCGTGACCCGGGCTGCACCATGGACACGGTCAAGCAGATCACCGGCCTGAAGGTCGACCACTTCATGATGGTCGACTTCAACGCGGTGAAGGAGCTGTCCACGGCGGTCGGCGGCGTCGAGATCTGCCTGGCCAAGCCGGTCAAGGACCCGGACTCGCACCTGAACCTGCCGGCCGGTGAGCACCGCATCCAGGGCGAGGACGCCCTGGCGTTCGTACGGACCCGGCACAGCTTCGGCAACCGCGGCGACCTGGACCGGATCAAGGTCCAGCAGCAGTTCATCGCCTCGATGATGCGGCAGATGCAGTCGGACGACACCCTGACCAGCCCGACCAAGCTGTACAAGCTGGCGGACGCGGCGACCAAGGCACTCACCGTCGACACCGGCATCGGCACGGGAGCGAAGCTGGCGTCGCTGGCCCAGGAACTCGGCAAGGTCAACACCAAGAACATCACCTTCACCACGGTGCCGGTGCTCGACAACCCGTACGAGAAGGTCAAGGCCACCGTCATCCTGAACGAGGCGAAGGCCGAGCCGCTGTTCGCCATGATGCGCAACGACACCTCGCTGACCGAGGTGAAGTCGCAGAAGAAGGCCGCGAAGAGCAAGCAGGACGCGCTCCTCAAGGGCCCCAAGGCCGCGGCGGGCGACGTGCGCGTGGACGTGTACAACGGCGGCAAGGTCCCCGGTGCCGCGCAGACGACGGTCGCCTGGCTGCAGAACGAGAAGGGCGTGCTCAAGTCGTCGAACAAGGCCAACGCCCCGGCGAAGGCCGCGAAGACGACGCTGGAGTACGCACCGAACCAGGCGGACCAGGCCCGCGCCCTGGCCGCCATGATGGGCCTGCCCGGCTCGGCCATGAAGCAGGGCACCGAGGACGCCGAGGGGCTTCAGGCCATGGTCCTGACGCTCGGCGACGACTTCGAGAGCGCGGGCACGCCCATCACCGGACCCACCAAGGTTCCGGCGGACGTCCAGCAGGCAAACGCCGACAAGGCAGAGTGCGCCAAGTGACACCGGGTCACCGCGCCACACCACGAGTCCGAGCAACAGGGGGGTCCCGGTGGGACGGAGCAGCACGCCCGGGGAGGGGACACGATCACGCGTCCGCCACACCGGTCAACTCGACCCGGAGGACGGGCTGAGCGAAGGCGCGTCGGAACAGGACGCGAATCCGGAAGGCGGCCGACGGTCGGCGTCCTCGTCGGGCGGTCATCGGCGCGGGGGGCCGAAGCGCCGCGGCAAGAAGGGCAAACACCGGGTGCTGCGCTGGAGCGCGTCCGTTCTCGCGCTGCTCATAATCGGCGGCGCGGGGGCCGGATACCTCTACTACGAGCACCTCAACAGCAGCATCAAGAAGGCCGATCTGACGCTCGGCGACCGGAAGATGGCCGGCCACAAGGCCAACGCCGCCGGTCAGACCCCGCTGAACATCCTGCTCATCGGTTCGGACGCGCGGGACTCCAAG
Source organism: Streptomyces sp. NPDC002669 (assembly GCF_042889165.1). NCBI lineage: Bacteria > Bacillati > Actinomycetota > Actinomycetes > Kitasatosporales > Streptomycetaceae > Streptomyces > Streptomyces sp. NPDC002669. The sequence continues at coordinate 213,719 of NZ_JBIAQQ010000009.1, read as the reverse complement.
GAGAACCAGAAGCTCGGCGGGGCCAAGGACACCTTCGGCGCGCCGCCGCTGGCCGACGTGCAGATGCTGCTGCACCTGTCCGCCGACCGCAGCAACATGTCGGTGATCAGCATGCCGCGCGACACGATGCTGAAGATCCCCAAGTGCACCGACCCGAAGACCAAGCGCGTCTACCCCGCCTCCACCGGTCTCGCGATGACCAACGAGACGCTCGGCCGCGGCGGTCCGGGATGCAGCGTGGCCACCTGGTACGAGCTGACCGGCATCACCATCGACCACTTCATGATGATCGACTTCGCCGGTGTGGTCTCGATGGCCGACGCCGTCGGCGGCGTCCCGGTCTGCGTCAAGGAGAACGTCCACTCCCGCACCAGGGACGGCAAGGGCTCCGGGCTGAAGCTGAAGAAGGGCACCACCAAGATCAAGGGTGAGCAGGCCCTCCAGTGGCTGCGCACCCGCTACGGCTTCGAGGACGGCACCGACCTCGGCCGCACGCACGCCCAGCACATGTACATGAACTCGATGGTCCGTGAGCTGCGCAAGGGCACCAAGCTCACCGACCCGGGCAAGCTGATGGACCTGGCCGACGCGGCGATCAACGCGCTGACGGTCGACAAGGGCCTCGACACCGTCAAGAAGCTGTACGACCTGGCGGAGGAGCTCAAGAAGGCCCCCACCAAGCGCATCACCATGACGACGATGCCGAACGTCTACGGCACGGGCGCGCTCGACGGGCGGGTGCTCCCCAAGGCCGGCGACGCCGACCAGCTCTTCCAGATGGTCCGCGACGACATCCCGCTCGACGGCAAGGCGTCCAAGCGCAAGAAGCCGGCCGTCCAGAAGCCCACGTCACCGATTGCCGAGATCCCGGTCAGCATCCGCAACGGCACGCGCGTGGGGCTCGACTACCCGGTCAAGGGCCGGGCCACGGCGGTCAAGCAGTTGCTGGCCGACAAGGGCTTCGACCAGGCCACGGTCGACGCCCAGAACACCGAGGCGGCGGCCCGCACCAAGATCCTCTTCCCCAGCGTGGACATGGAGGGCAACGCCCAGGCCGTGGCCAAGGCGCTCGGCATCCCGATGTCGGCGGTGAAGAAGTCGACCGACGTCTCCGGCATCACCCTGACCGTGGGGGCCGACTGGCGCGAGAACGGGGACTACCGGGCGGACGAGGCCGACGAGAAGACCCCGGAGAGCGCACGCGCGCTCAACGGCGACAACGAGGGCGCCTGCATGGACATCCAGCCGGGCTTCACCTGGTAACGGGCGCACGACGACGCGCCGAAGGGGCCCTCCGAAGCTTCGGAGGGCCCCTTCGGCGTTCCGCCACGGGCGCGGGCCCCGCGCGTTCCGGCACGGGCTTCGCACCTCACCGGGGGTCGCCATTCGACCGTCGCGTTACCGCGAACGGGGGACACGGGCGCGCCCCGCCGGGTCACGCACCAGGCATCCGATCATATGGACCTACTGTGCGAATGGTTTCCCTCGCACCGCGGAGGTGTCCCCCGTGCCCACGCCGCACCGCTCCCCCCGCACGCCGCGTTCCCGCGCGCTTCCACCGCGGCACCGCTCCAGAAGACAGGACGAGCGCCCGCGCTGGGGCATGCGGATGGTGACCGGTCTCTCCGTGCTGGTGCTGGGGGCCGGCGGCATCGGCCACGCGGTGGTGACCGATCTGGAGACCGGGATCGACCGGATCGACCCGTTCAAGGACATGAAGAACCGGCCCCGCGCGGGCAACGGCATGAACCTGCTGCTCGTGGGCACCGACGGCCGCGACCGGATCACTCCGGAGGAGAAGGAGCGGTACCGGCTGGGCGGCGCGCCCTGCCACTGCACCGACACGATCATGCTGGTGCACCTGTCGGCGGACAAGGAGCGGGCGAGCGTCGTCTCGCTGCCCCGCGACAGCTACGCCGAGATCCCCGCGCACCGCGACCGGACCACCGGCGAGCAGCACACCGCCCACCCGGTGAAGCTGAACGCGGCCTATGCCGAGGGCGGGCCGGGTCTGACCGTGCGGACCGTCGAGCACATGACGGGCGTCAAGATCGACCACTACCTGGAGATCGACTTCACCAGCTTCATGAAGACGGTGGACACCCTGGGCGGGGTGAAGATCTGCACCACCCGGCCGATGAAGGACCCGTACACCGGTCTCGACCTGGCCGCGGGCACCCATGAGCTGAACGGCGGGCAGGCCCTTCAGTACGTGCGCTCCCGGCACATCGACGGGGCCGCCGACCTGGGCCGGATGCAGCGCCAGCAGAAGTTCCTCGCCTCGCTGATCGAGCGGGCGACCGGCAGCGGGGTGCTGCTGAACCCGGTGAAGTTCCGGGACGTCGCCTCGACGATGCTGAGCTCGGTCCGGGCCGACAAGGACTTCGGCACGGAACAGATGCTGGAGCTGGGCCAGGCCATGCGCGGCTTCTCCCCCGCCTCGTCCGAGTTCGCCTCCGTCCCGATGGGGAACGTCTCCTACCCGGTCAAGGGCATCGGCTCGACGGTCAAGTGGGACGAGCGGAAGTCGGAGAAGCTCTTCCGGGCCCTGCGCGAGGACGAGCCGCTCGCCCCGAAGCGCCCCGCCCGGCCGAAGGCCGTGGAGGTCGACGTCGACCCGCAGCGCATCCGGGTCCAGGTCTACAACGGGACCGCGAAGGAGGGCCTGGGCAGGAAGCTCGACGACGCGCTGCACGCCACCGGCTTCGACACCACGCGGACCCCGCTGAACGCGGACCCGGACGATCTGGGCACGGCCCCGAACGACCCGGCCCCGGTCCCGGCCGCGCACGCGGATCCGGGCACCCCCCACGACCTGAAGCGCACCCTGATCACCTACGACCCGCGCTGGAACCGGTCCGCGAAGTCCCTGGCCGAGGCCCTGCCCGGGGCCGAGCTGCGGGCGGTGGCGGGCCAGGGCGCCACGCTGCGGGTTACAGCGGGCACGGACTTCGAGAAGGTCCGGAAGGTGCGGGCCGAGGCGGCCGACCGGGGCGAGTTCGACACGGTCACGGGCGACGAGGTCGCCTGCCCGTGACCGCGCCCCCTCGGGGGTCCGGTCGTCGATGCCGCCCGGCCGGAGGCGCGCCGCCGGCGCTCAGTCGTCGATGCCGTCCGCCGCGCGCTTCTCCCGCAGCTCCTTGATCGCGCGGCGCCGGGCGAGGCGGTGGGTGCGGCGGATCTGCGCCTCCTGGTAGCGCCGCTTGTCACGCTCGGTCTCCGGTATCACCGGCGGTACGGGGCGGGGCCTGCCCTCCGCGTCGACCGCCGCGAACACCAGGTAGGCGCTGCCGACCTGCTGGGCGGGGGTGGATTCGTTCCACCGCTCGGCCATGACCCGGACGCCGACCTCCATGGAGGAGCGGCCGGTCCAGTTCACCTGGGCGCGGACGTGAACGAGATCACCCACGCGGACCGGCTCCAGGAAGACCATCTCGTCCATCGAGGCGGTGACGGCGGGGCCGCCGGAGTGCCGGCCGGCCACGGCACCGGCCGCGTCGTCGACCAGTTTCATGATCACGCCACCGTGCACCGTGCCCAGCAGGTTGGTGTCGTTGCCGGTCATGATGTGGCTGAGGGTGGTCCGGGAAGCCGCGGTCGGCTTGCCCTGTATGTCGCCCTCCGGGCGCGTGGCCTGATCTGTCATACCGTCCACCTTATGCGGGGTCCCGCGTCCTGCTGCAATGCATCAGCTTGGCAACAGGCCCGCCCCGATTTCCCGTACCCCCTGTGAGGGGGACGGCCCCGGCCTGCACACTGGTCCGTATGAGCGACTGGCCCGACGGGCGGACCGACGACAACCGCAGCGGAAATCGCTACGGACAGGGCAGCGACAACGACCGGCCCGAGAGCGCCCGCGTGATGCGGCATGTCCAGCGGCCCTCCGTGCCGCCGCAGCCGCGCAACGCACCGCGCGGCGCGGCACCCCGGCAGCACCGGCCGGAGCCCCCGCAGCACGCTCCCGCCGGACCCGGCGGTGACGCGACGTACGACAGCGGTTACAACACGGGACAGGTCTACGGCGGCGGCAACGGCCGACGTGCCGGTGGCAACGGCGGGGGCGGCCGGAACGACGGCGGTCACGTCCAGGGCCCGCCGCCCGACTGGCGCCGCCGGATCAAGATCGGCTCGCTGGCCCTGGTGGTCGTGGTGCTCGCGGTCTCCATCGGCACGTACTTCTGGGCCGACTCCAAGCTCAAGCGCGAGGTGGACCTCTCCAAGGTCATCGAGCGGCCCGAGGGCGGCGACGGCACCAACTACCTGATCGTCGGTTCCGACAGCCGCGAGGGCATGACGGCCGAGGACAAGAAGAAGCTCCACACGGGCTCCGTCGACGGCAAGCGGACCGACTCGATGATGATCCTGCACGACGGATCGAACGGGCCGACCCTCATCTCCCTGCCCCGTGACTCGAAGGTCGAGGTCCCTTCGTTCAAGGGCTCCGAGTCCGGCAAGCTCTACCCGGGCCGCGGCAGTGTCACCAAGCTGAACGCCACGTACGCCATGGACGGCCCCGAACTCCTCGTCCGCACCATCGAGTTCAACACCGGGCTGCACATCGACCACTACGTCGAGATCGGCTTCGGCGGCTTCGCCAAGATCGTGGACGCGATCGGCGGCGTGGAGCTGGACATCCCCAAGGCGTTCAAGGACAAGAAGTCCGGCGCCGACTTCCAGGCGGGCAAGCAGACGCTGAACGGCGAGGAGGCGCTGGCCTTCGTCCGCACCCGGTACGCCTTCGCCGAGGCCGACCTGGCCCGTACGAAGAACCAGCAGAAGTTCCTCGCGGCGCTGGCGAGCCAGGCGGCGACCCCGTCGACGATCCTCAACCCGTTCAAGCTGTACCCGACGATGGGCGCCGGCCTGGACACCCTGATCGTCGACAAGGACATGTCGCTGTGGTCCCTGAGCCAGATGTTCTTCGCCATGAAGGACGTCACGGGCGGCGACGGCACGTCGATGAACATCCCCATCTCGGGCATCGTCGGCGGCTACGTGGTCTGGGACAAGGCCAAGGTCAAGCAACTGGTGGAGCAGCTGAAGAACGACGAGAAGGTCACCGTCACCGGGAACTGACGGCGACCCGCGAGGGGCCCGGACGCTTCGGCCGTCCGGGCCCCTCCCCGTTCGCCCCGTCCGCTACGAACCGAATTCGATGTTGCCCCACTCGTCCATCGTGGGATGGATCTTCGAGGGTTCCTGGTCGCTGATGTCCGAGCGCCGCGGCCCCTCCGGGCCGGAGGGGCCGATGCGCATCATCCGCTCGACCCGGGCGATCTCGAAGCAACGTCCCCGTACGGTCAGCTCGTTGGGCCGCAACCGCCGGGTGAACGCCTCCGCCGCCCGCGCGTACACGGCGGCCTCCCGCTCGTCGAGCTTCTCGATCCGCGGCAGCATCGTTTGCAGGTGGTCGACCAGCTCCCGCCGCGCGTCCTGCGGGGTGGGGAGCTGCCCCGACACCATCGCCCAGGAATTCTCCTTGCGCTCCATCACCCGGAAGACGACCGGGAGCAGCACCAGGCCCGGGTGGGTCCGCAGCGCCCGCCGCGAATCCGCCAGCACCTGGGGCGGGAAGCGCTCCGAGGTGTACGCGACCGGCAGCAGCCCCATCCGGTCCAGCCCCTCCGTCAGCCCCACCGCCGCCGCGTGGTCGATGACGAAGCCCTCGGTGGTCGAGGGCGTGCGCGTCTGGACGTCCCAGCCCTCCGAGTCGACGTCCGTGGGTCTGGGCGGCTCCATGCGCCCCTCGCCGGTCCGGGCGAACTCGTCGGCGCGCACGACGCGGTAGCGCGTGTCACCGACGGTCAGTTCGTCGACCGGCTCGGTCTCCAGCCGGGCCACCGCGTCCAGCAGGGCGCGCCGCTCGCGGGGGTCGTCCGTCTCGTCCTTGGCCTTGAACCAGAGGTGGGAGTTCAACTCGTCGCGGGCGTCCTGCGGATAGCCGGTGTCCATGTCGGTCACCATCCGCCACCGCGGCCGCTCGCCCCGGCGCTGCTCGGCGATACCGAAGAGCGGCCCCCGGACCACGATCTTGTTGTACGTCCGGGATGCGACGAACGCGTCCGCCTCGGTGACCAGGGACACCGGGTCGTCCCGGTGCCGCACATTGATGACGAGGTGATCCGGCGGCGCCTTTGGGTAATCGCTCATGCACCCAGTGTGCCGATGCCGCGGACGGCCGGTACGGGGAATGCGGGAAGGAGGCGCGGAGCCTTGCCGACGGGGCCTGTCAGGGGCGGCGCCTACAGTCGAACGCATGACCAAGGAGCCACCGCCCTCGAACCTGATGCTCGACCTCGACGCGCTCACCGCTGCCGTCGGCGAACGGCCCGACAGGCGGGCGGCGTGGCGGTTCATCCGCTCCTTCGCCCGCGACTGGAGCCGACGTCCCCTCACCGAAGCCGACGGCCGCACCACCGCCGAACTCGACGCGGCCCGGGCCCGGCTCGGCCGGCCCCTGCCAGCGGCACTGTGCGAGGCGTACCAACTACTGGGAAAGCACAGTGACCTGACCGACAATCAGGACACTCTGCTCGCCCCCCAGGATCTCTTCCTGGACGAGGACCGGGGCGTGCTGGTCTTCCGGGTCGAGAACCAGTCCTGCGCCTACTGGGGCATCCGCGTCACGGACCTCGGCCGGGACGACCCGCCGGTGGTGATACGCGCCGACCTCGTCCGGCCCACCGCCGACGACTGGCAGGAGTGGCTGGGCCGGGTCAGCGTCGCGTTCGTCGAGATCGCCCTGTCCGAGGCCCTGTGCGCGGACGACGACCTGATGGGGTGGGTGACCTCCGACGGCGAAACCGGCCTTCCCGAGGACATCGCCACCACTTTCCGGCGCCTGCCGTTGCCGGAGTACCCGATCAGTCAGCAACGGGGCTCGCGCTGGTACGCCCACGACGAGATCATCCTCCGCGACGACCACGGCACCGCGATGTTCCGCGCCCGCACGGAGGCGGCCTTCGACCGCTTCGACGGGGAGGACGAGGAGGAGGACTGATCCGGGGCCGCCCCGGCAGGACCGGCGGCCGAGCGACCTCAACGCCCGGCCGCGTACGGGATCAGCGCTCGGCGGCGTAGGAGACGAAGCCCGCCCAGGCATCGGAACCGAAGGCCAGACGAGGACCCTGGACGTCCTTGGAATCCCGGACATGCACCGCGCCGGGGACGGCGGCGACTTCGACGCAGTCGTTGCCATCGCTGCTGTCGCTGTAGCTGCTCTTGAACCACTCCAGCCCGGAAGTGTCCCTTGCAGAGCTCTTGCGGATCATGTCTCTCCCAGCACTTGCTCGATGAAGGCCAGTGACTCCCTTGGCGAGAGAGCCCGAGCCCGGATGATGCCATACCGCAGTTCGAGAACTTGAAGCTGTTTCGGATCGGAGACGGGGCGGCCGCCGAACTCGTTGTCGGTGCGCCCCACCGCCGAACCGTCGCCAAACTTCAGCACCTGGATCCGGCCACCTGTTCCGGGGTGGTCTCCACAGCTCGTCGGCATCACCTGGATCTCAACGTTCCGCAACTTCCCCACCTCCAGAAGGTGTTCAAGCTGTTCACGCATCACCATTGTCCCCCCGATGGGGCGTCGCAGCGTCACCTCTTCCTGGACAAAACTGAGCTCCGGAGCAGGTTCCCGCGCGAAGACGGAGCGCCGGGCCAGGCGCGCGTCGACCATCCGCTGAAGCTCATCCGGCGAGTACGCAGGCCTCCGCGTAGCGAGTAGCGCGCCCATGTACGCCTTGGTCTGCAACAGGCCGTGGATGTTGTGGTTGCCGTACGCCGCGAGCTCGACGGCCTTGGCTTCCAGCTTCGCCAGATCCCGGATCTTCTTCGGGTACCGGACCTCCGCCACGTCCTGCTTCATCGCGGCGATCTTCCCGCCCGCGCCGAGCACCTCGTCCGCCCTGTCCAGGAGTTCCGGCCGGGGAATGCGACGGCCGCCCTCCACCTTGTAGACCATGTCCTCGCCGTACCCGATCGCGACCCCGAACTCGCCGGCCCGCATCCCCGCGGCCTCCCGCCACGCCTTGATCTGACGGCCCACCGCCGCGACCACGGCCGCTCCCGACTCGTCGTCCGGGTCGACGTCCCAGCCCGGCTCGTCCACCTCGAAGCCGCCGCGTTCCGCACCCACTTCATCCACGCTCATCCGTGCCCCACTTCCGATGCGCCTGCCGTTCCCGACCCAACCCCTGATGTCTCCCGCACGTCACCCCGGACAGCCGGGACAGCACTGGACAAGCGCGGGACAATCGCCGTACGCAAGGGCCTTGTCGCTGTTCACGCTACGCACGCCCCGGCCACGCTGAGCGATGTGAACCAACACATCACCCGAACCGAACGTTCCGCTCCTGTCCGGCAGTTCACGGTGCTGCTCTCCCCCACCCGCCGGGGCGCCAGGCTCGCCCGTCTCCTGACCGCGGCCCACCTGAGCGACTGGGGGCCGCCCGTGGAGCCGACCGCACACATCGTCGCCGAGCTGGCCGCCAACGCCGCCGTCCACGGCCGCGTACCGGACCGGGACTTCCGGCTCGGTCTCGCCGTCCACCGTGACGGGCTCCTGCGGATCGAGGTGACCGACACCCGGGGCGAGCAACTGCCCGTCGCGTCCGTCCCCGCCGCCGACGCGGAATCCGGGCGCGGTCTGCTGATCGTCGAGGCGCTCGCCGACCGCTGGGGCACCGTCGCCGGACCCGTCCCGCGCAAGACGGTCTGGGCCGAACTCGACCTCGCACCGCGACCGCTCCACCGGGTCGCGGAAATCCACGACCCGGTGAGCCACGTCCCCGTGTTCCACGACGCATAAAGCTTTAAAGGACTTGGGAAAAAACCTCCCCGACCAAACCCAACCCCTCGTCACTCACTCAGGTGACATGGAGCAACTGAGCTGGATTTCGGGTGGGTTGGTCTGCTTATGCTCGCCGCGACAACTCCAGACATGCGACGGCCCCCGACCGAGATTCACAGTCTCAACCGGGGGCCTGACCACCGAGGAAGAAGAGAGCTTCCCGATGGGTACCCCGCAGATTACCGCGCCTCCGCGCGGTCCGTCCCCCGTACCCGGAGACACCACCCCGTCGTCCGGCGTCATCCACGTCAACTCCCGCCATGCCGCGGGCTTCACCATCATCGGCAACCACCTCGCCCAGCACCGCGGCCTCTCCCTGACCGCGATCGGCCTCGCCACCCACATCCAGTCGCTCCCCGCCGGAGCCAGGATCGGCATCAAGCACCTCGCCGAACGCTTCCCCGAGAGCGAGACCCGCATCGCCGCCGCCCTGCGCGAACTCGAAGCCCACGGCTACCTCCACCGCAGCCGCTTACGCCTCGCCAACGGCCGCGTCGTCACCCGCACCGTCTCGTACAACCAGCCCGCCACAACCCCAACTCCTCACCGCTCACCCCCGGCCACCCCCAAACCCCCCCGCACCCCCACCGCTGCCGGCAACCACCCCCGTCGCCCCCTCCGCTCCCGCCTCCACCCCGCGCACAACGCCACCACCGCCCCCGCTCCCCCAGCCACAACACCTCACCCCGGAACTGCTGCACAGGGCCACCACGCTCCTGGCCGGCCTGCGCCGCCACACGCCCCAACTCGTCCTCTCCGAGCACGACGTCCGCACCCTCGCCCCCGGCCTGGCCACCTGGCTCGAACGTGAGACCCACCCCGAAACCATCCGCCACGCCCTCACCACCGACCTCCCCAGCCCCCTCAAGCACCCGGCCAGACTCCTGCGCCACCGGATCACCACACTCCTCCCCCCACCACTCCCAGCCCCCCGGACCATCACCCCCGCCGATCGCCCCGAGGCCGCCGTCCCCCCGCTCCAGAACTGCGACGGCTGCGACCGCGCCTTCCGCTCCCACCAGCCCGGCCACTGCCGCGACTGCCGCACCGAACAACTCACGGCCGCCTGACCGGAACCCCGCCCACGACCCGAACGGACCTGCATGGTCAGCTCGCCCCACGAGGCAATGCACCGCATCGCGGGGCGCACTGCGGGACGCACCGGAAACCATCGCCACCCCCGTCGTCGAACTCACCGCACAGGGCCTGGGCAACCGCCCGGCCGCACAACAGTGGAGGAACCTGGTGGCCGTGGACCTCTCTTTCTACAAGTCCTTCATGTCGGAAGAAATCCGGGACGAGAGCCGGGCAAAGGGCCTGGCGGAAAGCGTTCTACTGGTTCTCCAGGCGCGCGGCATCGCCGTCACCGACGAACTCCGCGAGCGGATCGGCAGCTGCGGCGATTCCCGGCTCCTGCTCCAATGGCTCAACCGCGCCGCCACGGCCACCACCGCCGACGAAGTCTTCACCGAGGGATGACCCCGCGCGCCGACGCCCCTCGGACCTGCCCCGGAAGGCCATCCATGACAACTTCGCCCAAGACTCTCGGCAGCCTCTTCGACTCGTTCGAGCACGAGGCATTCCGGCTGGAAGCCTTGGACGACTACAGCAGGTCCGGGAGCGTCGACGCCTACCGGGCGTTCCTGGCCGGGGAGGCCCAGCCGGCCGACTACAACACGGACTGGGTCGAAGAACTCCGCTCGCACACCGATACCGGGAAGCGCGTCTACCGGGTGCACGTCCTGTCCCGCCCGCTCACGGACTACCTCAGATTCGAGCTCGGGTGGGGGTACCGGAAAAACATGACCGGGGGCGAAGAGTTCTTCATCCTCGACATCACCGGAAAGAACAATCCCTTGGGGAACGTTCCGGACTTCTGGCTCTTCGATTCCGGGCCCGTGGCAGTGATGAAATAAGACGGCCACGGAAAGTACCTGGGCTCGGAAGTTCTGCCGGCTGAACGGACAGCGGAATTCACGCAGTACCGTGACGCGGCACTCGCACACGCGGAACCGTTCACCGATTGGTGGGCCAGGCACGGGGCGTGAGCAGAGCATTCCCGGAGCCGTGCTGCGGGCACTGCGAATGGCATCCGCAAGGAAGCCGGGGCAGTGGACGGTCAGAGGTCACACGGTGGCCGGGCGGAAAATGACCCGGGCGAAGGTCGTGCGCCGACCATTCACGCCGTACAGCCGGTACCTGATCTGACGAACGAGCCGAACCCCGGACTCCCTGAACAAGACTTCTGGATGCTCGACGAATCGACAGTCGTGCATCTGAAATACCGATCCGACGGAACTCAGATCATCCGCGAACTGGTCCAGGGCCCAGACATGGATCGGCACGCCGAGAAGCCCCGGCCGCGGGACCGGGGCTTCTTCGGGCGGTCGGATCGACCCGCGGAGGGTTACGGCAGGTTCCGCGCCATCACGATCCGCTGGACCTGGTTCGTGCCTTCATAAATCTGGGTGATCTTGGCGTCGCGCATCATCCGCTCCACCGGGTAGTCCCGCGTGTAGCCGTAGCCGCCGAGGAGCTGGACCGCGTCCGTGGTGATCTCCATCGCGACGTCGGAGGCGAAGCACTTGGCCGCGGCGCCGAAGAAGGTGAGGTCGCCGTCGACGCGCTCGGACTTGGCGGCGGCCGAGTAGGTGAGCTGGCGGGCCGCCTCCAGCTTCATGGCCATGTCGGCGAGCATGAACTGGACGCCCTGGAAGTCGCCGATCGGCTTGCCGAACTGCTTGCGCTCCTGGACGTAGCCCTTGGCGTAGTCGAGGGCGCCCTGGGCGATGCCGAGGGCCTGGGCCGCGATGGTGATGCGGGTGTGGTCCAGGGTCTTCATCGCGGTGGCGAAGCCGGTGCCCTCCTCGCCGATCATGCGGTCGGCGGGGATGCGGACGTTGTCGAAGTAGACCTCGCGGGTCGGCGAGCCCTTGATGCCGAGCTTCTTCTCCGGGGCGCCGAAGGAGACGCCCTCGTCCGACTTCTCGACGACGAACGCCGAGATGCCCTTGGAGCGCTTGGTCGGGTCGGTGACGGCCATGACCGTGTAGTACTCGGAGACGCCCGCGTTGGTGATCCAGCGCTTCACGCCGTTGAGCACCCAGAAGTCGCCGTCGCGCACGGCGCGGGTCTTCATGCCGGCCGCGTCGGAACCCGCGTCGGGCTCGGAGAGGCAGTACGAGAACATGCCGTCGCCCTTGGCGAGCGGGCCCAGGTACTTCTTCTTCAGGTCCTCGGAGCCGGAGAGGATCACCGGGAGCGAGCCGAGCTTGTTCACGGCCGGGATCAGGGAGGAGGACGCGCAGACCCGCGCCACCTCCTCGATCACGATGACCGTGGCGAGGGCGTCGGCGCCCGCGCCGCCGTACTGGTCCGGCACGTGCACCGCGTGCAGGTCGGCGGCGGTCAGGGCGTCGAGCGCCTCCTGCGGGAAGCGCGCCTCCTCGTCGACCGCGGCCGCGTGCGGGGCGATCTTCGCCTCGGCGAGCGCCCGCACCGTCTCCCGGAGCATCTCGTGCTCCTCGGCCGGACGGTACAGGTCGAAATCGGTCGAACCCGCCAAGACGCTCACTCCCCAAAGACGCTAACTACCGTTAAGTAACCCAATTTTAGATCCCGGCTCCCACAATGACCTATGCCATGCGTGCGTGAGCTTCACGACAGGGGTGGCAGAAGCCTCGCAGCCGGTCGGAAACCGGGCCTCCAGGAGCACGACTATGCTCGTTCACCGCACGTCTGTCCGCATCTCCCAGGAGCGTTCCATGGCCCTCAGGATCACTGTGATCGGCACCGGCTACCTCGGTGCCACCCACGCCGCGGCCATGGCGGAACTGGGCTTCGAAGTGCTCGGCCTCGACGTCGTGCCCGAGAAGATCGAGATGCTGGGCGCCGGCCGGGTGCCGATGTACGAGCCCGGCCTGGAGGAGCTGCTGCGCAGGCACGTCGAGGGCATCGAGGGGTCCACGGGGCGCCTGCGGTTCACCTCCTCGTGGGAAGAGGTCGCGGCCTTCGGCGACGTCCACTTCGTCTGCGTGAACACTCCGCAGAAGCACGGCGAGTACGCCTGCGACATGAGCTACGTGGACAGCGCGTTCGAGTCGCTGGCCCCGCACCTGACCCGGCCCGCGCTGGTCGTCGGGAAGTCGACCGTCCCGGTGGGCTCGGCGGCCCGGCTCTCGGCGCGGCTGACGGAGCTGGCACCGGCGGGCGCCGACGCGGAGCTGGCCTGGAACCCGGAGTTCCTGCGCGAGGGCTTCGCCGTGAACGACACCCTGCACCCGGACCGGATCGTCGTCGGCGTGGCGAGCGAGCGGGCCGAGAAGCTGCTGCGCGAGGTGTACGCGACGCCGATCGCCGAGGGGTCGCCGCTCGTCGTGACGGACTTCCCGACCGCCGAGCTGGTGAAGACCGCGGCCAATTCGTTCCTGGCCACGAAGATCTCGTTCATCAACGCCATGGCCGAGGTCTGCGAGGCATCCGACGGCGACGTGATGAAGCTGGCCGAGGCGATCGGGCACGACGAGCGGATCGGGTCGAAGTTCCTGCGGGCCGGGATCGGGTTCGGCGGCGGCTGTCTGCCGAAGGACATCCGGGCCTTCATGGCGCGCGCCGGTGAGCTGGGCGCGGACCAGGCGCTGACCTTCCTCCGCGAGGTCGACTCGATCAACATGCGGCGCCGCGGCCACATGGTGGAGCTGGCCCGTGAGGCCGTGGGCGGCGACTCCTTCCTGGGCAAGCGGGTGGCGGTGCTGGGCGCGACGTTCAAGCCGGACTCGGACGACGTACGGGACTCGCCCGCGCTGAACGTGGCCGGGCAGATCCACCTCCAGGGCGGTCAGGTCACCGTCTTCGACCCGAAGGGCATGAACAACGCCCGGCGGCTCTTCCCGACCCTCGGCTACGCGGAGTCGGCGCTGGAGGCGGTGCGCGGCGCGGACGTGGTGCTGCACCTGACGGAGTGGCGCGAGTTCCGCGAGCTGGACCCGGCGGAGCTCGGCGCGGTCGCGGCCCGGCGGATCGTCCTGGACGGCCGCAACGCGCTCGACGGCGAGCTGTGGCGCGGGGCCGGCTGGACGTACCGGGCCATGGGGCGTCCGAAGGCCTGATCCGTCCGGCCCGATCCATCCGGCCCGATCCGAACGAAAGGCCCTAGCCGCGCCTCGCGCGGTAGGTGCGCATCTTGGCGCGGGCGCCGCACACCGACATGGAGCACCAGCGGCGGCGCCCCGCCGGGCTGCGGTCGTAGTACGCCCACCGGCAGTCCTCCGCCTCGCACGCCTTGAGCCGGGCCCAGGTGCCGTCGGCCGCCGCGGTGGCGATGGCCGCCGCGATCCGTGCGGTCAGCCCGGCGGGTTCGGTGGCGGGACGCAGGGTCGCGGCGCCCGCCGCGTCCACGGTGACGCGCAGCGGCGCCCCGGCTAGCAGCCGGTCCAGCAGGGGCGCGGCGGCGTCCGGCGGGCGGTGGCCGGCGTGGGCGAGGCAGACGGTGCGCAGCGCCTCGCGCAGTTCCCGGGCGTCCCCGACGTCCTGCTCGGCGATGCCGAACGCGGCGCGCCCGTCCTCCGTGTCGAGGCGGTCCGCGCCGGTCTCGATGTCCAGTGTGTTGACCAGCGCCTCGATCAGCGCGAGTCCACCGGGCGCGGATTCCTTCTCACTCATGGTTGCGACGTTACCCGTCATACGGCAGCATGCAGTAACGGTTACCGGTTGAACCCATGTAGGGGTAACCGCGTCGTTCTGAGGAGGAACACGTCATGGCTCTCGCCAAGCTGGGTGCCGTCGTCCTGGACTGCCCCGACCCCGCCGCACTCGCCGGTTTCTACGCCGGGCTGCTCGGCGGGGAGATCGAGCGCGGCGGCGACGACTGGGTGGAGCTGACCGGGGCCGGGGGCACGGTCGTCGCGTTCCAGGCCGCGCCCGGTCACGTACCGCCGAAGTGGCCGGCCCCGGACGGTTCGCAGCAGCTCCATCTGGACCTGGTCGTGCCGGACCTGGACGCGGCGGAGAAGGAGGTGCTCGCGCTGGGCGCCACCGTGCTGGACGCGGCGGACCGGGAGCGGAGCTTCCGGGTGTACGCGGACCCGGCCGGGCACCCGTTCTGTCTGTGCCGGAACTGAGGTTCCGGGCCCGGTCGGAAAACACGTGTGGGGTGCCCCTCCGGGAGGGGCACCCCACACGTCCGTCGTGCGTGACCGGTCGGTCAGGCGGCCGGTCCGTCCAGCTGCTCGATCGTGGCGTGCGACGGGCCGCGGCGGGTGCGCAGCTCGCGCGCCACGTCCTCGGCCTCGCGCAGCACCCGTACCGCGTTGCGCCAGGTGAGCTTGGCGAGGTCGGCGGCGGACCAGCCGCGGCCGAGGAGCTCCGCGATCAGATTCGGGTAGCCGGAGACGTCCTGGAGGCCGTCCGGGAGGAAGGCCGTGCCGTCGTAGTCGCCGCCGATGCCGATGTGGTCGATGCCGGCGACCTCGCGCATGTGGTCGAGGTGGTCGGCGATCGTCGCCACGGTGGCGACCGGGCGCGGGCGGCCCGCCTCGAACTCGGCGTGGATCCGCATGGCCCGCTCGGTGGTGTCCAGGGGGTGCAGGCCGTGGGCGCGCATGTTCTCGTCCGCTGCCAGGGTCCAGGCGACGGCCTCCGGGAGGACGAACTTCGGCACGAAGGTCGCCATGGCGATGCCCCCGTTGGCGGGGAGCCGGCCGAGGACGTCGTCGGGAATGTTGCGCGGGTGGTCGCAGATCGCGCGCGAGGAGGAGTGCGAGAAGATCACCGGCGCGGTGGAGGTGTCCAGCGCGTCGCGCATCGTGGTGGCCGCCACGTGGGAGAGGTCGACCAGCATGCCGGTGCGGTTCATCTCCCGTACGACCTCGTGGCCGAAGGGCGAGAGGCCGCCGACGCCCGGTTCGTCGGTCGCCGAGTCCGCCCACGCGATGTTGTCGTTGTGGGTGAGCGTCATGTACCGGACGCCCAGCGCGTGCAGGGCGCGCAGGGTGCCCAGCGAGTTGTGGATGGAGTGGCCGCCCTCGGCGCCCATCAGGGAGGCGATGCGGCCCTCGGCGCGGGCCGTCTCCATGTCGTCGGCGGTGAGTGCGCGCCGCAGGTCGGCGGGGTACCGGGCAAGGAGCTCGGTGACGACGTCGATCTGTTCCAGGGTGGCGCTGACCGCTTCGTCGCCCGCCATGTCGGAGCGCACGTAGACGGACCAGAACTGCGCGCCGACGCCGCCGGCGCGCAGCCGGGGTATGTCGGTGTGCAGGTGGGCCGACTGGTCGCCGGCCATGTCGCGGGCGTCGAGGTCGTAGCCGACCTGTTCGCGCAGCGCCCACGGCAGGTCGTTGTGCCCGTCGACGACCGGGTACTCGGCGAGCAGTTCCCTCGCCCGTTCCAACCGCTCCACGGCCCCTACTTCCCGAAGCCGAAGGAGTCGGAACCCTGGACCTTGCTGCGGAGCCGCTTGCCCTTCTCCGTCGCCTGGTCGTTCAGCTCCTGCTGGAACTCCCGCATCCGGGCCAGCAGCTCGCCGTCGTGGGCGGCGAGGATGCGGGCGGCGAGCAGGCCCGCGTTGCGTGCGCCGCCGACCGAGACGGTCGCGACCGGCACCCCGGCGGGCATCTGCACGATGGAGAGCAGGCTGTCCATGCCGTCCAGGTACTTCAGCGGCACCGGCACGCCGATGACCGGCAGCGGGGTCACGGAGGCGAGCATGCCGGGGAGGTGGGCGGCGCCGCCCGCGCCCGCGACGATCGCCTTCAGACCGCGCTCCGCCGCCTGCTCGCCGTACGCGATCATCTCGTGCGGCATGCGGTGGGCGGAGACGACGTCGACCTCGTAGGGGATCTCGAACTCGTCGAGGGCCTTGGCCGCGGCCTCCATGACGGGCCAGTCGGAGTCCGAGCCCATGACGATGCCGACGAGGGGCGCGGCGGTGGCGGGGGAGGTCATTCGGTGATCGTTCCTCGCAGGTAGTCGGCCGCGTGCCGGGCGCGCTCCCGCACGTCCGCCAGGTCGTCGCCGTAGGTGTTGACGTGTCCGACCTTGCGGCCGGGCTTCACGTCCTTGCCGTACATGTGGATCTTGAGCTGCGGGTCGCGGGCCATGCAGTGCAGGTACGCCTGGTACATGTCCGGGTAGTCGCCGCCCAGGACGTTGGACATGACCGTCCAGGTGGCGCGCGGGCGGGGGTCGCCGAGCGGCAGGTCGAGCACGGCCCGGACGTGGTTGGCGAACTGGGAGGTGATCGCGCCGTCCTGGGTCCAGTGCCCGGAGTTGTGCGGGCGCATCGCGAGTTCGTTGACCAGGATGCGGCCGTCGCGCGTCTCGAAGAGCTCGACGGCCAGGTGGCCGACGACGCCCAGTTCGGAGGCGATGCGCAGGGCGAGCTGCTGGGCCTCGCCGGCGAGGTGCTCGTCCAGCTCGGGGGCGGGGGCGATGACCGTGTCGCAGACGCCGTCGACCTGGATCGACTCGACGACCGGGTAGGCGACGGCCTGGCCGTGCGGCGAGCGGACGATGTTGGCCGCCAGCTCCCGTACGAAGTCGACCTTCTCCTCGGCGAGGACCGCGACACCGGCCCGGAAGGGGTCGGCCGCGTCCGCCTCGGAGCGGACCACCCATACGCCCTTGCCGTCGTAGCCGCCGCGGACCGTCTTGAGGACGACGGGGAAGCCGCCGGTCTCCTCGGCGAAGGCGGCCACGTCGGCCGGGTCCTCCACGATGCGGTGGCGGGGGCAGGGCGCGCCGATCTCGGTGAGCTTCGCGCGCATCACCCCCTTGTCCTGGGCGTGCACCAGCGCGTCGGGACCCGGGCGCACGGGAATGCCGTCCGCCTCCAGGGCCCGCAGGTGCTCGGTCGGTACGTGCTCGTGATCGAAGGTGATCACGTCGCAGCCGTGCGCGAAGGCGCGCAGCGTGTCCAGGTCGCGATAGTCGCCGACGACGACTTCGCTCACCACCTGGGCCGCCGAGTCCTGGGGGGTGTCACTGAGGAGCTTGAACTTGATGCCGAGGGGGATGCCCGCCTCGTGGGTCATACGGGCGAGCTGACCGCCACCGACCATGCCGACTACCGGAAACGTCACTCCTCCAGGGTATCCGCCGTCCCGGAGACCCTCCGCCGACGCCCTCCGCTCCGGTCCGCCCGCCGCCCGGACACGTCACGGCATCGCCACACCGGACACCGCGTCCGGAGCGGGCCGCGGACGGGCTGGTTAGCATGACCGGGTTGACGTAACCGACGGACGGGCTGAGCGATCACCATGAGCGAACGGGGCGCACTGCGGGCCCGGCTGGAGCTGCTGGGCCGGGAGGTCGCCAAGTTCGGCGTGGTCGGCGGGGTCGGCCTGGTGGTCAACATCGGGGCGTCCAATCTGCTCTGGCGGTACACGGACATCCCGACGGTCCGGGCCGGTCTGCTGGCGACCCTGATCGCCGTTTTCGGCAATTACCTCGGCTTCCGCTACTGGACGTACCGGGACCGCGACAAGAGCGGGCGCACCCGGGAGCTGACGCTGTTCCTGCTGTTCAGCGCGGTGGGTGCGGTGATCGAGTCCGGTGTGCTGTACGCGGCGACGTACGGTTTCGGCTGGAACAGTCCGGTCCAGAGCAATGTCTTCAAGATCCTCGGGATCGGCATCGCGACGATGTTCCGCTTCTGGTCCTACCGGACGTGGGTCTTCAAGGCGCTGCCCGAGGCCGGGCCCCGTCCCGAAGAGCCGTCCCCGGCCGATGCCGCCTCCGACGCCCCGGCCGACGCCGACGCGGACCCCTCCGACGGGCCCGTGCGGGTCGCCGGCGGGTTCCTGGAGCAGCGCCGCACGGAGCGGCTGCCGCGGGTCGAGGCGGATTCCGTACGCCGGTGAGCCGGTACGGGACGTTCCGGTGGCCGGTGCGCTCCCGGCCGCCGGTCACCGCACCGGGCGTTCCGGTTCCTCCCGCTTGCGGGCCACCCGGCTGAGGAACAGGGCGAAGACCGGCGGCTGCTGCTGGAGCAGTTCGAGACGGCCGCCGTCCGCCTCCGCGAGGTCCCGGGCGACGGCGAGGCCGATGCCGGTGGAGTTGCGGCCGCTGATCGTGCGCTCGAAGATCCGGGCGCCGAGACCGGCGGGAACGCCGGGGCCCTCGTCCGTGACCTCGATGACCGCCTGGTTGCCGGTGACCCGGGTGCGCAGCGCGACCGTGCCGCCGCCGTGCATCAGCGAGTTCTCGATCAGCGCGGCCAGCACCTGGGCGACCGCGCCCGGGGTGCCGACGGCCCGCAGCCCCTGCTTGCCGGAGCAGACGATGGCGCGGCCGGCGCTCCGGTAGGCCGGACGCCACTCCTCGATCTGCTGCTTGACCACCTCGTCGAGGTCGAAGACGACGGCGGAGCCGGTGCGCGGGTCGCGGGCGTTGGTCAGCAGCCGCTCCACCACGTCCGTGAGCCGCTCGACCTGGGTGAGCGCGATGTTCGCCTCCTCCTTCACCGTGTCCGGGTCGTCGGTGACGGAGATCTCCTCGATCCGCATGGAGAGCGCGGTCAGCGGCGTGCGGAGCTGGTGCGAGGCGTCGGCGGCCAGCCGGCGTTCCGCGGTCAGCATCCGGGCGATCCGTTCGGCGGAGGCGTCCAGGACGTCGGCGACCCGGTCCAGCTCCGGCACCCCGTACCGCTTGTGGCGGGGCCTCGGGTCGCCCGAGCCCAGGCGCTCGGCGGTCTCGGCGAGGTCGGTCAGCGGCAGGGTCAGCTTGTTGGCCTGGCGCACCGCCAGGAGCACGGCGGAGACGATGGCCAGCAGGGCCACCGCGCCGATGATCATCAGGGTGCGGCCGACCTCGCGGGTGACCGCGGAGCTGGACTCCTCGACGGTGACCCGCTCGCCGTGCTCCCCCTCGGCCGTGCCGCGGATCACACTGCCGGCGGGGCGCTCGCCGACCTCGATCGCGGGCCGTCCCGGCACCTTGACCAGCGCGTAGCGCTTGCTGTCGATCTGCTGGGAGAGCAGGCCGGGGGTGAGCCGCTCGTCCTCCACCAGCCGGCTCTCGACGACGCTGATCAGCCGCAGCGCCTCGGAGTCGACGCTCTCCTGGGCACTGTTGCTGATGGTGCGGGTCTCGACGATGACGAGGGAGACGCCGAAGACGGCGATCACCACGAGCACCACGGCGAGCGTGGAGTTGATCAGTCTGCGGCGCATGGTTGCTTCTGCTCGTCGGTTCTTCCCCGGGTTCCGGTGCTGCCCGGGACGTCAGCTCTTCTCGAAGCGGAAGCCGACGCCCCGCACGGTCGCGATGTACCGCGGGTTGGCGGCGTCGTCACCGAGCTTCTTGCGGAGCCAGGAGATGTGCATGTCGAGGGTCTTGGTCGACGACCACCAGGTGGTGTCCCAGACCTCGCGCATCAGCTGGTCGCGGGTGACGACCCGGCCGGCGTCGCGCACCAGGACCCGGAGGAGGTCGAACTCCTTCGCGGTGAGCTGGAGTTCCTCGTCGCCCATCCAGGCCCGGTGCGACTCGACGTCGATCCGGACGCCGTGCGTCGCGGGCTGCGGGGCGGGCTCGGTGGCGCCGCGGCGCAGCAGGGCCCGGACCCGGGCCAGGAGTTCGGCCAGCCGGAACGGCTTGGTGACGTAGTCGTCGGCGCCCGCGTCCAGGCCGACGACGGTGTCCACCTCGTCGGCCCGCGCGGTCAGCACCAGGATCGGGACGGCGTGGCCCTCGGCGCGGAGTCTGCGGGCCACTTCGAGCCCGTCCATCCCGGGCAGGCCCAGGTCGAGCACCACCAGGTCGATCGATCCCTGGAGGCCGGCGTCGAGCGCGGTCGGGCCGTCCTCGCGGACCTCGACCTCGTAACCCTCCCGACGCAGTGCGCGGGCCAGCGGCTCCGAGATGGACGCGTCGTCCTCGGCGAGCAGTACACGGGTCATGCAGTGATGGTAGTCCGCGCGGGGCGGATGCCGGGAGGTGATCCAAAAGCCCTGCGGGTCTGCGAAACAGGGGGAGGGAAACCTTCGAATACGTGGAGACGACCCCACCCCGACCTGTGATCCATCTCTCAAGTCCGTTCATTTCGGGCTCTGTCATGTCGTATGGTTGCTCGACGCCTGTTGCACCACTCAAGGACCCTTGGGCAGCTTTTAGCGCCGAGGGTCTCTTTTGTTTTGCCGGCTGGTACCCGCCAGTCGTGAATGTCAGTGAATGACCTGCGGCCGGGCCCGGAGCGCGAGGATGCGTACCGGGCGTGGATCCCCGCACGGTCGGTCCCCGTCGCTCCGCCGGCTCCTCGACGAGCACGGCGGTCGGGACGAAATCTCCTCCGGGGCGTCGGGGAGCGGGACGTGTCCGTGCCGGTGCCGGCCTCCCCCCACCGGGCGCACCACGCTCACAAGGCGTCGCGTCCCGAGCACACAAGGATCGACCATGGCGTCCAGCCTGACGAAGGACCCGGCCAGTACTTCTGGATCCGAGAAGACCTTCTTCGGCCACCCCCGCGGCCTGGCCACTCTCTTCATGACCGAGATGTGGGAGCGCTTCAGCTTCTACGGCATGCGGGCCCTGCTTCCGCTCTACCTGGTGTCCGGCTCCGGCCTGGACATGAACGCGGCCACGGCCACCTCGATCTACTCCATCTACCTGGCGATGGTGTACCTGCTCGCCATGCCCGGCGGATGGTTCGGCGACCGGGTGTGGGGACCGCGCAAGACGGTCACCGTCTCGGCCTCGGTCATCATGCTGGGCCACCTGACGCTCGCGCTGCCCGGTTCCGGCACCTTCTTCGCCGGTCTGGCGCTCGTCGCGCTCGGCTCGGGTCTGCTGAAGGCCAACATCTCGACGATGGTCGGCCACCTCTACAACGGCCCGGAGGACCCGCGCCGCGACGGCGGCTTCACCGTCTTCTACATGGGCATCAACCTCGGTGCCTTCGCCGCGCCGCTGGTCATCGGCACCGTCGGCGAGAAGGTGAACTGGCACCTCGGCTTCGCCCTCGCGGCGGTCGGCATGGCGCTGGGTCTGGCCCAGTTCCTCATCGGTACCCGCCACCTCAGCGCGCGCAGCAGCGTCGTCCCGAAGCCGCTGTCGGCCGAGGAGCGCCGCTCCACCCTGCGCAAGGGCCTGATCTGGCTGATCGTCGCCGTCGTCTTCTACGGCGTGCTCGTCGCCACCGACGTCTACACGCTGAACTGGGCGCTCGTCCCGATCACCGTCGCCGGTCTGATCATCCCGATCGCGGTGCTGGCCCGGATCAAGCGCGACCGCGACCTGTCGAAGACCGAGCAGTCGAAGATGTCCGGCTACATCTGGTTCTTCGTCGCCGCCGCCGTGTTCTGGATGATCTACGACCAGGGCGGCTCCACGCTGTCGCTCTTCGGTGAGTCCTCCACCACCAACAGCGTGCTGGGCCTGAACTTCCCGACCTCCTGGTACCAGACGATCAACCCGGTCTTCATCATGGCGCTGGCCCCGGTCGTCGCCTGGATCTGGCTGGCGCTGAACCGGCGCGGCAAGGAGCCGAGCACGGTCGTCAAGTTCGGCTCGGGCCTCTTCCTGGTCGGCGTCTCCTTCTTCGTCTTCATCATGCCGCTGACCATCGCGTCGGACGGCGACAAGGTCAGCCCGATGTGGCTGGTGTCGATCTACTTCCTGCAGACCGTCGGTGAGCTCTGCCTCTCCCCGGTCGGCCTGTCGGTCACCACGAAGATGGCCCCGGCGAAGTACGGCAGCCAGATGATGGGTGTCTGGTTCCTCGCGGTCACCGCGGGCGACTGCACCACCAGCCTGCTGTCGCTGGCGGGTCTCGACCTGAACAGGACGGGGATCGTGGCCATGGAGGCGGCGCTCGCGGTCCTCGCGGCATTCGCGATCTGGATGTACCGCAAGAAGGTCACCCAGCTCATGGGCGACGTGCGCTGACGCACCGCCCCCGCGTCGCACGCCCTGTGCCCGCGCCCTCCGGATGCTCCGGAGGGCGCGGGCACGGGGCTTTCCGGGGCCGCCGCGCCGCCGGTGCGACGGCCCCGGGTGTTCCGTACGGGTACGGCTCAGGCGGTACCGCGCAGCCTGCGCCAGGGGGTGAAGGTGAACACGGCGCCGCCGAGCAGGATCGCCGTGCCCGCGACCAGGCCGAGGGCGCGCAGGGTGCCGTGGTCCCCGGCCCCGGTGTCGGCCAGTCCGCCGCCGGAGGCCGCGGAGCCGGACGCGGAACCGGTGGCCCCGGCCGAGCCCGAGGCGGCGGAGCCGGACGCGCCGCCCTCCTGGGCGGTGGTGTCGAGCTCCAGCGACGGGCTCACCGTGCCCTTGATCTTGCAGGGGATGCTGATCTTCGAGGCGCCCAGGGTGACGTCGATGGTCAGGGTGCCGGGGCTGAGCGTGGACGTGCCGGACGCGCCCGGCTTGTAGGTGCCGGTCATGTCGGGCAGGTCGACCGGCTTGCCCTGCTCCAGCGGTTCGGTGTTGGCGGGTCCGGTGACCTTCACCGAGCCCTTGTCGGCGCCGCCCAGGGTGACGTCCATGGACGGCTTGAGCGCACCGGCCGGCAGGGCGGCCGGGCTGTCCATCACGCCCTTGGCCGTCTTAACCGTGAGCGCGTAGCTGCCGCCGCTCTTCTTGGCGTTGATCGTCACCTTGGAGGCGATGTCGGCCGGGCCGGGGGACGTGCAGGCGAAGTTGGCGGAGACCTCCTTGCCCGGGAAGTCGGTCTGCCCGTCGCCCCCGCCGGAACCGGACGTGGTGCCGGAGGTGGAACCGGACGTGGTGCCGGACGTGGTGCCTCCGGAGGCCGACGTGCTGCCGGAGGTCGTACCGCCCGCCGCGGTGGAACCGGAGCTGGTGCCGCTGCTCGTACCGCTCGTCGTGCCACTGCTCGTACCGCTCGTCGTGCCGGAGCTGGTGCCGCCCGTGGTCGTCGAGCCGCCGTCGGTGACCTTGATGGTCGCGCCCGGCTGCACGGTCTCCTTCGGACTGCACTTGGTGTCCGTGGAGATCGGCTTGGAGACGTTGATGTCGTACGCGTCCGGCGTCAGCGTGATCTCACCGGCCTTCTCCAGCTTCAGCGTGCCCTTCATGTCGGACAGCAGCATGTCGCTGTTCTTCGGGATCGGCGGGTTCTGCCGCGGTCCTTCCATCCGCAGGGTGCCCGTGGCCGCGCCGCCCAGCTTGATCGTGCCGGTCGGCTTGACCGTGTCCTTGCCCAGGTCGAGCATGTCGGGGTTCTTGGAAGCGGCCTGCACCGTCTTCCACACCACCTCGACGGTGTCCCCGACCTCGGCCTCGGCCGGCGCGGTCAGCCGCACCACGGTGGTGCCCTGCACGGGCGGCAGCCCGGAGATGGGCGGGGGTATGCACTCGGTGCTGTACGAGATGTCGGCGGCCTGGGCCGGGGTGGCGGCCAGCAGCAGGCCCGCCCCGCCGAGCATCATCGCGACTCCCGCCGCGACCGTCCTCCGTTGCGTACTCACGACTGTCCCTTCGTCGTCGGTCTGTTCCCTGACGGTGCGGAATCGGGGGTGAACCACGGCAGCGCGGCCGTGGTGGCGGCCGGGTCGTCGGCGGACCCGGCCGGGGGGTTCGTGGCGGGGCCCGGCGCGCGGCGCCCCGCGGTCGCGGCGGCCGGACGCGGCCGGCGGCGGCGCCCGGCGCGGGCCGGAGCGCGCGGGGAACGGGCCGGGGCACGGACCGGAGTGCGCGAGGAACGGGGGCGCATCTTGTCGACGACCGCCATGCCGATCCGGAACACGGCGGCCGGCACCACCAGGCACAGCAGCACCCAGAAGAGCGTGACCCCCCAGGGGCGGCCGACCCCCCACGGCTGTTCGACCAGCACCTTGCCGCCGTACCTGAGCGAGATCTGGTAGTCCCCGTGGGCGCCCGCGGCCAGTTCGACCGGCAGCTCGATCCGGGCCTTGCGGCCGGAGGCGATGGTGCCGCGCCACGGCCGTTCCTCCCACTGCGGCGCGAAGACGCCGTGCGCGGTGCCGATCTCGAAGACCGGGTCCTCGACCGGGGCGGAGCCGAGGTTGCCCACGGTGAGGACGAGGCGCCGGGCGGGCGGGGCCCCGAACCAGGTGAGGATGCCGCTGTCGCCCTCCAGTCGCGCGGTGGCGAGCACCGCGAGCCTGCCGCCCGGGCCCTCCTTCGGCAGCGGGGCGGTCGGGTGGCCCGCGACGACGAACACCGCGTCGGCGTCGGCCCGTTCGCCGGTGACGGTGGCGACGTGCACCACGCAGGGGCAGGGCACGGGCGGTTCGGCGACCGGCAGTTTCTTGCGGAAGCCGCCCTTCGCGTCGGTGGTGACGGCCCGGCCGTCGGCGTTGGCGCAGGAGTTGGTGCCGCCGATCACCCCGCGCTCCGGCGTGGACCGGCCGCAGATCAGCATCATCAGCAGCGCGTTCGGCCGCCAGCCGCGGCCCTTCACGGTGATCTCGCCGCCCTTGCCCGCCTGCCGGGCGGAGAGCGTGACCACGGGCTTCGCGTCCGCCGCCGTCGTCACCGCCGTCGCCGTCGTGTCCACCGCTCCGGCCCCGGTCGCGGGGAGCAGCAGGAGGGCGGGCAGCAGCACGGGCAGCAGTACGACGAGCAGCGCCGCGGTCCGTCGCCGACCGTCTCTCCGGAATGCCGCCGGTCCGGCCTGTCCCGTCACGATTCCGCTCCCGCCTGCGCCGAATGCCTCGTCCCGGAGTGCTGTTGGTCCCGCGCGGACCGGTCGTCGCCCGGCTTGGGCCTCCCCCGCCCAGCCGGGCGCCGGTACGCGTACGCGCCGATGGCGACGGCGGCCAGGAGGAGCAGTGCGCCGCCGGTCAGCGGCACCCACGGGACGAAGACCGCGTGGGCGGTCGCCTCGCCGTGCGCGTCGCCCGCCGCGGTGACGCGCAGCCGGACGGTCGTCGAGTCCAGCGCGGGGGTGTCCCGCCACGGCTCGGTGAGTCCGAGGCGCTGTCCCGGCCGCAGGCGCACCGGCAGGGCGCGGGCCTCGCGCCGCAGCAGCGTCCCGAACAGCCCGTCGGCCCGGACGGCGATTTCCGGGGCGAGGACCGTGTTGCCCCGGTTGACCAGCGTGTAGTGGATGGTCCGGCCGGACACGGTGACGTCCTCGACGGTGAGCGCGGCCACGGCCGGTCCGCCGATCCGCAGTCGGAGGCCCACCTCGACCGAGCGGGCGCCGCCGCGTACGGCGATCGCGCCGGAGCGGTCGCCGGGCACCGCCCCGGCCGGGACCGTGACGGTGAACGGCACGTCGGCGCGGGTGCGGGCGGGCACGGTCACCTCGGTGGCGGCGGCCCGCAGCCAGGCCCCGGGGCCGGTGCCGGGCGCACTCGCCGCCCCGGGCCCGCCCGTGCCGCGCAGGCGCACGGTGACCGGGGACGGACCGGGGTTGGTGACGGAGAGCCGGTCCTGCAGAACGCTGCCCGGCGCCCCCTCCAGGTAGAAGTACGGTCTGCCGGCCTCCCCGCCCGAACCGCTCCCCGCGGGCCGCGCCGTCCACGCCGCGTCCTTCGCGGGCGACGGCGTCCGGGGAGCGGCGGCCGCCGCCGGCGGCGCGGCGAGGGCGCACAGCAGTACGGCGAGGGCGAGTCGGACGGCGCGGCCGGTCGTCGGCGGCGGCATGGGCGGCTCCCTGGTGCGTGACGGCGACGGCTGGGTCATGGACCGCGGGCCCGGACGTACCGGCCACGGCTCTCCGGGCACGGACGTACCGGGCACGTCGGGCCGGGCACGGACGTACCGCAGGTGCGGGCGTACCGGATGGGGCGTACCTGCGGAAACGCCTAGCGGCCCACCGCCCCCGCTCCTTGCCGCTGTCCCCGCCGGGTCAGCCACAGCACCCCCGCCGCACCGGTCAGCAGCACCGTGCCGCCGAGCGTGCCGAGCGCCACGGCCGAGTCGAGCGGACCGGTCTTCGGCAGCTGCCCGCCGGCCGGGTCGTCGTTCCCGCTCCCGCCGGTCGCCGCGGCGCCCCCGCCCCCGGCGGCCGTCACGTCGAGCCGGAGCGACGGGCCGGGGTTGTTGGCGGGGGTGCAGGTGGTGGTCGTGCCCAGCGCCTTGATGGTGAGCACCCCGGCGGTGAAGTCGACCTTGCCGCTCTTCTTCGGCGTGTACGTGCCCGACAGGTCGCTGATCTTGATGGGGGTGTTGGCGGGTATCGCCGCGGAGTTCGACGGGCCGGAGACCTGGACCCGGCCCGGATCGGCGCCGCCCACCTCGATCACCGCGCTGGGGTTCATCGCGCCCTTGCCCAGTTCGACGGGGCTGGACGAGACGCCCTTCTGGAAGGACATCGTGAGCCGGTAGCCGCTGCCGCTCTTGACGCTCTTGATGTCGATGGGGGACACGGCGCTCTTGTCGCCGATCGGGGTCTTGCACTTGTAGTCGACGTCCACGACCGTGGCGTGGGCGGCGGGCGCGGTCATCAGCACCACCGTGCCCGCCAGCGCGGACGCCAGCGCGAGAGCTGTTCGCTTCTGGTAGGACACCTCTGAGTTCCCCTCATGCCGGAAGTCACCGGAAGTCACCGGAAATCCTCGGGAGCCGTCGCACGTCGGGGCGCGGGCGCGCCGACGCATGTTACTGACGACACATCAGATCGGCGCTCAAGGTACGCCCGGCAACTTGAGGAGGGAAGACAAAGAGCGCGCCGATCCGGCGCGCTCCTGAGGGGTGGTGCGTACGGGCGGCGCCCTACGCGGGGGCGGCCAGCTCCGCCCAGACCGTCTTGCCGGGTCTGCCGGGCACCCGGAGGACGCCCCAGTCCAGGCAGAGCCGCTGCACGATGAACATGCCGTGGCCGCCGGGTCGGCCGGCCCGGTGCGGGGTGCGCGGTGCGGGTTGCCCCGCGCCCGAGTCGACGACCTCCACCCGCAGCACCTTCGCCGTGCAGGCGATGCGCATCTCCTCGGGGCCGTCCGCGTGCAGGCAGGCGTTGGTGACCAGTTCGGAGACGACCAGCAGGACGTCCTCGGCGGCGGCCCGGCCGTCGGCGCTGGAGGCGGGGAGCCAGCCCCATTCGTGGAGCGCCTGGCGGGCGAAGTCGCGGGCCGTCGGCACGGTGCCGCCGATGTCGCGCAGCGACAGGGTGTGCCACTGCCACTCGGCCGGTCCGGAGGAGGGGGCGGCACCGGCGCCCGCGTCCAGGTGTGCGTCCACGCCGACGTCCTCCGGCTCGCGGCCGAGGTCGCCCGGCGGATGCTGCCGGGTGGTGCTCATCAGCGCTTCACCTCACCGATTCACCATGTCGCCATCAAAACAATGTGACAGTCGCAGTTTCAGGTACAGATACAGATGGGGAGCTCACCGGTCGCCCGCGGCTCCGCCGGGTGTCTTCTGCCCGGCCGAATCGTGACAACACCCACTTCATCCGCGCGATCGCGTGACACGGGCAACAGGCGGCGTTCCCGGGTCGCGCTCGCGCGGCGCGGTCACCCGTCCAGAGCGGCTTCGAGGGAGTCGTGGACGGTGAAGACCGCCTCGGCCCCGGTGATCTCGAAGACCCTCGCCACCACCGGCAGCATTCCGGCCAAATGGACCCCTCCCCCGGCCGCTTCCGCCTTCAGGCGGGCACCGAGCAGCACATTGAGCCCGGTGGAATCACAGAATTCGAGGCGCGAGCAGTCGACCACCAGGCGCGCCCGTCCCTGCTCGACCGCGTGTTCCAGGGGTTCCCGCAACAGGTCCGCCGTGTGGTGATCCAGCTCACCCACCGGTGTCACGACCTCGCTGCGTCCCTCGGTCCGGACCTCGACCTGAAGCCGACCCCGGTTCGCGCTGCCGACCGTCCCGCGGTCCATGCCCGTCCCTCTTCGCCGTTCGTCACTGGCCGCGTCCCCGCGTGCGCAGATCCGTATGTGCTGTCTCTGACGTCCTTGAAACAGTACGCGCTCTGTGCGCCACACGATACCCGAAGACCTCAACAAACCGGACATATAGCATCAATTGGCGCTTGTAACTGTCCGTCCGTAGCGGGTAAGGGTAGAGGGACCCCAAAAAAACACGGCCGGCTTCGGAGGCGCCGCTTCACCGCAGGAACACGTATGGGCATCGGCAGCCATATGCCGAGAACGATGGAGGAGACCATGTCACCCCGGCTCGACGGACCGCGTACCCCCGACGCGACGTCAGCAGGTCCTCAAGGACTGACCCCCTCAGACTCCCCTGCCGCGGACGCCGGAAACGGCCCGCGGAACAGCAGCACCCTCAGCACCATCAGTACCGCTGTCAGCACCACCGGCTCCGGTCACCTCGATGACACCGGCAGCCGCCCCGTCGCCACCGACCACGGCGACGGCCTCGAAGGACTTCCCGAGATCCCGCCCTACGACGAGGTGGGGCCGCTGGACGCCAGGGCACTGTCGAAGACCCTCTTCGCGCGGCTCGAATCCCTCGAAGAGGGCACCCACGAGTACTCGTACGTCCGCAACACGCTCGTCGAACTGAACCTGGCCCTGGTCAAGTTCGCCGCCTCCCGGTTCCGCTCCCGCAGCGAGCCGATGGAGGACATCATCCAGGTCGGCACGATCGGTCTGATCAAGGCGATCGACCGGTTCGAACTCAGCCGGGGCGTGGAGTTCCCGACGTTCGCGATGCCGACCATCATCGGCGAGATCAAGCGCTTCTTCCGTGACACCAGTTGGTCCGTGCGCGTTCCGCGCCGGCTGCAGGAGCTGCGGCTCGACCTGGCCAAGGCGGGCGACGAGCTCGCCCAGCAACTGGACCGATCGCCCACCGTGGGCGAGCTCGCCGACCGCCTCGGCATCACCGAGGACGAGGTCGTCGAGGGCATGGCGGCCAGTAACGCGTACACCGCGAGTTCGCTGGACGCCAAGCCCGAGGAGGACGAGCACGAGGGCGCGTTGGCGGACCGCATCGGCTACGAGGACCACGGGCTGGAGGGCATCGAGTACGTCGAGTCCCTGAAGCCTTTGATCGCCTCGCTGCCCCGGCGCGACCGGACGATCCTCTCGCTCCGGTTCGTCGCCAACATGACGCAGTCGGAGATCGGCGAGGAGCTGGGCATCTCCCAGATGCACGTGTCGCGGCTGCTCTCCCGCACCCTGGTCAAGCTCCGCAGGGGGCTGACGCTGGAGGAGTGAGCGCCGCCCCTCGGTGAAGGACCCGTCCCGGCCCACGAATTCCGGGAGCGGGTCCTTCCGCGTGTCCGACACCCCGTCGTGTCCGACACCCCGTCACCGGGCCGCGCGCGGACGCCCGATGGGCTCCCGGGGGCGGCGGTGCGGGCCCGCCCTCAGAGGACGCGCTCGCCCTGCCGCCAGACCGCGTGGACCAGCGGGACGCCCGGCCGGTAGGCGAGGTGGACGTGGCTGGGCGCGTCGAGGAGCACCAGGTCGGCGCGGGCGCCCGGGGCGATGCGGCCGATGTCCGTGCGGCGCAGGGCCGCCGCGCCGCCCGCGGTGGCCGACCAGAGCGCCTCGTCCGGCGTCATTCCCATGTCGCGCACGGCGAGGGCGATGCAGAAGGGCATCGAGGACGTGAACGACGAGCCCGGGTTGCAGTCCGTCGAGAGCGCGACGGTGGCGCCCGCGTCGAGGAGGCGACGGGCGTCCGGCCAGGCGGCGCGGGTGGAGAACTCGGCGCCCGGGAGCAGCGTGGCGACGGTGTTCCCCTGGGCCAGGGCGTCCACGTCGGCGTCGGTGAGGTGGGTGCAGTGGTCGGCGGACGCGGCGTCGAGTTCGACGGCGAGCTGGACGCCGGGGCCGTGGCCGAGCTGGTTGGCGTGGACGCGGGGGTGCAGGCCCCG
The DNA here is from genome assembly GCF_042889165.1 of Streptomyces sp. NPDC002669. Classification (NCBI taxonomy): domain Bacteria; kingdom Bacillati; phylum Actinomycetota; class Actinomycetes; order Kitasatosporales; family Streptomycetaceae; genus Streptomyces; species Streptomyces sp. NPDC002669. Next base: position 183,159 of record NZ_JBIAQQ010000009.1, on the reverse strand, counting down.
GGCCCGGCCCGCGGTGAGGACGGCACGGGCCTGGTCGCCGTCGAAGGCGCCGCGCTCGCAGAACACGTCGACCCAACGGGCGTACGGGGCGCAGGCGTCGAGCATCGCACCGGTGACCAGCTCGACGTAGCCGGCCGGGTCGTCGGCGTAGTCCGGGGAGACGATGTGGGCGCCGAGGTAGGTGACCTCCTCGGTGTGCCGGGCGGCGATGCGCAGGGCGCGGGCCTCGTCCTCGACGGTGAGGCCGTAGCCGGACTTGGTCTCGATGGTGGTGGTGCCCTGGCGCAGCGCCTCGGCGAGGTAGCGGGCGACGTTGGCGGAGAGTTCGTCGTCGGTGGCGGCGCGGGTCGCGGCGACCGTGGTCCTGATGCCGCCCGCGCTGTAGGCGCGGCCGGACATCCGGGCGTTGAACTCCTCGGTGCGGTCGCCCGCGAACACGAGGTGGGAGTGGGAGTCGACGAAGCCGGGGATCGCCGCCCGGCCGCCCGCGTCGACGGTGTTGTCGGTGGCGGGTGCTTTGCTTGATTCACCGGCCCAGACGACCCGGTCGCCCTCGATGACGACGGCCGCGTCCCGGACCAGGCCCAGGGGGGAATCCGAGCGGAGGGAGGGGTCGTTGGTGACCAGGCTCGCGATGTTGGTGATGGCGGTCGTCGTCATCGGGGGGCTGCTCTCCTTGCGGCGGGGGGCGGGTGTCGGGGTCCGGCGGGCGGCCGTCCGGTCGGGGGCCGCCCGCCGGGCTCTCAGCGGTGCAGGGCCGCGATGGTCGCGGCGAGCGCCGCGGGGACGTCCTCGACCAGCGTGTGCCGGCCGTCGCGGACGATGTGCCGTCCCGCCACGACCGTATGGCGTACATCGGCCGCGGAGGCGGCGAATACGACCGCTTCGGCGGCGAGCCGGGGCTCCGGCCCCGCTGTTCTGACGGAGTCCAGGGCCACGGTCGCCAGGTCGGCGGGGGCACCGGGCTCGATGACGCCCGCCTCCGGCCGGCCGAGCGCGGCGTGGCCGTCGGCGGTCGCGGCGCGCAGCAGGGCCGCCGCCGTCCAGTGGCCCCGGGTCCGGGTGCGCAGGCGCTCGTCGAGTTCCATCGCGCGCGCCTCCTCGAAGAGGTCGATCACGGCGTGGCTGTCGCTGCCGAGGGAGAGCGGCGAGCCCGCCCGCTGGAGGGCGACGGCCGGCCCGATCCCGTCGGCGAGGTCGCGTTCCGTGGTGGGGCACATGCAGGTGCCGGTCGCCGAGGAGCCGATCAGCGCGATGTCCTCGTCGGTGAGGTGGGTGTTGTGGATGCCGGTGGTGCGCGGGCCGAGGACGCCGTGGTCGGCGAGGAGCCGGGTGGGCGTGCGGCCGTGGACGGCGAGGCAGGCGTCGTTCTCGGCGGTCTGCTCGGAGAGGTGGACGTGGAGCGGCGCCCGCCGTTCCTCGGCCCAGGCGGCCACGGTGGCGAGCTGATCGGCGGGCACGGCGCGCACGGAGTGGACGGCGGCGCCGATCAGGGCGTGGTCGCCGCCCTCGATGAGCGAGGCGCGTTCGGCCCAGGCTTCCGCGGTGGTGTCGGAGAACCGCAGTTGGTACCGGTCCGGCGGCAGGTACCGGGTGGGGCGCTCGCCGAATCCGGCGGAGAGGTAGGCGGTGTCCAGCAGGGTGATCCGGATGCCGGCCTCGGCCGCCGCCGCGATCAGGGCCTCGCCCATGGCGTTCGGGTTGTCGTAGGGGGTGCCGTCCGGCGCGTGGTGCAGGTAGTGGAATTCACCGACCGCGGTGATGCCGGCCAGCGCCATCTCGGCGTACACGGCGCGGGCGAGGTCGTGATACGAGTCGGGGGTGAGCCGGGAGGCGACCCGGTACATGGTCTCGCGCCAGGTCCAGAAGGTGCCGGAGCCGACCTGGACGGTGGAGCGCAGGGCGCGGTGGAAGGCGTGCGAGTGGGTGTTGGCGAGGCCGGGGACGGTGAGCCCGCGCAGCACGGTGGCGCCCGGCGGCGGGGTGGCGACGCCGGTGCGGACGCCCGCGATGACCCCGTCGGAGACGTCCAGGGCGACGCCCGGCTCGACATGGGTGCCGAGCCAGGCGTGGGACAGCCAGTACGTCACGGTGGCGGACCGGCCCGCCGGCTCCGTTGTCAGCTGCACGCGAGACCTTCCAGTACGTCGGCGAGTGCGATCACTCCGGCCACGCAGTCGTCCTCGGTCGCGTGTTCGGCCGGGGAGTGCGAGACGCCGGTGGGGTTGCGCACGAACAGCATGGCGGTGGGGACCGAGGCGGACAAAATACCCGCGTCGTGTCCGGCCCCGGTGCCGAGGACGGGGACCGCCCGGCCGTCGCCGTCGCGGCCCTTGAGGATCCGGCCGAGCTCGTCGCGCAGGGCGTGCTCGAACTCGACGACGGGCGTGAAGGACTCCCGTACGACGTCGAGGTCGATCCCGGCCCGCTCGGCGTGTTCCCGGGCGGCCCGCTCGATGCCGGTGACCACCGTGTCGAGGGCGGCCTGGTCGGCGGCGCGGGAGTCGAGCCAGCCCCGGACGAGGGACGGGATCGCGTTGACGCCGTTCGGTTCGACGGAGATCTTGCCGAACGTGGCGACGGCCCCGGCGAATTCGGCCTCGCGGCGGGCGGCCAGCACGGTCTCGGCGTACGTGAGCATGGGATCGCGCCGGTCGACGAGGCGGGTGGTGCCCGCGTGGTTGGCCTCGCCGCGGAAGTCGAACCGCCAGCGGCCGTGCGGCCAGATCGCGGAGGCGATGCCGACCGGGTCGCCGGTGAGGTCGAGGGCGCGGCCCTGCTCGACGTGGAGTTCGACGAACGCGCCGATGCGGGCGAGCCGTTCGGGGTCCGGGCCGATGGCCTCGGGGTCGTATCCGGCCGCCTCCATGGCCTGCGGCAGGGTGACGCCGTCGCCGTCGCGGAGCCGGTGGGCCGCCTCCGTGGTCAGCTGTCCGGCGGCGAGCCGGGAGCCCACGCAGGCGAGGCCGAACCGGGCCCCCTCCTCGTCGCCGAAGTTGCCGATCGCCAGCGGCCGGGTGAACTCCACTCCCCTGTGGCGGAGTTCGTCGAGCGCGGCGAAGGAGGAGACCACCCCGAGCGGGCCGTCGAAGGCGCCGCCGTCGGGCACGGAGTCGAGGTGCGATCCGGCGACGACGGCGTCCCCGGCGAGCGGGTCGCCGAGCCAGGCCCACTGGTTGCCGTTGCGGTCCACCTCGTAGGCGAGCCCGCGTGCCTCGGCCTGGGCGCGGAACCAGGCGCGGCAGTCGGCGTCGGCCCCGGTCCAGGCGTAGCGGCGGTAGCCGCCGCTGTCCCGGTTCCGGCCGACCGGCAGCAGCTCCCGCCACATCTCCTGGAACGACGACGCCCCGGAGCCCGCGCCGCCGGTCGGCAGGCTCACTGGCCGTCCTCCTTCATCGGCACCCGTACGCCCTTGTCGGCGGCGACCGACTCCGCGATGTCGTACCCGGCGTCGACGTGCCGGATGACGCCCATGCCCGGGTCGTTGGTGAGCACCCGGCGGATCTTCTCGCCCGCGAGCCGCGTGCCGTCGGCGACCGTCACCTGTCCGGCGTGGATGGACCGTCCCATGCCGACGCCGCCGCCGTGGTGGAGGGAGACCCAGGAGGCCCCGGACGCCACGTTGACCATGGCGTTCAGCAGCGGCCAGTCGGCGATCGCGTCGGACCCGTCGAGCATGGACTCGGTCTCCCGGTACGGGGAGGCCACGGAGCCGCAGTCCAGGTGGTCGCGGCCGATGGCCAGCGGGGCGGCCAGTTCGCCGCTCGCCACCATGTCGTTGAAGCGCTCGCCGGCCCGGTCGCGCTCGCCGTAGCCGAGCCAGCAGATCCGGGCGGGCAGGCCCTGGAAGTGGACGCGTTCGCCGGCCATCCTGATCCAGCGGTGCAGCGACTCGTTCTCCGGGAAGAGGTCGAGGATCGCCTTGTCCGTCTTGTGGATGTCGGACGCCTCGCCGGACAGCGCGGCCCAGCGGAACGGGCCCTTGCCCTCGCAGAACAGCGGCCGGATGTAGGCGGGCACGAAGCCGGGGAAGTCGAAGGCCCGGTCGTAGCCCGCCAGCTGCGCCTCGCCGCGGATCGAGTTGCCGTAGTCGAAGACCTCGGCCCCGGCGTCCATGAAGCCGACCATCGCCTCGACGTGCCTGGCCATCGACTCCCGGGCGCGCTGCGTGAAGTCGGCGGGCTTCTCGGCGGCGTACGAGGCCATGTCGTCGAAGTCGACGCCGAGCGGGAGGTACGAGAGCGGGTCGTGCGCGCTGGTCTGGTCGGTGACGATGTCGATCGGCGCCCCCTCGGCGAGCATCCGGGGCAGCAGCTCCGCCGCGTTGCCCAGCAGCCCGATGGAGAGCGGGCGGCGGGCGTCCCGGGCCTCGGTGGCCAGCTGGAGGGCGTGCTCCAGGGAGTCGGCGCGCACGTCCAGGTAGCGGTGCTCGATGCGGCGCTCGATGGCGCGCGGGTCGCAGTCGACGCAGATCGCGACGCCGTCGTTCATGGTCACGGCGAGCGGCTGGGCGCCGCCCATGCCGCCGAGTCCGGCGGTCAGGGTGATGGTGCCGGCCAGCGTCCCGCCGAACTTCTTCGCGGCGACGGCGGCGAAGGTCTCGTAGGTGCCCTGGAGGATGCCCTGGGTGCCGATGTAGATCCACGAACCGGCGGTCATCTGGCCGTACATGGTGAGTCCGAGCTGCTCCAGGCGGCGGAACTCCTCCCAGTTCGCCCAGTCGCCCACCAGGTTGGAGTTGGCGATCAGCACCCGCGGCGCCCACTCGTGCGTCTGCATGACGCCGACCGGGCGGCCGGACTGGACCAGCATGGTCTCGTCCTGCTTGAGGGTCCTGAGCGTGCGCACCATCGCGTCGAAGGAGCGCCAGTCGCGGGCCGCCTTGCCGGTGCCGCCGTAGACGACGAGCTTGTCGGGGTGCTCGGCGACCTCGGGGTCGAGGTTGTTCTGCAGCATGCGCAGGGCGGCTTCCTGCTGCCATCCCAGGGCACTCAGTTCCGTACCGCGCGGTGCCCGTACGGGGCGGGGTCCTGACATGGCGGCGCCTCCTCGCGACTGTAAGTCTTCTATTCACATCCTGAAGGTCTGAATACTCGTAGTCAACAGCCCCGCGCCGGTGTGCCCGGACGCGGGGCCGATCGGGTCGGGCCGCGCGGGGGCTCAGCCCCGGCGCGGCGCCCCGCCGAACGCGGCGTCCCCCGCCATCGGTCCGGTGGTCCGGTACCCCTCGACCCGCTTGCCCGCGGGCCGCCCGCGCTCCGTCCAGTCGGTCCGCACCCAGTACAGGACGTCGCCCCGGTGCTCGGCCCGGCCGATCCGGGCGGCCTTGATCCACAGTCCGGCCCCGGCCCCGGCCAGCACCAGCCCGCCGGCGCCGGGCAGCAGGAACGCACTGGCGACGGCGGCCAGGAACGCCCCGAGCAGCCACCACCGGTGCCCGCGCCGCCAGTTGCGCACGGTCACGGCCCGGTCCTGGAGGAAGTCGGACCGCCCGGCGCGGGTGGCATCCGCCGCCAGCGCCGCGTACCGCCGCCCGCGCACCAGGGCCACCGCGGCGGCGGTGACCAGGAACAGGGCCGCCCCGGCCAGCAGCCCGATCCGGCGCCCGGTGAGCCCCGGCACCAGCGCACCGATCGCCGCCGCCAGCAGCCCCGGCCACCACAGCGGCGCGGCCCCGGCCCGTACGATCACGGCCACCCTCGCCAACGACTGCGCTCCGCGCCCCACGTCCGTACCTCTCTTCCCACGGCGTCCCCGGCCTCCGGCCGGTCCTGTCGGGGCCGGAGGGTAGTGGCCGCAGATGAGCGGTTCCTGAGAAACGACGGGGCGACCGACGCGGAACGAGCCGGGCCCGTAGGGAGCACGGGGCCGGTACGGAACGACAGGACCCGGTACGGGGTCGTCAGAGCATGATCCCGACCATGCCGTTTCCGCCCGCGACACAGCCGAACCGTCCCCGGCAGCAGCGCTCCCAGCCCCCGTGGCCGTCCCCCGCCAGGACCAGTTCCCGCCACGGCTCACCGGCCGGGACGTTCTGCCCGTCCAGACGGAGCGAGAGCCGCGGCACGGCCACCCACCCCCGGGCCTCCGGTGGCCGGACCGGCTCCGGGAGCACGTCGAGCACCTCCTCGGCGGGGTGCCCGAACAGGTCGACGCCGTCCCACACCACCCCCGGGCCCCGCGCGCCGGACCCCGGCCGCCTCCCCGTGATCCTGATCCGCGCGAGCCGGTCCGCCGCGTCCGGTCCCCCGCCGTCCAGGATCAGCCGAACTCCGTCGAACTCGGCGACGACGTTCCACTGCGGCTGGTGGAGGTAGCCGAAGGACCAGGCGTCATGGGCGTGGCGCGGTTCGGAGTAGTCCGCGAGCGTCAACGAGCCGCACTGCAACCCCCGGTACGTCCGGGGCGCGGCCGCCTCCAGCCGGTCCAGGGCCTCCTCGGGCCCCGTTCCGAACCGGAGCGTCCCGGCCCCGCCCGGCAGCTCCACACCGATCCCCGGCAGCAGTTCCAACACCGCCCCATTGTGCGCAAGCCGGTCCATGCCCGGCACCCGGCTCGTCCCCGGTGCGCACCCGTCCGGCGGCGGCCTCACTCCACGAACAGCCCCCGCGCCGCCGCCCGCGCGTCGAACTCCTCCAGCCGCGCCTGCGCGTCGGGCAGGGCGTCGCACATCGCCTCCAGCAGCACCCGGCCCAGCAGCATGGGCGCGCACGCGGTGTCGAAGGCGAGCCCGGTGCCGACGGCGGCCGGAATCAGCAGGTCGCTGTGCCCGGCGACGGGCGCGAAGGCGGAGTCCGCGACGGACACGACGGTCAGCCCCTGTTCCCGCGCGTACGCGAGGGCGTCCACGACCTCCTTCGGGTACCGGGGCAGCGCGAAGCAGATCAGCGCGGTGGCGCCCGCGCGCCGGGCGGCGTCGATCCGGTCGGCCAGCATGCTGCCGCCCTCGTCGAGCACCCGGACGTCGGGGTGGACCTTGGCCGCGAAGTACCCGAAGCCGCGCGCCTGGGAGGAGGCGGCCCGCAGCCCGAGCACCGGCAGCGGGCGCGAGGCGGCCAGCAGCCTGCCCGCGCGCTCGACGGGCCCCGGGTCGGCGAGCAGTTCGGCCAGGTGCCGCAGGTTCTCGATCTCGCCGAGCACCGCCTGCTGGTACTCGTTGTACGCGTCGTCCCCGTCCCCCGGCGCGGATTCGGCGGGGGCGACCTCCCGCAGGTGCTTGCGGAGCGCCGGATAGCCGTCGAAACCGAGCGCCACGGCGAACCGGGTGACGGACGGCTGGCTCACCCCGGCGAGTTCGGCCAGCTCCACGCTCGACAGGAACGGCACGTCCCCGGCCCTGCGCACCATCGAGTGCGCGATCCGGCGCTGGGTGGGTGTGAGCCGGCGCCCCTCGAAGAGCTGCTGCAACCGCGCGGCCGGGCCGCTCCCGCTCATGCTGTCCCCTCGGTCGATCCGGCGCACCATGATCCGGCGCCGACAGATCCATTCAGCCAGCATGGCATCTGCATGTCCATATGCAGCCGGGTCACCGGAACCCGGGTCCGGGACCGTTCCCGGCCCCGGGTTCCGGGACCCGGCGCTCAGGACTCGCCGTCCAGGACCTCGACCACCGAGACCCAGGACTTCCAGCGCTGTGTGAAGACCCGGAGCGTATGCCCGCCCGGCACCTTCCCGGACCAGGCGGTGACCTCCTCCGGGCCCGCCACGCCTTCCGGTGCGCCTCCCCCTCCGTCCTGCGCCGCACCCGGCGTACGGCTCAGACCGTCCGCGTCCAGTCCGGCGAGCACCGTCCTCAACTCGTCCCGGGCCGTGGTCTCGTCGTCGTACTCGACGAGGCACTGCCGGGCCACGGCCTTGCCCACGCCCCGGTACTCCGCGGTGTAGCCGATCCGGTCGACCGTGTTCGCCCCCGGGTTCGGCCCGGTGGAGGCGGCCGGGCAGAACGTGCCGAGTCCCGCCCGGTTCAGGAGGTCGCCGCGGGCGTCGGAGTCGACGTGCCGCCCCTCGTTCTTCTTCCAGTGCCACGTGTCGTACAGCGGCACCTCCTTCGCGGGCAGCGTCCGGACCGCACCGTCCTCGCGGAACGGGTTGTCCGGCGTGGTGGCCACGATGCCCCGGTCGTCCGGCCGGCCCGTGCCGCCCGGCAGCAGGGCCCACGCCCCGGCGGCCGCCAGCGCGACCGCGCACAGTGCCGCCGCGCCCGTCCTGCGGCGCGTCCGGCGCCGCTGCCCCCGCCGCCGGATCTCCTCGGCGGCGGGCAGCCGCACCGCGACCCCGTCCAGCAGTTCCTCGACCTCAGCCATGGTCCGCACTCCCCACCCGTCCGGCGGTGGCAAGGGGGTCGGCCAGCCGCTCGCCGAGCACCTTGCGGGCCCGGTGGAGCCGGGTCCGTACCGCACCGTTCGACACACCCGTCTCACGCGCCACGTCTTCCACCGGGAGGTCCAGCAGGTGGTGCAGGACCACGGCCCGGCGTTGCTCGGCGGTCAGTTCGCCGAGGGCGTCCAGCAGCGCCACCCGGTCCGCCGAGAGGCCCGGCACGTCCGCGGGCGGCCCGTGCCGGAAGTGCGCGCGCACCCGGTTGCGCGTCCTGCGCCAGGTGCTGATCGCCAGCCGCACCGCCACCGTCCGCACCCAGGGGAGCGGATCGCCCTCGCGCACCAGGCGGTCCCAGCGCTGCCACGCCCGTACGTACGCCTCCTGCACCGCGTCCTCCGCCTCCGCCAGATCGCCGGTCGTCGCGTAGACGGTGGCGACCAGCCGCTTGGCCGTGGCCGTGTAGAACGCGTCGAAATCCTCGGCCCCCGTCAGCATCGTCCTCCGTCCGCCCGTCCCCGGGAAACTGTCGTAGCCCGGGGACGGTTCATCGCCCGGACGCTGTTCTCACCAGGTACACGCACCGGCGGCGGCGAATGTTACGGACGACTTTCCGGGACTCCCGCCGGCTCCCTCCGTGAGGCGTTCCCCCCGGGGAAGAGGGGGGACAGCCCCACTGCGCGCGGGGCCGGCGGTTCCTAGTCTGAGGGGCATGAAAGCCGGAGACTCCGAGCTCAGGAACGAGCTCGACGCCGCCCTGCGTGCCCGTAGCGAGCTGGGCCCGGAGTACGACTCCGCGCTCGTCGAATCCTTCCTGGAGAAGGTCGAGCACCGGCTCGACTCCACGCTCGACCTCCGTGTCCGGCGCCACCTGGCCGAACAGCGGGTGAGCCTCGCCAGGGGCGCGCGCCCCTCGCATCCGCTGGGCGACTTCGCGGAGCGCTACGGCTTCGCGATCATCTCGTTGGTCCTGGCCGTGCCGCTGTCGGCGATCGGCGCGCAGACGGCCCACACCGGTGGCCTGGTCGTCGCCTGGCTCGGGATCGTCGCGGTCAACGTGGTGCACGCCGCCCGCGGCCGGCCGTTCCTCCACCGGCGCTCCGGGCGCCCGGCCTCCGACTGGGAGGACTGAGCGGGCGCCCCTACGCCTGGCGGGTGGGCTGCACGATCAGCTGGCGCAGGTTGATGTGGCGCGCCCGGCTGGTGGCGTAGGCGATCAGGTCGGCGATCTCGTCCCCGGACAACGCCCCGAGGGCCTCGAACATGCCGTCGAGCTGTCCGCTCAGCTCGGCGTTGTCGATGTGGTCGGCCAGTTCCGTGTCGGTGAGGCCCGGCTCGATGTTGGTGACGCGCACGTCGCGGGGGCCGAACTCGGTGCGCAGCGACGTGGACAGGTGGGTCAGCGCGGCCTTCGTCGCCCCGTACACCGCGTAGTCGGGGAACGTGACGTGCGCGCCGATGGACGAGATGTTCACCAGGTCCGCGGTGCGGCCCTCGGCCGCGGCCGCCACCAGGTCGGCCGTGAAGGCCCGGATGATCCGCAGGGCGCCGGTCACGTTGGTGTCGATCATCCGCTGCCACTCGTCCGCCCGGCCGGCGTCCACCGGGTTGGGCAGCATCACCCCGGCCGCGTTGACCACCAGGTCCACCCGGCCGAACGTGTCGTGCACCAGCTCGGCCGCGGCGTCGACGGACGCCTGGTCGGTGACGTCGGTGGGGACGGCGAGCGCCCTGCCGCCCGCCGCCGCGATCGTGGCGGCCAGCTCCGTCAGCCGCTCCGCGCGCCGGGCCAGCAGGGCGACCCGGACTCCCTGTGCGGCGAGCAGCCGGGCGGTCGCACTGCCCATTCCGCTGGCGGCTCCGGTGACGACGGCGGTGCGGCCGGCGAGGCTCTCGTACGACATGTCGTGCTCCTTGTGCGCTCCGGGCCCGGAGCGTCTCCCCGGGCCCGGTCCCACTCTGCGCGGCGGCCTCCCGGCCACCCAGGGTGAGGCTGTTCCTGGGTCTGCCAGTACCAGGTTCGGTACGAGGGCTTCTCCTACGATCGGAGCCATGGACGCTGACCTCGGTGATTTCCTCCGCTCGCGCCGGGCCCTCATCCAGCCCGAGGACGTGGGGCTGCGGGCGTACGGGCGGCGGCGCGTGCCCGGCCTCCGGCGCGAGGAGGTGGCGCAGCTGGCGGGGGTGAGCGTCGACTACTACGTCCGGCTGGAGCAGGGACGCGGCCCGAGCGTCTCGGACGCGGTGCTCGACTCGATAGCCCGGGTACTGGGGCTGGACGAGACGGAGCACGCGTACCTGCGCACCGTGGCGCGCCCCAGGCCGCGCACCTCCGCTCCGGCCGCCTCCCAGCGGGTCCGTCCCGGGCTGCGCCTGGTGCTGGACTCGCTCGTGGCCGCCCCGGCGTTCGTGCTGGGCCGCCGGATGGACGTACTGGCCTGGAACGCGCTGGGGGACGCCCTCGTCGGTTTCTCCCGGATGTCCGCCGCCGAGCGCAACATGCCGCGCCAGGTGTTCCTGGAACCGGCGGCGCGGAAGCTGTACCCGGACTGGGCGGCGGTGGCGGCGGAGACGGTGGCGCACCTGCGGCTGGACGCAGGGCTGCGTCCCGGTGACAGGAAACTGGCCGCGCTGGTGGGTGAGCTGTCCCTGAGGAGCGAGGATTTCCGCCGGCTGTGGGCGGATCACCGGGTGAAGGCGAAGACCTGCGGCGTCAAGCGCCTCGACCACCCGGTGGCGGGCGAGCTCGTTCTCCCGTACGAGACGCTCGGCGCGGCCGGCGACCCCGACCAGTCCCTGGTGGTCTACACCCCGGAGCCCGGCAGCGAGACGGCGCGGCGCATCGCCCTGCTGGCGGACGGGACGACCGCGCGGACCGGCTGAGGAGGGCCGGGGAGGACGGTCGTGCCGCCCCGCGCACCCGTGTGTCGCGGGGACCGCCGCACCCCCGGTCTCCCAGGGGGCGGGACGACGGCGGTCCCCGCGAGGGACGCGGCCCGGGTCGGTACCGGTCGACGCGTCCTGGCGACGGTGGAGGTCCGGGAGCCGCTCCGTAGTCCGGTGTCGCCGTATCGGGTGCCGACGGGTCTCCCCCGCCGACACCCCTCAATCTGCCGTACGCGTGTTAAGCCGGTGCTGCGCGTACATGTCGCGCGCGTACCGTTCTCGCGAAGCCCGGCCCCGCTGCCCCGCGAGGCCCGGCCCGTGTCACGCCTTGCCGGTCGGTCCGTTCTTGGCGAGGAACGCCAGCAGGTCCTGGCGGCTGACGACGCCCTTCGGCTTGCCCTCCACCAGCACGATCGCCGCGTCCGCCGCGTTCGTGCCGCCGAGCGCCGCCATCAGGTCCTCGACCGGTTCGCCGGAGCCGACCTGCGGCAGCGGCGGCGACATGTGCTTCTCCAGCGGGTCGGAGAGCGAGGCGCTCTGCGCGAACAGCGCGTTGAGCAGCTCCCGCTCCACCACGGAACCGACGACCTCGGCGGCCATCACGTCCGGGTGGCCGGCCCCCGGCTTCACGATCGGCATCTGCGAGACGCCGTACTCGCGCAGGACCTCGATCGCCTCGCCGACGGTCTCCTCGGGGTGCATGTGGACGAGCGTCGGGATCGGGCCCTCCTTGTGGGCGAGCACGTCCCCGACCCGGGCCGACGGACCGGCGTCCTCCAGGAACCCGTAGTCCGCCATCCACTCGTCGTTGAAGATCTTGCTCAGGTACCCGCGTCCGCTGTCCGGCAGCAGGACGACGACCACGTCGTCCGGGCCCAGCCGCTTGGCGACCTCCAGCGCACCGACCACGGCCATCCCGCAGGAGCCGCCGACGAGCAGGCCCTCCTCCTTGGCCAGGCGGCGGGTCATCTGGAAGGAGTCCTTGTCGGACACGGCGACGATCTCGTCCGTGACCGTGCGGTCGTAGGCGCTCGGCCAGAAGTCCTCGCCGACGCCCTCGACGAGGTACGGGCGCCCGGAGCCGCCGGAGTAGACCGAGCCCTCCGGGTCCGCGCCGATCACCTTCACCGCACCGTCGCTGACCTCCTTGAGGTAGCGGCCGGTGCCGCTGATCGTGCCGCCCGTGCCGACGCCCGCGACGAAGTGGGTGATCTTCCCGTCCGTCTGCTCCCACAGCTCGGGGCCGGTGGTCTCGTAGTGCGAGCGCGGGTTGTTGGGGTTCGAGTACTGGTCCGGCTTCCAGGCTCCCGGCGTCTCCCGGACCAGCCGGTCGGAGACGTTGTAGTAGGAGTCGGGGTGCTCGGGGTCAACGGCCGTCGGGCAGACGACGACCTCGGCCCCGTAGGCGCGCAGCACATTGATCTTGTCCGTGGACACCTTGTCCGGGCAGACGAAGATGCACTTGTACCCCTTCTGCTGGGCGACGATCGCCAGACCGACGCCCGTGTTGCCGCTGGTCGGCTCGACGATCGTGCCGCCCGGCTTCAGCTCGCCGCTCTGCTCGGCCGCCTCGATCATGCGCAGGGCGATCCGGTCCTTGACCGAACCGCCGGGGTTGAAGTACTCGACCTTGGCCAGGACCGTCGCCTGGATGCCGGCCGTGACATTGCGCAGCCTCACCAGCGGGGTATTGCCTACGAGACTGATCATCGAATCGTGGAATTGCACCGTCTACTCCGGGGTCTCCGTAATGGTCCGGCAAGGGTATGCGTACGGGGGCGGGATTGGGCGAAGCGATTGAGCGGCGGTCACCGCGGGGCAGTTAGCTGTATGTACGGCGGTACGGCGACGAGGAGGTGGACCGGACTGTGTCGAGAGCGAGGGTGGCACGGCGGATCGCGGCGGGCGCGGCCTACGGCGGCGGCAGCATCGGGTTGCTCGGTGCGGCGGCGGTGGGCGTCCTGCTGGCGGAGGTCCAGCTGGCGAAACGGCAGGTGGGCGGCGGTATCGCACCGGTTCCGCCGAGCGCCGACGGGCGGTACGGGGTGGCGTTCGCCGGGCCCGCGGAACCGCTGCGACTGGGGTTGCTGGGGGATTCGACGGCGGCCGGACAGGGGGTGCGCCGGGCCGGACAGACACCGGGCGCGCTGCTCGCGTCGGGGCTCGCGGCGGTCTCCGAACGGCCGGTGGACCTGCGCAACGTCGCCCAGCCGGGGGCCCGGTCGGACGATCTCGAACGGCAGGTCTCGCTGCTGCTCGCCGACGCCTCCCGCACCCCCGACGTGTGCGTGATCATGATCGGCGCGAACGACGTCACGCACCGGATCCCGGCCACCCAGTCGGTGCGCTGTCTGACCACCGCGGTGCGCAGGCTGCGCACCGCGGGTGCCGAGGTCGTGGTCGGCACCTGCCCCGATCTGGGCACGATCGAGCCGGTCTACCAGCCGCTGCGCTGGCTGGCCCGGCGGGTGAGCCGGCAGCTGGCGGCGGCCCAGACGATCGGCTCGGTGGAGCAGGGCGGGCGCACGGTGTCGCTGGGCGACCTGCTCGGGCCGGAGTTCGAGGCGAACCCCCGGGAGCTGTTCGGGCCGGACAACTACCACCCGTCGGCGGAGGGCTACGCCACGGCGGCGATGGCGGTGCTGCCCACGCTCTGCGCGGCGCTGGGGCTGTGGCCGGAGTCCGAGCGGCTGGACGGGGCCCGGCGCGAGGACATGCTGCCGGTGGCCGAGGCGGCCTCCCAGGCGGCCAAGGAGGCCGGTACGGAGGTCACGGGGGCCCGGGCCCCCTGGGCACTCCTCAAGCAGCGCAGGCGGCGGCGCCTGCCCGCGAGCACGGAACCCCACCCCGAGCCGGAGACGCACGAGGAAGAAGAGGCCACCGAGAGCACCGAGAACGCCCCGCAGGACACGGGCAGTGGCGCGGACAGCGGCACCTCGACCGGGGGAACGGACGGGGAGACCGGCGGCGAACCGCACGAGAAGAAGAGCGGGAAGAAGGATGGGGAGAAGGGCGGGGAACCGTATGGAGAACCGCGCAATCTCCCGGCCAATTGATCGACTGAGCGGTCGCTTAGAAAAGAGGTCGGCATCACATGCGCTGCCCGGTGACCCAGCCCTTACGTACAGGTAACTTCCAAGTCAGTACCTGCCAGAACCCGCCTTCCAGCCCTCATGGAGCCGCGTGATGCCCGAAGCCGTGATCGTCTCTGCCGCCCGTTCCCCCATCGGCCGGGCCTTCAAGGGTTCGCTGAAGGACCTGCGCGCGGACGACCTGACCGCCACGATCATCCGGACGGCGCTGGCGAAGGTGCCCGAGCTGGACCCGAAGGACATCGACGACCTGATGCTCGGCTGCGGTCTGCCGGGCGGCGAGCAGGGCAACAACCTGGGCCGGATCATCGCCGTGCAGATGGGCATGGACCACCTGCCCGGCTGCACGATCACCCGCTACTGCTCGTCCTCCCTCCAGACCAGCCGGATGGCGCTGCACGCCATCAAGGCCGGCGAGGGCGACGTCTTCATCTCGGCCGGTGTCGAGATGGTGTCCCGCTTCCCGAAGGGCAACTCCGACAACTGGCCGGACACGCACAACCCGCTGTTCGCCGACGCCGAGGCCCGCACCGCGGCCCGTGCCGAGCAGGAGGGCACCGACTGGCACGACCCGCGCGAGGACGGCCTGGTCCCGGACGCGTACATCGCGATGGGGCAGACCGCGGAGAACCTCGCCCGGCTCAAGGGCATCACCCGCCAGGACATGGACGAGTTCGGCGTCCGCTCGCAGAACCTCGCCGAGGAAGCCCTCAAGAACGGCTTCTGGGAGCGCGAGATCACCCCGGTCACCACCCCGGACGGCACGGTCGTCGCCAAGGACGACGGCCCGCGCGCGGGCGTCACCATGGAGGGCGTCCAGGGCCTGAAGCCGGTGTTCCGCCCGGACGGCCTGGTCACCGCGGGCAACTGCTGCCCGCTCAACGACGGTGCCGCCGCGCTCGTGATCATGTCCGACACCAAGGCGCGCGAGCTGGGCCTGACCCCGCTGGCCCGGATCGTCTCGACCGGCGTCTCGGGCCTCTCCCCCGAGATCATGGGGTACGGCCCGGTGGAGGCCAGCAAGCAGGCGCTGAAGCGGGCGGGGCTGACCATCGACGACATCGACCTGGCCGAGATCAACGAGGCGTTCGCCGCCCAGGTGATCCCCTCCTACCGCGACCTCGGCCTGCCGCTGGAGAAGGTCAACGTCAACGGCGGCGCCATCGCCGTCGGCCACCCCTTCGGCATGACCGGCGCCCGGATCACCGGCACGCTGATCAACAGCCTCCAGTTCCACGACAAGCAGTTCGGCCTGGAGACCATGTGCGTGGGCGGCGGCCAGGGCATGGCCATGGTCATCGAGCGGCTGAGCTGAACTGAGCCGAGCTGAACTGAGCTGAGCTGAGTCGGGTCGGGTCAACCGGGTGCCGGGCCCGCCTTAGTGGGCCCGGCACCCGGCCGTCGCCGGAGGGCATGGCTTTCGGCCGATCTCCGGACCACGAAGTGGCTGTTTCCGAGCCCCGACCGTGACCGAATCTCCCCCAGGATGTGACCTATCTCCTGGGGGAGAGTCATTCTCGCAGGTCACACCCATCCCGGGGCTAAACCCCGGGCCCAAAGACCTGTCCAATTCGTGACGTAATGCACTGACACAGGGCGCAGGTAGGGGACAAGCTGAGGTAGGAAGTCGGGGGATCGATTGAAACCGGGAGTATGTGTGAGCGCCATGCCTCTTGCCCTGTTGCTGACCACCGCCGCTGCCACGGTGGTGGGCGCTGCTGCTCTGCACGCCGCTCACGGGCTGCGCAAGCAGGTCTCGGCCCTCCGTACGGAGCTGGCCGCAGCCCGCGCCCACGGCACCGTCGTGCCCGCGCAGAACCGCGGTGACATCGCCACCCCCGTCGCCGAGATACGCGCGGCCGTCGCCGACGCGCTCGCCGAGGAGCGCGAGCGCGAACTCGCCGAGGCCCGCGCCTTCTGGGCCTCCCAGGAGGCCCGTGACGCCGCCGACGCCCCGTCTCTGCTGGGCGGTCCGGTCGGAACGGGCGAGGAGGGACCGTTCTTCATGCCTCGTCAGTCGGACTTCGCGGGGCTGGACGCGATGGACCTCGACGCCACCGAGGCCCTGGAGGAGCTGGCGGAGCTGACCGGGCTCTCGGACATGACGGAGCTGACCGGGGCCACGGAGTTCACCGAGGACTCCCCCGAGCTGGCCGCGGCCCGTCGCCGCCACCCCTCGCACCCCGACTTCGTACCGGTGCAGACCCCCGTCGTCACCGATCACGAGCGCACCGTCAACCGCCTCGAAGAGCTCGCCGACAGCCGTACGGAGCTCGCCGACGTGCGCCCCGGCCCGCTCGGCACGCTCGACGTCTACGTCTTCGCCGACGGCACCACGCTCTGCATGACCCCGGGACACCGTGAGACGGCCGAACGACTGTCCGAATCCCTCCTGGCGGGCGAGCACCCGGTTCTGCTGGGCGGTTCCGGTGTCTCCGGCGCGTACGCGCTGACGTTCTCCTGCGGCAAGGAGAACGTCTACATCCTCGCCGACCGCGTCATCGCCTCGTTCTGACACCGCGGCACACGCGCAGAACGGCTCCCGTCGGCCACCGGCCCGGTCGCCCCCGGTCCCGCCCTCCACGGTCACCGGTTTCCGACCAGCGGCCACCGGCTAGGCGAATGCCCGCTCAGCCGCTTCCATGACGAATCGCACGGCCTCGTCGAGCTCGGTCGACGAGGCCGTTTCCAGTGCCACCGCCAGATCGCGCCCCGCCACGGCGAGCTGGTCGCCGACCGCGAAGGCCCCCGCGTCCGGCATGGTCCGGGGCTCCCGGTCCGGCGCCTCGATCCTCTGCGCCCGCAGCGCGAGCTCCCTGGCCGCGGCGAGCGCCTCGGCGGCGGCTCCGCGCTGGAGACGGCTCTGCGGGGCGGCGCGCAGCCGGTCGGCGAAGCGGTCCACGGCGGTGATCAGCGGGGTCGTATCGAGCACCCCGCGACCCTACGCGCCCCCGCCGGTCGCCCGCCAACGAGCCGACGCCTCCCCTCGCGAGCGACACGAGCAGCACGAGCAGCACGAGCGGCCGGGAAGCACGGCGAGAAGCACGAGAAGCACAGGAAACGGGAACGGCCCGCAGGCACAGTGCCTGCGGGCCGTTCCCGTCGTACGGGTACCACGGTTGCCGCGACGGTCAGTCGTCGCCGCTCAGGATGGAGAGCAGACGCAGCATCTCCAGGTAGATCCACACCAGGGTCATGGTGAGGCCGAAGGCGGCCAGCCAGGACTCCTCGCGCGGGGCGCCGAACGCGATGCCGTCCTCGACCTGCTTGAAGTCCAGCGCCAGGAAGCAGGCGCCGAGGATGATGCCGATGACACCGAAGAGGATGCCGAGGCCGCCGCTGCGGAAGCCCAGGCCGTCACCGCCGCTGAAGACGGTGAACAGCAGGTTGACCACCATCAGGAGCATGAAGCCCATGGCGGCCGCCATGACGAAGCCGTAGAAGCGGCGGGTCACGCGGATCCAGCGCATCTTGTACGCGATGAGCACACCGGCGAAGACACACATGGTGCCCATCACCGCCTGCACCACGACGCCCGGTCCGATGTACGTGCTGACCGCGCTGGAGATCACCCCGAGGAAGACGCCCTCGAAGGCCGCGTACGAGACGATCAGCGCCGGAACGGGCTTGCGCTTGAAGGACTGGACGAGCGACAGGACGAACGCCACCAGCGCGGCACCGATCGCGATGCCGTACGACTTGCCGAGGTTGGCCGCGTCGACCGGCAGCAGGGCCCAGGCGGCCGCGGCGCCGAGCACCACGGTGCCGAGCGTGATCGCGGTCCGCGTGACGACGTCGTCGATCGTCATCGCGCCGGAGCGCGTCGGCGCCTGCGGGGCGCCGTACTGGGCGTCCGGCTGGGCGTAGGGGTTGGTGGCGTACGGGTTCGCGGCGGCGCCCTGCGCGTACGGGTTGGTGCCCGCTGCGGGGGCCCCGGCCTGCGGCGCCGCGTTGAAGCCCGCGTATCCGTTGTCGCGGCTGAAGCCCCGTCGCGAGAAGACCGGGTTGCTGCTCCTCATCTCACTCCTCCATGGCCACCCTGCGTGGCCTTCCCATAAGAGTAATGGGTAGGCAAAAGAATCAGACTAGTGCTTGGGGAGGATCTTTACGGAAACGATGAACGGGCCGTGGTGCGCGTGGCGGGCCCCGGACCCGGCGGAATCCGGGCCCCGGACCGTTCCCGTCCTGGCGCCGGTCCCGCCCCAGGGTCTTTCGTTTGGATCAGGCCGGATCAGTGAGCGGGGTCCGGTGCGTGCGATCGCAAGGCGGAGGAGGGAGGCGACGCGGAGCGTCGGCGACCGACGACAACGCCGCGAGCGTGCGCACCGGGGCACGCGAGCCCGGCATGATCCAAACGAGAGGCCCTAGCTCCGGTCCGGGTCGGCCGCGCGCAGGTCGGCCAGCAGCTCGGCCTGGCCGGCGAGGACCCCCGACAGGATGGTCCTGGCGACCCTCAGCAACTCCGCCACCTGCGCGTTCGCCAGCGAGTAGTACACGCCCGAGCCCTCCCGGCGGGTGACCACCAGGTTCGCCCGCCGCAGCACGGCCAGCTGCTGCGAGAGGTGGGCCGGCTCGACACCGATCTCGGACAGCATCTCGGACACCGCGTGCTCCCGCTCGCTGAGGAGCTCCAGCACCCGGATCCGCACGGGGTGACCGAGCGTCTTGAAGAACTCGGCCTTCAGTTGGTACAGCGGAGCACTCATCGCAGCGGCCTCGCGCACCCGGTACCGGCCGTCCGGCCGGTCCGTCGTGGTCGTACGTGTCCCGTGCATCGCGTCCACCCAAAACTCTTCGCCATGGGGCCATCCTCGCGTGCCCGCTCCGATGCGCGGGCCTCGCGAATTGCCGACATTAACAATTCGTAATGTTCTGGTGGCAGGTACGGGATGAAGTGCGGCGGAACCGGTGCCGGGGCCCCGGGCGTTCCCGGACGCCGGGCGCGTTGCCGGGCGGCGGCCCGCCCGTTCCTCATCGCAGGGGCACGGTGATCCAGATGCTCTTGCCCAGCCCGTCCGCGTCCTCGCGCACGACGGCCGTGCCGCCGAGGGCCAGCGTGAGTTCGACGACCGTGGCCAGGCCGCCGGTCGCGCCGACGGCCGGTGCGTGCAGGGCGGGCCGGTACGGGTGGCGGTCGTGGACGCCGAACGCGAACGTGTCCGGGCCCGCCGCGTAGAGCACGGTCACGTTCGGGGAGAGCACGGCCGCGTGCCGGACGCTGTTGGCGACCAGCTCGCTGAGGATCAGCAGGGCGGGGCCGACGCCGGGGTGGTTCAGGCCGATGCCCCACTCGACCAGCACCTGCTCGGTGGTCTCGCGCGCCGTGCGGACGGCGGCGCCCATCGCGGGCAGGGTCAGCACATGGCGCAGGGGCAGGGCTTCGAGCCGCTCCGTCACGAGCCGTGCACCTGCCGGGAGCCGGGCATCCGCCGGGAGAACTCGGGCTTCGCCCGGTGGAGCGGAACCGGCATGACCACGGACCCCCTTCGGCCCCGGGACTCCGGGGCGTCGCTGGACACCGGCACGCCCGCGGGCACTTGCCGACACACCGAACACAGCATGTAATTAATTGCATAATTTTGCAATTCGCTCATGCCGGAGCCGTGCCCGGCGCGATCCGGGCCGCTCAGCCCCGGTCTGGGGTGAGCTGCGCGATGAGCAGGGCGACGTCGTCGTCGCGGCCGGGGTGGCGCAGCACGGTCAGCACCCGGTCGCAGGTCGCCTCCAGGGAGTCGCAGGGTTCGGCGAGCAGGCGCAGCAGGGAGCCCAGGCGGGCGTCGATGGGCTCGTCGCGGGTCTCCACCAGCCCGTCGGTGTAGAGGACGAGGCTGTCCCCGGCCCGCAGGTCCAGGGCCGCGGTGCGGAAGGGGACGCCGCCGACACCCAGCGGCGCCCCGGTGGGCAGGTCCAGCAGCCGGGGGGCGCGGCCGGGCCGGAGCAGGACGGGCGGCGGGTGGCCGGCCAGCGCGACGCGATACGTGCGGCGGTGCGGGTCGAGGACGGCGTAGACGCAGGTGGCGGTCATCTCGTGCAGGTCGGCGGTGACCCGGTCCAGGTGGTGCAGCACCTCGGCGGGGGCGAGTTCGAGCCCGGCGAGGGCGCGGGTCGCGGTGCGCAGCTGTCCCATCGTGGCGGCGGCGTTGATCCCGTGGCCCATCACGTCGCCGACGACGAGGGCCGTCCGGCCCTGCGGGAGGGGGATGGCGTCGAACCAGTCGCCGCCGATCCCGCTGTCCGCCTCCGCCGGCTGGTACCGGTAGGCGATCCGCAGGCCGGACGGCTGCGGGGGCCGGTGCGGGAGCAGGTGGCGCTGGAGGGTCAGGGCGGTGCCGTGCACGTGCTGGTACCAGCGGGCGTTGTCGATGCACACGGCGGCGCGGGAGGCCAGCTCGCAGGTCATCGCGACGTCCTCGTCGTCGAACGGCCGCGGGTCCCGGGTGCGTACGAGGTCGAGCACGCCGAGGACCTGGCCGCGGGCGATCAGCGGTACGGCCAGGTAGGTGTGCACGCCCGCCTCCTTCATCCGCTCGACGGCCTTCTCGTCGCGGGCGATGCGGTGCAGGTCCCGGTCGGTGACCTCGGCCACGAGGACCGGGCGGCCGGTGGTCACGCAGCGGGTGACCAGGCGCTCCGCCGCGTAGAGGGCGGTCTCCCCGGGCGGGTCGGCGGCGAGCACGGCGGGGCTCTCGTGGCCGGCGGCCACGGCCAGGGCCCGGAAGGCGTGCGGGCCCCGGTCGAGCGGGGTGGCCGGTTCGGAGGCGGCCAGGACCGAGTCGAGGACGTCGACCGCCGCGATGTCGGCCAGCTCGTCCACCACCACCTCCGCCAGTTCGCGGGCGGTGAGCTCCAGGTCCAGGGCGGTGCCGACCCGCTCGGAGGCGCGGGCGATGACCGCCAGCCGCCGCCGGGCCTCGGCGGCCTCGATGGACGCCCGGTGCTGCTCGGTCACGTCCGCCATGATCATCGTGGCGCCGATCAGGCGCCCGCCGGCGTCCTCCAGCCGGTAGCACGACATCGACCAGGCGCTCTCGTGGCCGGGGTCGGCGGGGGAACGGCCGGTCAGGAACCGGTCGCGCACGGAGACGCCGGTGGCCAGCACCCGGCGCATGGTGGACTCGATCCCGTCGCCGTCCAGGAACGGCAGCAGTTCGCGGGGGCCCCGGCCCAGGTGTTCGGCGGCCGGCCGGCCGGTGATCCGTTCCAGTGCCGGGTTGACCAGCAGGAGGCGCAGCTCGGGGTCCAGCACGGCCAGTCCGAAGGGCGCCTGCGCCACCAGCCGGGCGTGGAGCGCCAGATCGCGCTCCACGCCGCGCAGGGTGGCCTCCTCGCAGACGATGCCCAGCGCGTACGCGTCGCCGTGCTCGTCCAGCAGCCGCATGTTGCGGAACTCCAGCCGGCGGCTGGAACCGTCCTTGTGCCGTACGGGGAAGACCCCGGCCCAGGTGCCCTTCCCCGCCATGACGGACGCGAACAGCTCCACAACTTGGTCCACGTACTCCTCCGCGACCATCAGCGGGGCCGCGTACCGTCCCAGCGCCTCCTCGGCGCTCCACCCGAACAGGTCCTGGGCCTGCGGGCTCCACAACGCGATCCGCCCGTCGGCGCCGAGCACCACCGCGGCCACACTCAGCACGTCCAGCAGGCCGCCCGGAGCCGACGGGGCGGCCTGCTCCGCCTCCGCACCGGTCTCCGCCCGCCACGCATCCGACGCAACCATCGAACGGCCCTCCTTGCCCGCACCGGCGGCCGTCCGGAGCGGGGCGGCTCCGCGCCCCGCCCGTCCCGCGCAGCCGTCCTCCCATCGTCCCCCCGCACCCCCGCCCCGGCAGCTCAGCCACCGCCCGGCGGAAGCGGCGGAGGGCGCAAGGACGGCAAGGAAGGTCACGCACCGTGAGCACCGCACACTGCGGGCCCCGCACGCCGCGGGTTTCGTGCACCACAGGTTTCATGGGCCACAGGTTTCATGGGCCACGGGTTTCATGTGCCGCCGACCGGGCAGGCGCCGTACGAGGAGAATTCCCGTAGCCCGCCCGTAGGGGCCGAGGAGGGCGGGTGCGTCCGCCTGCGCCGTGTGCGTAGTGGTGCCCGGAACCGGACTCGAACCGGTACGCCCCCGAGGGGCAGCGAGGTTTAAGCTCGCCGTGTCTGCATTCCACCATCCGGGCCTGGCGCGTTGGCACCTGACCCTAGCCGGGGACTTCCCCCGAACAGCGGATCAGTGGCGCGATGTTGTCTTATTTTATTGATCGTTTGAGGGGGCGTCAGCACTCGTCGAACGACATCGCCACATGCCTGGGCGGGGTAGCGGGCGCGCCGGGCGTGATTCCGGATTGACGTAAAGTCGCCGCACCCGGACGGCGCATCCGCCGGGTGCGCGACGGGGGCGCCGCCGGGACGGCCGCGGGACCGGGGAAAACACCGGCTGGAACCCCGGGCGGAGAAGCGGCTCCATGGTCCTCGGGGCCGGGCCCCGTGGTCCCCGGGAGGGGTGGCCTCGGGGTCGGTGTCATACCGCAGGATGAGGCCGCCGGCCCCCCGGTGCGACTCAAGACGGCCCCAGGAACGGGCACGGGGACTGACGTCCGGCGGCGGACCGGAGGTGACGATGGAAGGGTTCCGATCCACCCCCGGACGATGCCTCGGCCGGAGCCCCGAACCAGGAGATTCCCGTGACCACCATTTCCACCGCACACCGCGTCACCACGGTGGCCGCCCGCGCCACGGATCTGTCGAAGGTCTACGGAGAGGGCGAGACCCGGGTGACCGCCCTGGACGGGGTCACCGTGGACTTCCCCCGCGGCGAGTTCACCGCGATCATGGGCCCGTCCGGCTCCGGCAAGTCCACGCTGATGCACTGCGTGGCCGGTCTCGACAGCTTCAGCAGCGGTTCGGTGCGGATCGGCGACACGGAGCTGGGCTCCCTCAAGGACAAGCAGCTCACCCAGCTCCGCCGGGACAAGATCGGCTTCATCTTCCAGGCGTTCAACCTGCTCCCCACGCTGACGGCGTACGAGAACATCACGCTCCCCATGGACATCGCGGGCCGCAAGCCCGACGCCGAGTGGGTGCGCCGGGTCATCGACATGGTGGGGCTCTCCGACCGGCTGACCCACCGGCCCACCGAGCTCTCCGGCGGTCAGCAGCAGCGCGTCGCGGTGGCCCGCGCCCTGGCCTCGCAGCCGGAGATCATCTTCGGTGACGAGCCGACCGGGAACCTGGACTCCCGCTCCGGCGCCGAGGTCCTCGGCTTCCTGCGCAACTCGGTGCGCGAGCTGGGGCAGACCGTGGTGATGGTGACCCACGACCCGGCCGCCGCCTCCTACGCGGACCGGGTCATCTTCCTCGCGGACGGCCGGATCGTCGACCAGATGCTGCACCCCACCGCGGACGGGGTCCTCGACCGGATGAAGGCGTTCGACGCCAAGGGCCGTACCAGCTGAACCCCGCCCTCCTCCACGCCCTCGCCCGGAACCCCTCCCCATCCCAGGACTGACAGACATGTTCCGTACCGCCCTGCGCAATGTGCTCGCGCACAAGGCCAGGCTGCTGATGACCGTCCTCGCCGTGATGCTCGGCGTGGCCTTCGTCTCCGGCACGCTGGTCTTCACCGACACCCTCGGCAACGCCCTTCGCAACCAGTCGGCCAAGAGTTACGACGACGTCGCCGTCGCCGTCACCACCTACGCCGACCAGCAGGACGACAAGGTCCCCGGCATCACCGCCGCCACCCTGGAGAAGATCCAGCGCCTGGACGGCGTCGACACCGCCACCGGCCGGGTCTCCGGCTTCGCCGGGGTCGCCGACCCCGACGGCAAGCTGATAGGCAACGGCTGGTCGAACACCGGCGGGAACTACTTCCCCGGCAAGGACGGCAAGGACAGCGCGTACACCTTCGTCAAGGGCACGGGCCCGGCCTCGGCCGACCGGATCGCGCTCGACAAGGAGACCGCGAAGAAGGGCGAGTACCAGGTCGGTGACCGGGTCCGGGTCGCCACGAACGGCCCGGTGAAGGAGTACGTCCTCTCCGGCATCTTCACCACCGAGGACGGCGCGGTCAACGCCGGCGGCAGCCTGGTGCTCTTCGACACCGAGGTCGCCCAGAAGCTGTACCTGAGGCCCGGCGTGTTCCGGGAGGCCACCGTCTCCGCCGCCTCCGGCGCCTCCGCCGAGAAGCTGCTGTCCGCGGTGAAGCCGCTGCTGCCCAAGGACGCCGAGGCCAAGACCGGCCAGGACCTCGCGGACGAGCAGGCCAAGCAGATCGAGAGCGGTCTGAGCACCATCAACACCATGCTGCTCGCCTTCGCCGGCATCGCCCTGTTCGTCGGCATCTTCCTGATCGCCAACACCTTCACGATGCTGGTGGCCCAGCGCACCAAGGAGCTGGCCCTGATGCGCGCCGTCGGCGCCTCCCGCCGCCAGGTCAAGCGCTCGGTACTCATCGAGGCCGCCGTGGTCGGCGCGATCGCCTCGGTCATCGGCTTCGCCCTCGGTCTCGGCCTGGCCACCGCGCTGCGCTCCGTGATGGGCATGTTCGGCGGGAAGATCCCGGCCGGTCCGCTGGTGGTCTCGCCCACCGCGATCGGCTCCGCCTTCGCCGTCGGCATCCTGATCACCGTGCTGGCCGCCTGGCTGCCCGCCCGCCGGGCCGCCAAGATCCCGCCGGTCGCGGCGATGAGCAGCGTGCACGCGACGGCCACCGTCAAGTCCCTGGTCCTGCGCAACTCGATCGGCGCGGTGCTCACCCTGCTGGGCTCGGCGGGGATCGTGGCGGGCGCCGCCAAGTCCGGTTCGGCCGGACGGACCCTCATCGCCGCGGGTGCCTTCCTCGCGCTGATCGGTGTCATCGTGCTGATCCCGCTGCTGTCGCGGCCGGTGATCGCGCTGGTCCGCCCGCTGCTGAAGCGGCTGTTCGGGGTCTCCGGCAAGCTGGCCGCGCAGAACGCGGTCCGCAACCCGCGCCGTACCGGCGCCACCGCCTCCGCACTGGCGATCGGCCTCACCCTGGTCACCGGCATCTCGGTGCTCGGCGTCACCCTCGGCCAGGCGGTCGACCGGATGACCACGGACAACGTCCGGGCCGACTACATGGTGACGATGGCGAGCGGAGGGCCGCTCGACGAGTCGGCACTCGCCGCCCTGGAGAAGGCCAAGGGCGCCTCGGCGGTCTCGCCGCAGCAGGCCACCTCGATCGAGGTGAAGGGCGAGTACCACTCCGCGTCCGCCGTCACCCCCGGTGACGTGCAGCAGGTCTTCGCGATCGAGGCCGTCTCCGGTTCGCTCGACGCGCTCGGCAGGGGCGAGATCGCCGTCGACGAGAAGACCGCGAAGTCCAACGGCTGGAAGACCGGCGACACCCTGCCGGTGAAGTTCGAGGACGAGAAGAACGGCGAGCTGAAGGTCGGCGCCGTCTACAAGGGGAACGACTTCCTCTCCCCGGTCCTGCTCCCGAAGGACATCGCCGACCGGCACGGCAGCCTGGCCAACATCCGGGAGGTCTGGCTGAAGATGGACGGCGGTGCGACCGACGCCAACGAGCAGGCCGTGGTGGACGCGCTGGGCGACAACCCGGCCATGAGCATCATGGACCGTCAGGACATCCGCGACATGTTCGGCGGCTCGGTCAACCTCGCGATGAACATCATGTACGGGCTGCTGGCGATGGCCCTGATCATCGCGGTGCTCGGGGTCGTCAACACCCTGGCGATGTCGGTCTTCGAGCGCCAGCAGGAGATCGGCATGCTGCGGGCCATCGGCCTGGACCGGCGCCGGGTGAAGCGCATGATCCGGCTGGAGGCCGTGGTCATCTCGGTCTTCGGCGCGGTGGTCGGTGTCGCGCTCGGCATGTTCCTCGGCTGGGCGATCGGGCAGACCCTGGCGTCGGACATCCCGGACTACGCGCTGGTCATCCCGTGGGACCGGATCGCGGTCTTCCTGGTGCTGGCGGGAGCCGTGGGCGTGCTGGCCTCGCTCTGGCCGGCCCGCAGCGCCGCGAAGCTGAACATGCTGACGGCGATCAAGACCGAGTAGCGGTCGGGGCCCCACGACGGAACGGGGGCCGGTACGCGCAGCACGGTGCTGCGCGTACCGGCCCCCGTTCCGTCGTGGGGCCCCCGGCCCCTGCCCGCGGGGCGCGTGGGCGGTCAGCCGGTCGCGGACGCCGTCCAGTCACGGGCCCGCAGCGGCATGCGGGAGGACCCGCCCTCCGCCGGACGCACCACGAGGATCTGGTTGACGCCGATCTTGTTGTGCTCGAAGGAGAGCGCGGAGGCGGCCATGTAGAGGCGCCAGACCCTGGCCCGCCCGTACGAGGTCATCCGGACCGCGCGGTCCCACTGCTTCTCCAGGTTGGCGACCCACCGGCGCAGGGTCAGGGCGTAGTGCTCGCGGATCGACTCCACGTCGCGGGCCTCGAAGCCGGCCTCCTCAAGGGTCGTCACGGTCCGTCCGACCGGGGCCAGTTCGCCGTCCGGGAAGACGTAGGCGTCGATGAAGTCGTCCACGTGGTACGTGGACTCGTTCCGCTCCGGGCGGCGGGCGATCTGGTGGTTGAGGAGCCGGCCGCCGGGCTTGAGGAGCGCGTAGAGGTCGTCGGCGTACTCGCGGAAGCGGACCGCGCCGACGTGCTCGGCCATGCCGATGGACGAGACGGCGTCGTACGGGCCGTCCCCGACGTCCCGGTAGTCCTGGACCCGGATCTCCACCCGGTCGGCCAGGCCCTCCTCCGCGACGCGTTTCCTGGCGTAGGCGGCCTGTTCGGCGGAGAGCGTCACCCCGGTGACCCGGGCGCCGTACTCGCGGGCCGCGTGGATGGCCATCGAGCCCCAGCCGCAGCCGACGTCCAGGAGGCGGTCGCCCTCCTTCAGCGCGAGCTTGCGGCAGACCAGGTCCAGCTTGGCGCGCTGGGCGCCCTCCAGGTCGCCGCCGTCCTCCCAGTAGGCGCAGGAGTAGACCATGGACGGGCCGAGGACCAGTTCGTAGAAGTCGTTGCCCACGTCGTAGTGGTGGCTGATGGCCTCCTTGTCGCGGCGCCTGGTGTGCAGGGCGCCGGCGCGGCGGCGCACCTCCTCGGGCGGCGGGGGCGGCGGGAGCCAGGGACCGGCCAGGCGCAGCAGCCCCTTGGCGAAGGTCCGCACCCGGGGGTCGCGGGCCGGGTGGATCCGCTTCCCGCCGGTGTCGGGACGTTCCCAGATCAGCGAGGCCAGGAGGTCCAGGGTCTCGTAGAGGTCGCCCTCGATGTCGATCTCGCCCGCCACCCAGGCGCGGGCCAGGCCCAGTTCGCCCGGCTTCCAGAGCAGCCTGCGCAGCGCGCGGCGGCTGCGGACGACGAGCACGGGTGCACCGGGCGGTCCTGATTCGCTGCCGTCCCAGGCCCGGATCCGGACCGGCAGCCTTTCTCCCAGCAACTCCTCGACGAGAGCGGTCAGCCGCAGCGCGGCGTCTGCCATGGCACACACCTCCGTGGTGGTGTTCCCGATGTGCCCGGGCACACCCGGGCATGCCGCGGCCGCGCCGGGCACCGGGGGCGCCGCGGCGAGCCGCATACCCGTCAACAGTCGGCGAAGCACGCCCCATCCCGCTACCGCGCATTGGAAGGGCAAAATAGCTGCACGTTGCACGCATCCGCCGCTGCGGCGACCACCGGGTCCCCGTACCGCGTCGCGTCGCGCGGGGCCGGATACGCCGAAGGGGCCGTCCGCACCACGGATGGCGGACGGCCCCTTCGGGATCGTGCGTGTGCTTCGCGGGCGAGTGGGCCCGCGATCGGACTAGGAGGCCTTGGCCTTCTCGCCCTCGGCCTTGGCGGCGGCCGGTGC
The DNA here is from genome assembly GCF_042889165.1 of Streptomyces sp. NPDC002669. Lineage (NCBI taxonomy): Bacteria > Bacillati > Actinomycetota > Actinomycetes > Kitasatosporales > Streptomycetaceae > Streptomyces > Streptomyces sp. NPDC002669. Next base: position 155,051 of record NZ_JBIAQQ010000009.1, on the reverse strand, counting down.
CGGGGCCGGCTTGGCGGCCTCGTAGAACTCCTCGCGCGGCGTCTCCATGGCGCCGAGCGAGACGACCTCGCGCTTGAGGAACATGCCGAGCGTCCAGTCGGCGAAGACCCGGATCTTGCGGTTCCAGGTCGGCATCGCCATGCCGTGGTAACCACGGTGCATGTACCAGGCGAGACGGCCCTTGAGCTTGATCTTCATCTTGCCCATGACGATCATCGCGACGCCCTTGTGCAGCCCCAGACCGGCGACGGCACCCTTGTTGGCGTGGCTGTACTCGCCCTGCGGGAAGCCGCGCATCCCGGAGATGACGTTGTCGCCGAGGACCTTGGCCTGACGCAGCGCGTGCTGGGCGTTGGGCGGGCACCAGGCGTTGGGGTTGCCCGCCCGGCGTCCGACCATGTCCGGGACCTGGGCGTTGTCGCCCGCGGCCCAGACGTAGTCCATGCCGTTGACCTGGAGCTTCTCGTTGCAGTCCACGTGGCCGCGGGGGCCGAGCGGCAGACCGAAGCGGGCCAGCGCCGGGTTCGGCTTCACGCCGGCGGTCCACACGATGGTGTTGGAGTCGACCTCCAGGCCGTTCTTCAGAACGACGTGACCGTCGACGCAGGAGTCCATGGAGGTCGAGAGGAAGACCTCGACGCCACGGGACTCCAGGTGCTCCCGGCCCCAGGTGCCCAGCTTCGGGCCGACCTCGGGAAGGATCTTGTCGGCGGCGTCGACGAGGATGAAGCGCATGTCCTCGCGCTTCACGTTCGTGTAGTACTTCGCCGCGTCGCGGGCCATGTCCTCGACCTCGCCGATGGTCTCCGCACCGGCGAAGCCGCCGCCCACGAAGACGAACGTCAGCGCCTTGCGGCGGACGTCCTCATCGGTCGTCGAGTCGGCCTTGTCCAGCTGCTCGAGAACGTGGTTGCGCAGGCCGATGGCCTCCTCGATGCCCTTCATGCCGATGCCCTGTTCGGCGAGGCCGGGGATCGGGAAGGTGCGGGAGACCGCGCCCATCGCGATGACCAGGTAGTCGAAGGGCAGCTCGTAGGCCTCGCCGACGAGCGGCGCGACCGTGGCGACCTTGCGGTCCTGATCGATGGTCGTGACACGACCGGTGAGTACCTCAGCCTTGGGCAGCACGCGTCGCAGCGGGACGACGACATGCCGAGGCGAGATGCTGCCGGCGGCAGCTTCGGGGAGGAAGGGCTGGTACGTCATGTACGACCGCGGGTCGACGACCGTGACGGTCGCCTCTCCGTATCGCATCTTCTTCAGAATGCGACGAGCTGCGTACAGGCCTACGTACCCACCGCCTACTACGAGGATCCTGGGACGCTCCGTGGTGCTCATGCCATCGAGTATCCACCCCCCTCCGGGGGAGCCCTCGTGAGCCCCTTCACAAGGTTGGGGCAACCCTCTGCTACACTTCGCCGCCCGCGTGACCCAGGTCATGGGGCCTCGGGGGAACCACGAGGCGGTCACGAACGTTGTTCACCGCTTGTGAGCTGGCCCTTGGCCCCAAACGAGGGGCGGATCGCCCCTCCGGAACGCCTCTTGGCGACGCCCCGGAAACGCTCTCCCGACGACGCGGAATGCCCTCCTCCGGGGCTTCGGACGCCCATACGGACCGGAAGCACCCTTCGAAGGGCCGAATTCCTTGTGAAGAAGTTCACGAACTTCGTCGCGCCGGGCCTTCGGAACCCCTCCCGGGTCACCCGACGGAGCCTCAGAAGTGCAGGCGGAAGTGCGCATGAGCACCTCCGCCGCCCCGCCGGTCCGAGGCCCCGACGAGGGGCCTCGGACCGGTCGGCGCCCCCTACGCGATCGACCAGCCGATGCCGTCGAGGATGTCGTGCTCGCTGACGACGACCTCCTCGGCCCCGGTCCGCTTCATCACGGCGAGCAGGATCAGCGCCCCGGCGGCGATCACGTCGACGCGTCCCGGGTGCATCGCGCCGATCGCGGCCCGTTCGGCGTGGGTGGAGGCGAGGAGCCGGGAGGTGATCTCCTGCACCTGGTCGAAGGAGATCCGGGAGTGGTGGATCGCCTCCGAGTCGTACGCGTCGAGCCCCTGGGCGATCGCGGCGACCGTGGTGACCGTCCCGGCGAGGCCGACGAGGGTGGCGGTCCCGGCGAGCGGGACGCTCTTCTCGGCGAGGTCGAGGGCGGCCTCGATGTCGGCCCGGATCGCGTCGATCCGGCCGGCGGACGGCGGGTCGGCCACGACGCCGTCCCGCACCAGGTGACGTTCGGTCATCCGGACGCAGCCGATGTCCACGGAGCGCGCGGCCCGGACGTGGTCGTCGCCGACGACGAACTCGGTGGAGCCGCCGCCGATGTCCACCACGAGGTACGGCTTCGCCAGGTGGTCGTGGTCCGCGAGTTCCCGGGTGGCGCCGGTGAAGGAGAACTCCGCCTCCTGGTCGCCGCTGATCACCTCGGGGTCGACGCCCAGGATCTCCCGAACGCCGCGGACGAACTCGTCCCGGTTCTCCGCGTCGCGGGAGGCGGAGGTGGCCACGAAGCGGATCTTCCGCGCCCCGTGCTCCTCGATCACCTCCGCGTACCGGCGGCAGGCGGCGAACGTCCGCTCCAGGGCCTCGGGGGCGAGCCGCCCGGTGCGGTCGACGCCCTGGCCGAGGCGGACGATCTCCATCCGGCGGTCGAGTTCGACGAGTTCACCGGTGGCCGGGTCGGCGTCGGCGACGAGCAGGCGGATGGAGTTGGTACCGCAGTCGATGGCGGCCACGCGGGTCATGAAGTACTCCCAGATCGAGCCCCTCCGAGGAACGAGGAGCAGTTCGGGCCCCTCCGACGCCCGAGGAGCAGATCAAGCCCCTCCGGCGATCGAGGAGCGGGGTCCGGGGCAGCGCCCCGAAACCGAGCCCCTCGGCGATCGAGGAGCGGGGGTCCGGGGCCGAGCCCCCGGAGGGGGTCCGGTCAGTCCTCGTCCGGCCCGCCGCACGGCGAGACGCACGGCCCCTTGCGCCACCACTCCGGCAGCATCGCGATCGCCTCGTCGCCCAGCGGGTTCACTCCCGGCCCCGCGGCCAGCGAGTGCCCGACCAGGACGTGCAGGCACTTCACGCGGTCCGGCATGCCGCCCGCGCTCGGGAAGCCCTCCAGCACCTCGATGGCGTCGCGCCGGGCGATGTAGTCCTCGTGGGCGGCCCGGTAGGCGGCGGCCAGCTCGGGGTCGGTGGCGAGGCGCTCGGTCATCTCCTTCATGACCCCGTTCGCCTCCAGCGTGCCGATCGCGGACGCGGCGCGCGGGCACGTCAGGTAGTACGTCGTCGGGAACGGCGTGCCGTCCTCCAGCCGGGGCTGCGTCTCGACCACGTCGGGGTTGCCGCACGGGCAGCGGTGCGCGATCGCGCGCAGGCCGCGCGGCGGCCGGCCCAGCTGCTGCTGGAACGCGGCGATGTCCGCCTCGGTGGGGGCGGTGGACTCGGTCTGGGGAGGGGGCGTTTCCATGCCTGCCTAGGTTCTGATCGGGCTGCTCGAACTGCGGTTCTGCAGATGGGTGGAGAGGGTCAGTCGCGGTCGGCGCCGTCGGCGCTGTCGATGCCGTCCCAGAGGTTGGAGTGCCACGGCCCGCCGGACTCGCCCGCCCGGCCGTTGCGTTCCTCGGCCGCGTCGGGGTCGATCACCGTGTAACCGGTCTCCCCGGGAAGAAGGTAGTGCAGATGCGTACGGGCCAGCTGCCTGATGTACGCGTCGTCCTGGAGGCGCGCCTTCTCGTCGCGCAGCTCCTCGGTACGGACCCGCGCCTCCTCCGCCAGTCGCTCCTGTTCGGCGATCTCGTCCCGCTGCGAGACGTAGCTGCGCATCGGGTACGCGAGCGCGACCACCAGGGAGCAGACGACGAGGGCGAGGAACGCCGCCCGGCCGGTGAGCCGTGAGCGGCGGGCCTGGCGGCGGTTCTGGGACCGGTAGACGCGGGCGGCGGTCTGCTCGCCGAGCAGCCGCAGCCGGGTCGCGGTGGAGAACCGGTCCCGGTCCTTCGCGGCCATTTCTCCGCCTCCCCAATACGCACCCGATACGCACGTCCGTCCCCGCACACGGTACGGGACCGAGTACGGGGACGGACGGACGCCATGGCCCCGTCCTCACGACGGGGCGGCCAACGCTACTTCCGGCGCACGTCCTAGTCGGCGGAACGGAACCGGGGGAACGCCGAGCGGCCCGCGTACACCGCGGCGTCGTCGAGGATCTCCTCGATGCGCAGCAGCTGGTTGTACTTGGCGACGCGCTCGGAACGGGCCGGGGCGCCGGTCTTGATCTGGCCGCAGTTGGTGGCGACGGCGAGGTCGGCGATGGTGACGTCCTCGGTCTCGCCGGAGCGGTGCGACATCATGCACTTGAAGCCGTTGCGCTGGGCCAGCTCCACGGCGTCCAGGGTCTCGGTCAGCGAACCGATCTGGTTGACCTTGACGAGCAGGGCGTTGGCGGAGCCCTCCTCGATGCCGCGGGCCAGGCGCTCGGGGTTGGTGACGAACAGGTCGTCGCCGACGAGCTGGACCTTGGAGCCGAGCTTGTCGGTGATGACCTTCCAGCCGGCCCAGTCGTCCTCGTACAGCGGGTCCTCGATGGAGACCAGCGGGTACGCGGAGACGAGCTCCTCGTAGTACTCGGTCATCTCGGCGGCCGAGCGGGACTTGCCCTCGAACTCGTACTTGCCGTCCTTGTAGAACTCGGACGCGGCGACGTCGAGCGCGAGCGCGACGTCCTTGCCCGGGACGTAGCCGGCTTCCTTGATGGCTTCGAGGATGAGGTCGAGGGCGGCGCGGTTCGAGTCCAGGTTCGGCGCGAAGCCGCCCTCGTCGCCGAGACCGGTCGACAGGCCCTTGGCCTTCAGGACCTTCTTCAGCGTGTGGTAGACCTCGGTGCCCCAGCGCAGGGCCTCGGAGAAGGACTCCGCCCCGATCGGGGCGATCATGAACTCCTGGATGTCCACGTTGGAGTCGGCGTGCGAGCCGCCGTTGAGGATGTTCATCATCGGAACGGGCAGCAGGTGCGCGTTCGGGCCGCCCAGGTAGCGGAACAGCGGCAGGTCCGATGCCTCGGACGCGGCGTGGGCGACGGCCAGCGAGACGCCGAGGATGGCGTTGGCGCCGAGCGAGCCCTTGTTCTCCGTGGCGTCCAGGTCGAACATCGCCTGGTCGATCAGCCGCTGCTCGGTGGCGTCGTAGCCGACGAGCTCCGGGCCGATCTGCTCGATCACGGCGAGGACGGCCTTCTCGACGCCCTTGCCCTGGTAGCGGTTGGGGTCGCCGTCACGGAGCTCGATGGCCTCGAACGCACCGGTGGAGGCGCCGGACGGAACGGCAGCACGGCCCGTGCTGCCGTCGTCGAGGCCGACCTCGACCTCGACCGTGGGGTTTCCGCGGGAGTCGAGGATTTCCCGGGCTACGACGACGTCGATGGACGGCACGAGGCATCTCCTTCTGGGATATGACGCTGGTTGTGCAGGGTCGCTTTGGCCTTGCGACAAGAGCCTAACCGGCCGGGCCCGATCAGCCCGACGACCGCCCGTCCCCTGGGACGAAAAAGGACCCGAGGGCGGACAATGCGGGAGGAAAGGCCAGATTTTTACCGGTCAGTAACTACAGGAGTTGAACAAACCCTCCCGGAGGGCTCCGACGGAAGGGGCCGCGGGGGCCGGTGGCCGCCCGCGCGGCGGGAAGGCGGAAACCCCGGCCCGCGCGTACGGAGGGTCGCGCGGGCCGGGGCCACCGGGGAGGAGAGGATCCCGGCTACTTCGTCAGGTGCAGCTGCTGACCCGGGTAGATCAGGTCGGCGTTCTCGACGATGTCCTTGTTCAGCTCGAACAGCTTCTGCCAGCCGCCCTCGACGCCCCGGTCGGCGGCGATCTTGCTCAGCGAGTCGCCGGTGACGACCTTGTACTCGCCGTCGCCCTTCTTGACCTTCTTGCCGGTCGGGGTGGTGACGGTCTTCCTGGCCTCGGCCCGCGGGGCCGCGGAGCGCTCGGAGCGGGAGGCGGCGGGGGCCTCGGTGCGCTCCTGCTTCGGCTGGGCCTGGCGGGTCGGCTGCGACTGCTGCTTCGGGGCGGCCGGGGCGCTCTGCTGCTGCGTGGAGCCGGACTTCTCGGTGGAGCCGGAGGAGCCGGTGTCGACGCCCGGGTCGACGCCGTCGTTGCGCAGGCCGCCGGCGCCGGCGCAGGCCCAGGCACCCGGGCCCTGCATGTCGAGGAGGCGCTCGGCGGTGGCGATCTGCTGGGCCTTGGTGGCCAGGTCGGCGCGGGGGGCGTACTGCAGACCACCGGCGGCGGCCCAGCTGGACTGGGAGAACTGCAGGCCACCGTAGTAGCCGTTGCCGGTGTTGATCGACCAGTTGCCACCGGACTCGCACTGGGCGACGGCGTCCCAGGTGGCGACGGAGGCGGCGGAGGCGCCGGTCGCACCCATCAGGGGGACGGCGACGGCGGCACCGGTGACACCGGCGAGCGTGGCGATGCGGACGGCCTTGGACGGGCGGCGGTGCTTGCCCTTGCTGGAAAACAGCATGGAACTTCTCCTCACCGACGCCTACGAGGTGAGCTGTCGGGTTCGGGCCAAGTGAGTTGCCCGGTCGCACGTCCTAGCACGCGACTTCACCCCAAGCCGGTCCTGATGCGTCCTTCGACGATCGGGGCCGGCGCCTACCTGGGTCCCCCGCTCCTGCCTACGGCGCTTTACGCGTCTGTTCCCTCCGACCGACGGCAGGATTCGGCGTGACGGTCGACGGGGCCCGCGGTGCGAGCGGTTCCGACCGTAAACATACGCAACCCCCACATTCAAAGATGGACACATCGGACAATAAGCCCTTACTTGCATCTGAGGATCTATTGTTTCCGCAGGTCGGGGCCGATGCGAAGGGTTTCCCGGCGCGCGACACGCCAGTTGACGCAAAGAGACCCATGTCTCACTTACGCATAAGTGGACATAGGTCCCTGAACTGCCCCGGTTCCGGGGTCTTTTTCAGCCGGTCGTCAGGCCGCTCTCACGCGGCTCTCACTCGGCCGTCACACCGAGGTCGAGCCGCTGGCCGGGAAGGATGAGGTCCGGGTCGGAGCCGACCTCGTCCCTGTTCGCCTCGTACAGCGCAGCCCACCCACCAGGGACCTTCTGCGCGTCGGCGATGGCCCAGAGGTTGTCGCCGGGGCGGACGGTGTACGGGTCGCCGGCGGCCGGGGCTTCCGTGTCGCGCGCGCCGTCGCCGCCCCGGGAGGCGTGACGGCCCGGCTCGCGGCCCTCGCCGGCGCCGGTCCCGCGGCCGTCCTCGACGGCCGGGGTGCCGCGGTGCTTGCCGCCCTGACCGCTGGACGATTCAGGTGAACCGGACGGGAGGGACTCCCCGGGCGTGTCGGACGGGGCCTTCGTGGAGCCCTCGGCGGAGCCCTCCGAGGGCGGTGCGGTGGGGGTGCCGGACGAGGGGTCCGGAGACGGCGTGACCGTCCCTGACGGCTCGTCGGCACCGTCCGTGCCGTCCACGGCACCCGCGCCGTCCGCGCCCTCCGTGGCGCCGCTCGCCGGGTCGGCCGGAGTCTTCGACGTCTCCCCGGCGGGCTCCCCGCCCTGCTCCGGGTCGGCGGAGGGCGTGGTCCCCGGGTCGACGCCGGGCAGCGTCCCGTCCGTCGCGAGGCCGGAGATGACCGCGCAGCTGGGCCACGCCTGCGGCCCCTGGTCCTCCAGGACCTTCTGGGCCACGGCGATCTGCTGCGCCCGGCTGGCGAGGTCGGCGCGCTCGGCGTACGACTCGCCGCCGTACGCCTTCCAGGTCTCCGGCGAGAGCTGGAGCCCGCCGTAGGAGCCGTTGCCGAAGTCGGCGCTCCATGTGCCGCCGCTCTCGCACTCGGCCACCCGGTCCCAGGTCGTGGCGTCGGCCGCGTGCGCACCGGACGCGCCGAGCAGCGGGATGGCGATGGCGGACCCGGTCACGCCCGCGGCGACGACGATGGCGGGTGCCTGACGGGGGCGACGGTGTTTGCCGTTCGCGGAGCCCATGGGGTTTGCCTTCCGTGTAGCTGACGTGTGTCTGGTGGGTCGAACGGTGAACCTAGCTGGACTCGAACGGGAGTCACAAGTCGATGCAGCGCGGATCACGTAAAAGTCACAGAGTTGACGAGGAGTCACTTCCGGCCCGTCCGGACTCCGGCGTGAACTCCACGGGAAGGGTGCGCAGTCCGCGCATGATGAGCCCGCCGCGCCACCGCAGATCGCCGGATTCCACCGCGAGCCGCAGGTCGGGGAGGCGTCTCAGCAGCGTGGCGAGCGCGGTCCGGCCCTCCAGCCGGGCGAGCGGCGCGCCCAGGCAGTAGTGGATGCCGTGCCCGTATCCGAGGTGCTGATTGTCACGCCGCGCGAGGTCCAGGGTGTCGGGTTCCGAGAAGCGTTCCGGGTCGCGGTCGGCGGCGGCGAGCACCACGAGCACGGGGTCCCCGGCCGCGATGTCCTGTCCGCCGAGTGTCAGCGGCTCGGTGGCGAACCGCCAGGTCGCCAGCTCGACCGGACCGTCGTACCGCAGCAGCTCCTCGATCCCGGTCTCCAGCAGCGCGCCCTCCTCCGTCTCGATGGAGTGCTGGAGCAGGGCGCGCTGCTCCGGGTCGCGCAGCAGGGAGTGGACGCCGTTGCCGATGAGGTTGACCGTCGTCTCGAACCCGGCGAAGAGCAGGATGAAGGCCATGGCCGCGGCCTCGTTCTCGGTGAGGTGCTCGCCGTGGTCGCTGGCCCGGATCAGCCCCGAGATCAGGTCCTCCCCCGGGTTCTCGCGCTTGCGGTGGATCAGCTCGGCGAGGTAGCCGCGCATCTTCTTCACCGACCTGGCCACCCCGCCGCGCGGGCCGCCGCCGTGGCGGATCATCATGCCCGCCCAGTCCCGGAAGTCGTCCTGGTCCTCGGGCGGCACGCCCAGCAGGTCGCAGATCGCGTAGATGGGGAGCGGGAAGGCGAAGTCGTGGATGAGGTCCGCCCTCCCCTCCTCGGCGAAGCGGTCGATGAGGCGGTCCGTCAGCTCCTGCACCCGCGGCGCGAACTCGGCGACCCGGCGCGGGGTGAACGCCTTGGAGACGAGGCGGCGCAGCCGGGTGTGGTCGGGCGGGTCGATGTTCAGCAGATGCGTCATCAGCTCCGCCTTGCGCTCCCCGGGGATGCCCGTCTTCCCCTTGGCGTGCGCCGGTTCGGCGTGGTGCGCGGGATTCTTGGAGAGCCGGGTGTCGGCGAGCGCCTGCCGGGCGTCCGCGTACCGGGTGACGAGCCATGCCTCGACGCCGCTGGGCAGCGCGGTCCGGTGCACGGGGCTGTGCTCGCGCAGCCAGGCGTAGGCCGGGTACGGGTCGGTGGCGAACTCCCAGGTGAAGAGCTCGGGCGCGGTGGCGGGGCGGGCACCGGACCGGCCGGCGGGACAGCCCTCGGCGGACGGGGCCGCGGGACGGTCCGCAAACTGCTCGGCAGGGCGGTCCGTGGGCTGATCGGCGGGGCGGTCGGCGGGGCTGTGGTTCACGCCCCGACGTTATCCGTTGCCCTCCGCCGCCCTGATGGCGTCCCGGTAGGCGCGGCCCGCGGCCCGCAGCGCGGCCTCGGGGTCGATGCCGTCCCGCTCGGCCCGTACGGCGAGGGCGAGGAGCTCGTAGCCGATGCCCTCGCCGGTGGGCGGGGTCACGTCGAGCCCGGCGGTACGGACCCGGCTCGCCAGTTTCGCCGCGAGCGCCAGCCCCGGCTGGCCGAGCGGCACCCCGTCGGTGACCGACGCGCGCTGCTTCTCGACGGCCTTGGTCCGCAGCCAGTGCGCGTGCACGTCCTCCGGGGTCTCGGCCGTCTCGTCGCCGAAGACGTGCGGGTGGCGGTGGATCAGCTTCTCGACGAGGGTCGCGGCCACGTCGTCCACGGAGAACGGCTCCGCTCCGTCCTCCGGGCGGCCTTCCTCGGCGATCCGCGCGTGGAAGACCACCTGGAGGAGGACGTCCCCCAGCTCCTCGCGCAGTTCGTCGCGGTCGCCGTCCTCGATCGCCTCCACCAGCTCGTACGCCTCCTCGATGGCGTACTTGGCGAGGCCCTCGTGGGTCTTGCGCGAGGTCCAGGGGCACTCGGTCCGGATCCGGTCCATGATCTGGACCAGGTCGAGGAACCGGGCCCCCGGCAGGTCGTACGAACCGGGCAGCAGCTCCAGGTCCGGCATCCGCACCCGGCCCGAACCCGCGAGCCGGGCGAGCCCGTCGGTCAGCGGTCCGGAGCCCTCGCCGCCCGCGAGGACGACGACGCTCCGGCCGCCCGCACAGGCGTCGACGAGCTCCTGCGCGGCGGGCTCGGCGTGCTCGACGACGACGCCCGCCTCGCGCAGGTACGGCAGCTGCGGATGCTCCCGGTCCGCGCAGAGCACCCGGTCCGCGGCGTGCAGCGCCTGCCAGGCGGGCCAGGACAGGAGCCCGGGCGCGACGCGGTGGCTGGCGGTGAGCAGGACGATACGGCCGGGATCTTCAGCGTTCACCGTTCGAATCTACCTCCGGCCGGGCCGGTCGCCGGTCCCCGGCCGTCAGGCCCCGGCCGTCACGCCTTCGGGCTTGGTGACCTGGCTGATCCACGGGGCCTTGTAGCCGGCGAGCTGGGTCTGCTTGTCGTCCCAGGTGCCGTAGCGCGGGTTGACGTCGACCCGCAGCGCCTTCGACGCCTTGCTGAGCGCCTCGCCGACGACCTGCTGTCCGGCGGGCTGCTGGATGTCGACGCCGAGCGCGGCGGCCAGCTTCGTCAGCTGGACCTGCTCGCGGAAGACGGCGTCGATCTGGCCGGGGGCGACCCAGTTCTGCCGGAGCATCACGGTGCGCAGCCGGGCCTCTCCCCCGGACTGGGCCGCCGCCGCCTTGCGCAGCTGCTGGATCTCGTTGCGGTTGACGGTGACGCCGGCGTCCTGCGCGGCCCGGTCCAGGACCTTGTCGAAGATGATGCCGTGCAGCTTGGCCCGGCTGAGCTGGCCGGACTTGTCGATGAGCTGGGAGGCGTCCTGCGCGCCGCGCTGGGCCTTGCGCACGGCCGCCACCTGGCCCTGCAGCGCGGCCACCTCGATCCGGTCCCCGCCGACGACGGCGGCGGCGCCCGGGTGGGTCCCGCCGCCGCAGGCGGTCAGGAGTGGGGCGCCGGCGAGGAGGGCGGCGGAGACGGTGAGCGCGGTGCGGCGGCGGCGGTGCAAAGGAACCTCCCGGGGAGACTTTGTGCATCAGTGCACAAGACCTTGCGGTGATCGATGTTAGGCAGTGGAGGTGGCTGGGGCCACCGATTCGACCAACGATTCGCAAGGAGTTGGGGATGTGGGCCCGCGCGGCGCCGTCCGCGCCCGGCGGCGCGGGTCAGGGCACGGGCCTCCCCGGGTCCGGTCGCAGCATGATCGTGCGCGAGACGACGAAGGTGATCGGGATGGCCGCCACCGCCGCGACCAGCGGCGCGTACCGGTCGTCGAACCCGGCGAGGTCCACCAGCAGATAGACGCCGCCGGTCGTGATGACGAAGTTGGCGACGTTGGTGAGCGGGAAGAGCAGGAACTTCCGCCAGGTGGGACGGGTCCGGTAGGTGAACCGGGAATTCATGAAGAAGGAGCCCGTCATGCTCAGCAGGAACGCCCCCACATGGGCGGCGATGTACGGCAGGCCGTTCAGCAGCAGCAGGTAGCAGCCGTAGTACGTGCCGGTGTTCACCACTCCCACGAGGGCGAACCGGGCCATCTGTGCCGGGACCGTCATCGGTGCACGAACTCCTGGGGTTCCCGTGTCCGTCGCGGCGCCGCCGTGGTGTTCGTGGCCTTGACCAGGAAGTGCGGGCGCCTCTTCACCTCGTAGTAGATGCGGCCGACGTACTCGCCGACCACTCCGAGCATCACCATCTGGACTCCGGCGAGCGCGGTGACCACGACGAGAAGCGTGACATATCCGGGCGTCTCCACCCCCTTCACCAGCGCGACACCGACGATCCACGTCGCGTAGGCGAGGGCCACGGACAGCAGCAGCATGCCCAGGTAGAGCGCCGCGCGCAGCGGCTTGTTGTTGAAGGAGAGCAGCCCGTCGAGCCCGTAGTTGAGCAGCTTCCCGAAGGTCCAGGCGGAGCGTCCCTGCTCCCGGACGGCGTTCTCGTAGCCGAAGGTCGTCGTGCGGAACCCCACCCAGGCGAAGAGGCCCTTGGAGAAGCGGTTGTACTCGGTGAGCTCCAGCACCGCGTCGACGGTGCGGCGCGACAGCAGCCGGAAGTCCCCGACGCCGTCGACCAGCTCCACGTCCACCAGGCGGTTGATCAGCCAGTAGTAGGCGCGGGCGGTGACGGTGCGGGTGACGCGGTCGCCCGTGCGGGTGCGGCGGGCGATCACCTGGTCGTGGCCCCGCTCGTGCTCGTCGAGCATCCGGCCCACCAGCTCGGGCGGGTGCTGGAGGTCGGCGTCCATGATGACGACGACGTCGCCCTCGGCGTGCCGGAGACCGGCCAGCATGGCGGCCTCCTTGCCGAAGTTCCGGCTGAAGGAGACGTAGCGGACCCGCGGGTCGGAGGCCAGTTCCCGGAGGATCGCCAGGGTCCGGTCCGCGCTGCCGTCGTCGATGTACACCAGCTGGAACTCGTGCCCCAGCCGGGTCATCTCCTCCGTGACGCGCTCATGGAAGCGTTCGAGGATCTCCTCCTCGTCGAAGCAGGGCACCACCAGCGAGATCAGCACAGAAGTACACCAGCCGGTACATGTGTCGGAACCCGTCGCTCCGCATGACCGACGGACGTCCATTGCGTGAACTGCCTTGTTCCGTAACGGATTTGCTCGTCCGAAGCTGGCATATTCCCGCGTATGCCGATCTCCCGTCCCCGTCCGCGCGCGGGTCTCCTCCCGCTGCGCGCGGGGCGTCTTCGCAGGTGTGCGGGGCGTCTTCGCGCGGGCCGTCCCCGTCCGCGCGCCGGCTCGCTCGCCGCGCTGCTCGCGGTCGTCGCCGTCTGCGCGGGCGACGCCCTGGCGCGCGTCTTCCCGTTCGGGCACCACACGCGGAGCGTCAACGACCTGGGCAACCAGTTCGTGCCGTTCCACGCCCGGCTGTGGGACCTGCTGCACGGCGACGCGGACGGCGGAGTGCTGCTCAACTGGTCGTCCGGGTACGGGACGAGCTTCCTGCCGGACCTCGGCACCTATCTGACCAGTCCGTTCGCCCTGCTCGTGGGCGTCTTCCCGCGCGACCGGATCGATCTCGCGGTCTATGTGGTGACGGTCCTGAAGACGGCGTCGGCCGCGGCGCTCATGGCCCTGCTGCTGCTGACGCTGCGCGGCGGGCGGTGGTGGGCGGCGGGGATGCTCGGCGGTTCGTACGCGCTGTGCGGCTGGTCCCTCGCCGAGGCGTCGTACAACCCGATGTGGCTGGACGGCCTGATCGCGCTGCCCGTCCTCTGTCTGGCCGCCGAGTGGGCGCGCACGGGGAGGAGGCCCGTCGCCGCGCCGCTGCTCGTCGCGGTGATGTGGGTGGCCAACTTCTACACCGCCTACATGGCGACGCTCGGGGCGGCGCTGGTACTGGCGGCGCGGCTGTTCACCGAGCGGGACGACCGGCGGACGGCGGTCCGGGCGCTGGGGCGCGCGGTCCGCACGGTCGGGCTGGGCGTCGGGCTCTCGGCGCCCGTCCTGGTCCCCGTCTACCTGGGGACGAAGCACGCGTACCCCGGCTGGGACCGGCCGTTCGCGGCCGCCGGCTGGTCCGACGTGCTCGCCCGGCTGCTGCCCGCCACGTACACCTTCTTCACCCCGGCGCTCTTCCTCGGCACCGGCACCCTGCTCCTGGCGTGCGCCCTGGCCTTCCGGCGGGCGGTGCCGGGGCGCGAGCGGTGGACGTGGACGGGGCTGGCGGCGGGCGTCGCGCTGTCGTTGCAGTGGGAGCCCACGCACCTGCTGTGGCACGCCTTCGCCACGCCCAACGGCAGCCCGTACCGGCAGACGTTCGTACTGGCCGGGCTGGTGGTGATCGCCGCCTGGGTCTCGGTCGCGCACGGCCTGCCCGACCGGCGGGCGCTGGCGGGCGGGTGCGCGGTACTGGCGCTGATCGCGGCCGGGGCCGGTTTCAGCGCCCTGATCACGCGGTGGACGTATCCGCTGTTCGCGGTCGGTCTGGTGGCGTCGCTCGGGGCGCTCCTCCTGGCCGGGCGCGGCCGGCGGTGGACGGTGGCGGCCGCCGTGCTGCTGATCGGCGCGCAGGCCGGGCAGGCCGCCGCGACCACCGCGTTCGTCGACCGGGCGCGGCTGAACCGGCTGGACCACTACGCGCCCTGGGGCGAGCGTCAGCGGGCGCAGGCGGACGTGGTCGCGGGCGCCGACGACTGGCCGCGCACCCGCACGGACCCGGGCCGGGAGCAGACCACCACCAACGATCCGCTGCTGCTGGGCGGCCAGGGCGGCGCGTACTACAGCAGCCACACGCCCGCCGTGCTGACCGACACCATGCGGGCGCTCGGCGCGGGCTGGACGTCCAACGGCCGGGCCGTGCAGAGCCTCGACAACCCGGTCACGGACGCGGTCTTCTCGGTCGGCGCGCGGGTGCACCGGCCGCGCGACCCGTACCAGGCGTGGAACGCGCCGGACCACCGGCCGGTGACGGTGGAACGGGCCCCGGTGCCGCCGCTGGTGACGGTGCGTCCGCCGGGGGCGCCGGTGCCGTACGGCCGGTCGCCGTTCCGGAACCAGGAGAAGCTGCTCGGTTCGCGGGTCTACACGGTGCCGGGGACGGCGCTGCGCGCGGCGGGCGGCGGTGCGGTGGCGGACCGGGGCGCGGACGACTACGGGGTGGAGCGCGGCGCGTACACGCTGACCGCCACCTGTCCGGCGGGCACGGAGGCGTATCTGTGGGCGCCCGGCCTGTTCGGGTCGGCGCGGCTCGGCATGGCAGGGCACGACTCCGCGCGGCCCGGCGACGGTCCGGAGGAGGTCTGGTTCAAGGGGAAGCCGCCGGCCAAGCGCGCCCCGGTGCAGCGCCTGGGCATGGTGGACGGGGACGGGGCGGTGCGGGTGGCGCTGGCCTCCACGCGGGCGGGGACCGTGCCGCACGGGGCGATCGGCTGCCTGGACCGGACCCGGCTGGCCTCCGCCGTCGCGGGCCTGCGGCGCACCGGCGCGAGCGCCGTGCGCGTCACCGCGGACGGCGTCCGGGCCGAGCTGCCGGCCGGTTCCTCGGGGACGGTGGTGCTCGCCGCGCCCCGGATCGCGGGCTGGCGCTGCCAGGGGCGGCCGGCCGGCAGTTATCTGGGCCTGGTCGCCGTCCCGGTGCCCGCCGACGGCACCACCGTCAGCTGCGCGTTCCGGCCTCCCGGCCTGCGGGCCGGTCTGGCGGCGGGGGCGGGTTCGCTCGCCGTGCTCGTGGCCACCGGGGCGGTGCTCGCGTACCGGCGGCGGACGGGAGCAGGTACGGGGACGGGCGGGGGTACGGGAGCGGAGGCGGAGGCCGGTGCCGGGGCGCGCGCCGGGCGGCCGGAGGCCGTGCCCGCCTCCTGACGCCTGCGGGTGGAGCGTCGCCGGTGCCCCGGGTCAGCCGCCTCCGACCTCCATCTGACGGTCCAGTCGGCGGCGGATCTCCACCGGCAGCGGGTGGTGGGGGCCGTAGACCCGCTCGGTGTCGTACAGCAGTGCCTGGAGCTGGGAGCGCGCCGTCGTGTGGTCGCCGACCGCGAGCAGCAGATGGCCGATGCGGTTGCGGATCTCGAAGGCGCGGGCCGGGTCGCCGCCCGTGGCGTACTGGTTCTCGTAGTACGGGAGGACCGCACGGTACTCCGCGAGCGCGGCAGCCGGTTCGCCGAGCTGCTCCAGGCACTGGGCGGCGTCGTGGCGGAACTGGAGCGTCTGCGCGTCGGCCGGGCCCGCCTCGGCCGCGCGGTCGTCGGCGAGGCGGCGCAGCTCGGGCAGGGCGCGGCGGTATTGCCCGTCGTCCATCAGCGTGGCCGCGTACTGCTTGCGCAGGATGCGGACCACGGCGGAGTCCTCGCCGTGCTGTTCGGCCGCGACCGGGAGGATCGAGCCGAGGATGTCCACGGCCTGGGTGATGCGGCCCTCGCCGAGCAGCTTCTTGACGTCGTCGACGGCGGCGGCCACATCGGCCCGGCCGGCCCCCGGGGCGGGCGGAGCCGGTGGCGGGGGCGGGACGGCGGCCCGGTCGGGCCACGGGGCGTGCGGGCGCAGGAAGGGCCGGGTCGGGTCGAGCGGCCCGACGGGAACTCCGTTCCCCCGGGAACCGGTGTTCCAGGAGCCGGGGTTCCCGGAGCCGGAGTTCCAGGAGGGGAGCATCGGGGCGAGGTGCTCGTACACCTCCTGGGCGCCGGACGGGCGGTGCTGCGGGTCCTTGGCCAGCAGCCGCAGCACCAGCGTTTCGAGGGGCTCGGGGATGTCCGGCCTGATCCGGCGGACCGGGACGGGCGGCTCGTAGAGGTGGCGGTGCAGCACGCCGAGGGCGGTGGAACCCGCGAACGGCACGTCGCCGCTGAGGAGTTCGTGGAGGAGCACGCCGAGCGCGTACAGGTCGGTGTACGGGCCGACGGCGCCGCCCATCGCCTGTTCGGGGGCCATGTAGGCCGGGGAGCCGATCGGTGAACCGGTGTGGGTGAGGCGGGTGGTGTCGGTGTCCAGGACCGAGGCGACGCCGAGGTCGAGGACGGTGACGGTGCCGTCCGGACGGACCATCACGTTGCGGGGCTTGAGGTCGCGGTGGACGATCGGCACCGCGTGCACGGCGCCCAGGACGGCGCAGAGCTGGGCGGCGACCGAGACGGACCACTGCCAGGGGTACGGGTCGTGCTCGGCGAGGTGGTCGGCGAGGTCCGCGCCCTCGACGTACTGCATGACGAGGAACAGGTCCTCGCCGTCGCTGCCCGCGTCGTGGACGGTGACCAGGCCCGGGTGGTCGACCTGGGCGGTGACCCGGCACTCGCGGACGAAGCGGCGGCGCAGCTCGTCCGCGGCCTCGTCGGCGACGGGCCCGGTGACCCGGTCGGGGCGGAGCAGCTTCACCGCGACGCGGCGGTCCAGGCGCTGGTCGTAGGCCGTCCAGACCTGGCCCATGCCGCCCTGGCCGAGGATGGTCGCCAGTTGGTACCGCCCGCCGATGAGGCGTCCGCTCACCGCCCCTCCTCCTTACGGAGGTAGTCGCTCAGTTCGTCCAGCTCGGCACGGACCTGGTCGATGCGCTGGGGGTGGGGGGCGGGGGCCGGGGTCGGGGCCGGCTGCGGCTGCGGGGACGGCTGGACCACCGGGGTCTGATGGATCCTCGGGTCCTGCCCGGTCGGCCGCAGCGGGCCGTACGGCTGCGGCTGCCGCGCGGCGAGCGGGGGCGGCGACTGCGCGGGGAGCGGGGCGGGGGCCGGGCCCGGCGCCCCCGCCGGCACCGTGGTCGCGTAGGCGTACCCCGGCGCCGCGTACCCGGTCGCGGGGTACTGCTTCGTCAGCCGGTCGTGGTGCCGGATGTCCCCCACGAAGTAGTACGCGATCGCGCCCGCCGTCACCATCAGGAGCAGCGCGATGAGGATGCCGTCGGCAGTGGTGGGCTCGTCGTTGCCCTCCCGGCCGAGGATCGGCAGGAGCACGCACACGAACACGAACCCGGCCCCGGTCAGCCACCAGTCGAGGGCCCGGCGGCGCACGATCGCGAGGCGGAGCAGCGGGCTCCACAGGAGCAGCCCGAGCGAGCACACCGGGAGCACGGTGAACAGCACGCGCATCGAGACGATCCAGGCCCTGCTGGGAACCCGGCGCGGCGGCGTCGGCGGCGGATGACCCGGGGCGTACATGGCTGCTCCTGGAGACCTGGTCGTTGAAGATCCGCGCACGCACTCGCGCGCGCAGATCCGAGCGTAAGGGGCGACAACGACGGTCCGCCCCGGGTGGTACCGAACCGTTGTGCTTCGGATCACTCCGGGCGGACCGTACCGTCCGTCAGCCCGTCGTACATGCCCTGGATCAGCTGCCCGCCGAGCCGGCCGGCCAGCCGGAGCGCGTCCTCGAACTCGGCCAGGGCCCGGAACCGGTCCCCGTAGCGCCGCTGTTCCGCCAGCGGCAGCCGGGGCAGCTGGAGGCGGCGGGCGTCCAGTCTGGTGGCGGTGGAGGCGTAGCTGCTGGCCTGGCGGTTGTTGGCGGTGCCGCGCAGGAAACCGGCGAGGAACCACGGGTCGAGCGCGGCCGGGTCGGGGCGCAGCAGCTGGAGGTTGCGGCCGAGCGCCGCGCCCGCGGTCGCCCCGTCGACGACGCGCGCGACGGAGCCGCCACCGAGCACGGGAACGACGACGTCACCGGCCTCGACGAGGACCGGCTCCTCCGGGGGGCCGTCGGCGGGCAGGCTTCCCGAGGGGGCGGTGGCGCCGAGGACGTCGTGCTCCGTGAGGACGGGCGCCGGGCCGGTGCCGGAGCCGCCGGTACGGAGCTGGAGGGCGCCCGCGCGGGCGAGTTCGCCGACGGTGGTGAGCGGCCAGTGAGCCGGGGCGGAGAGGGTCACGGCCGGCGGGGTGAGGGTGCCGGTGAGGCCGAGCGTCTCGGTCAGCCGCTGTCGTACGCCGGCCAGTTCGGCGGGGCCGCCCGCGGCGGCCGGGGGCGGCAGGTGGCGGGCGGGGGCCAGGTCCACGTCGTCGTCGAGGAGTTCGATGACCGGGACGGCCCGGCCTGCTCCGGCCCCCCTGCCTGCGCCGGCGCCCGTGCTGTCCGGGCCGCCGGTGCCGCCGGTGCCGCCTGTGCCCTCGAACGACTGCCAGGCGTCGAGGACGGTGCGGTGCACCGCCTGCCAGTCGAGCCGGTCGCGACCGCCGGACGGGGCGGCGGACACCGCGCCGGCGGGGGCCGGTTCGGCGGGCTCGGCGGTGTCGACCAGCAGCAGTTCGGGCGAGGGGTGCAGGCCGTTGCCGGGCCTGCGGAGCACCCAGAGATGGAGCGGGATGCCGTACGGGGGAGCGGCGCCCGCCGGGAGCGCGATGACGGCGCGCAGGGCGCCCCGGCGCAGCAGATCGGCCCGGATGCGGCGGCCGGAGCGGCGCGAGGCGGCGGCCGGTGGCATCAGCAGCACGGCGGTGCCGCCCTCGCGCAGATGGGCCAGGGCGTGCTGGACCCAGGCCAGCTCGGACTCGGTACGGGCCGGGAAGCCGTACTCCCAGCGCGGGTCGTAGGCGAGCTCGTCGTGGCCCCAGTTCCGTTCGTTGAACGGGGGGTGGCAGAGCACGGCGTCGGCGGCGAGCCGCGGGAAGGCGTCGGCGCGCAGGGTGTCGCCGGTGCGTGCCGTGACCGTGCAGCCGGCGCCGGTGTGCAGGGCCAGCCGCAGCGCGGTGAGCGCGGCGAGGTCGGGGTCGCTCTCCTGGGCGTACAGGGCGGTCGGCCCGGTGACGGCGCGCAGCAGGGCGCCGGTGCCCGCGGCGGGGTCGAGGATGGTGCGGGCGGGCCGCTCGCCCGTCTCCGCCAGGGCGGCCATCAGCCCGGCGAGGCCGGGCGGGGTGAGCGTGTACTGGCGCGGATTGGCGTCCAGCTGGCGGCCGAGCAGGAACTCGAAGGTCTCCGGGGCCCCGCCCTCGGCGGCGAGTTCCGCGACGCCCCGGAGCATCGGGACGGACGGGAGGAGTTCGGCGCGGCCGGGGGCGTGAACGGCCCGCCCCGCTTCCGAGGCCGGTCCGAAGCGGGTGGTGAGGAGGTCGTCGAGGGCGAGGGACAGCACGCCGGCCATCGGCTCGTCCGCCACGGCGGCGATCTCCCGCCAGGCGGCGGGGCTGGTCCGCAGGAGGAGCAGGGCGCAGCCCGCGTGGACCAGGGCGGGGACCGGGCCCCCGGGGTGCCCGGCGAGCTGCTGCCAGACCCGTTCGCGGAGCGGCACCTCGGCGAGTTTCCCCTGGTCGCGCAGCCATTGCTCGACCTCGGACAGGGCGAAGGACGGGCTCGTCTCGGTGCCGCCGACGGGCTTGGGGAAGTCGTTGTGGCGGCGGCGCCAGTTGCTGACTGCGGCACGCCCCACCCCGGCGAGCCGTGCGATTCCCGCCGCGGTCACCTCTGTCGCGTTCTCCGGCACTGGCTGTCTCCCTGGTCCTGGCGCTCGCCCCGGCACCGGCGCTGGTCCCGGCACCGGTTCGTCGTTGTCGGCGAGCATACCGACCCGTTCACGAGGCATCGATTCACAGCGTGCATCAACCTCTTCCCCGTGAACCGCGTTGACTCGGTTCACAAGCTCTGCTGTTATTGACCCATCGCCGCAACGGGGCGATGCACGGAACCGCTCACCACTCATCTGCTTTTCGCCGGAGGGCACAGCCATGTCCCAGTTCACGCAGTCCCCGCAGCCCCAGCAGCCGTACGGCCCGGTCCAGACGCCGGGCGTGCGCCCGGCCCGTAACGGACTGGGCATCGCCGCGCTCGTCCTGGGCGTCATCGGCGCCGTGTCGGGGCTGATCCCCTTGCTGTTCTGGCTGGCGGGCATCCTCGGCGTCATCGCCCTGATCCTGGGGCTGGCGGGCCGGGGCCGGGCCAAGCGCGGCGAGGCCACCAACAAGGGCGTGACCACCTTCGGCGCCGTCCTCGGGCTGGTCTCGCTGATCCTCTCGGTGGTGGGCGCGGTGATCACGTTCAAGGCCGTGGGCGACGCGGTGGACGACATCGACAAGGCGATCTCGGAGACCACGGCCTCCGCGAAGCCGAAGCCCGGCGGGGACTCGGCCGGGAAGGGCGGAAAGGAAGGGAAGAAGGACACCGGCGAGGCGCTGGGGGCCGGGGACTCGGCCGTGTACGACGACGACCTGACGGTCACGGTCGGCGACGCCGCCTCGTACACCCCGGACGAGTACGCCGCCGGTCACACCAAGGGCAACAAGGCATACCGGGTCGCCGTCGTCGTCGAGAACGCCGGCAAGGAGAAGTTCGACTCCGCGCTCGTCAACGTCACGGCCCGCGCGGGCAAGGAGGGCGTGGACGCCGAGCAGATCTTCGACGACAAGGTCGGTGCGGGCTTCAGCGGCACGGTCCTGCCGGGCAAGAAGGTCACCGTCCAGTTCGCCTTCGACGCCCCCGCCGACGCCAAGAACCTGACGGTCGAGGTCAACCCCGGCCTCACGTACGACGCCTCCCAGTGGGACCTGAAGCTCTGACCCACCCGCAGGTTCTCTTCCCGCCGAAGCCCCACGCCCCCGGGGGCTCCGGCCCTCCCAGGAGCCCTCCCCCCGGGCTCCGGCCCCGGGCCTCACCCCCGGGCCCCGCCCCTTCCCGCCCCGACCGGAGCAGATGCACCATGCGCCTTCCCGCCCGCGTCTCGGCGGCCGCCCTGAGCGCCGCGACCGCCCTCGTCCTCGCGACGGCCTGTGACCTGCTTCCGGACGACGCGCCCGACGCCGCAGCAGCCCCCTACGCGCGGCTGACCGGCCCCGAGGTCACCAACAAGGCCCTCGCGGCGACCCGGGGGGCCAAGGCGGTGCGCATGACGGTGCGGACGGCGACACCCGAGGGACCGGTCGAGGCGTACGTCGCCACGGACGTCAGGGGCGCGTGCACGGTCACGCTCTCCATGGGCGCGGCGGGCACCCTGGAGCTGGTCCGCACGGGCGGCACGGTCCGCACCCGCTCCGACGCCGCGATGCTGCGGGCGGCCTCCACCGCACGGGGCCCGCGCGGTGACGCCGAGGTCGAGAGGCTCACCGGCCGCTGGGTGGAGCCCGGCGACGACGACCGACAGGCGAAAACGGCCGAGCGCTACTGCGACCGGGAGACGTTCCTGGGCCTCCTCGCACCGACGAGCGGAACGGCCCGCAAGGGAAAGGCCACGGCACCCGCTTCCCACACGACCGCCTCCCGCACGGCCCCCGTCCTGGCCGTCACCGGCGGGGCGGACGGCCGGAAGTGGTCGGCGAGCATCGCCACCGACGGCCGCCCCTACCTCCTGAAGCTGCGCGCCGCACCCGGCCCCGACGGCACGGGACACGGTGCGGCCCCCGTGACGGTCGAGTTCTCGGAGTTCGGCAAGCCGTTCACGGTGCAGCAGCCGAAGCCCTGACCTGCTCTCCCCCATGGGCCGCACCACCAGAACCCACCCCGCCCGGGGTGGGTTCCACGCGTCCGACGCCCGTCCGGTACAAATCCGTCCGGTACGAATCCGTCCGGTACGGGCCCACACGGTACGGGCCCGCCCCCTTCAGGAGGCGGCCCCCGCCGAGGGCTCCCTCGTGGCCCCCGCCGCAGATTCCCCCGCAGGCTTCGCCGACGGCCCGCCCCCGGGCCATGCGGCCAGGGCCAGTTCGGCGATCCCGGCGAGTTCGGCCCGGCCCGCGCCGTCCCTGGACCGCTGCGACATGCCCTGGATCACCATCGCGAAGTAGCCGGCCAGGACCCGGACATCGACGTACGCCGGCAGCTCGCCCTCCCGCTGCGCCGCCCGCAGCCGCGCCTCCCAGGCCGTGATGTTGGCGTTGCGCAGGTCGCGGAGGAAGGCGGCGACCTCGGCGTCCTGCGGGGCGATGTTGGTGGCGGCGGTGATCGTCAGACAGCCCGCCGGATGGGAGGGGTCGCAGTAGATCTCCGCCGCCTCGCGCAGGATGCGCGCGAACGCGCCGTACGCCGTGGGCTCCTCCTCCAGGGCGTTGCCCATGAACGCCCCCACGGGGCTCCGCCCGTACGCCCGGACCGACTCCTCGAAGAGCGACCGCTTGTCCCCGAAAGCGGCGTAGAGACTGCCCGGCCGGATGCCCATCGCCTCGGTCAGCTCACCGACCGAGGTGGCCCCGTAACCCCGTTCCCAGAACAACCGGGTGGCCGCCGCGAGCGCCGCGTCCCGGTCGAAGGAACGGGGACGGCCGCGCGACGCGCCACCGCCCCTGCCGCCGCGTCCGCCTCCCGTACCGCCACTGGTTCCCGTCCCGCTGCCGCCCCGGTCGCCGTCACTCATGCCCCACATTCTAGAACGCCCGCTCAAGAAGTCGTGCTAGCTTATTTTTGAGCGAGCACTCAACAAGTGGAGCTCCCGAAGAAGGGCAGTGGGCACAGCCATGACCACTCACACACTCGAAGGCAAGGTCGCACTCGTCACCGGCGGCAGCAGGGGCATCGGCCGGGGCATCGCGGAACGGCTCGGCCGGGACGGGGCCGTCGTGGCCGTCGCCCACGCCCGTACGACGGAGGCGGCCGAGGAGGTCGTGGCGGGCATCCGCGAAAGGGGCGGCAGGGCGTTCGCGATCCGGGCGGAACTGGGCACGCACGGCGACGCGGCCGCCCTGTGGTCCGCCTTCGATGCCGGGATCACCGAACACGTCCCCGGCGGCGGCGTGGACATCATCGTCAACAACGCCGGAATAGGCCGCAGTTCGGATCTGGCGTCACTCACCGAGGAGGCGTTCGACGAGCTGTTCGCCGTCAACGTCCGGGCGCCGTTCTTCATCGTGCGGGAGGGACTGGGGCGGCTGCGCGACGGCGGCCGGATCATCAACGTCTCCAGCGGTGCGGCCCGCATCGCCATGCCGGAGATCATCGCCTACGCCTCGACGAAGGGCGCCCTGGACACCTTCACCCTCAACCTCGCCAAGGAACTCGGCCCGCGCGGCATCACGGCCAATTCGGTGGCCCCGGGCATCGTCGACACCGACGTCAACGCGGGCTGGCTGCGCGGCAACGCGGAGGCCGAGGCGCACGCCGCGTCGCTCGCCGCACTGGGCCGGGTCGGCCGCCCCGAGGACATCGCCGACGTCGTGGCGTTCCTCGCCTCCGACGACGCCCGCTGGGTGACCGGCCGGGTGATCGACGCGACCGGCGGCGCGGGGCTCTGAACCCGCAGGCACGGGGCTCCGACACCGGGGGGCGGGGCGCGGGCCCCCGCCCCCGGCTCACTCGGCTCCCCGGCTCACCCGCCGCACTGCGCCAGCATCACCTTCTTGTCGGCGGCGGTGACGGGCAGTTCGTACTTCAGCGAGACCTGCGCGAACCGCACCGCGTAGGAGCAGCGGACCGGCTTGTACGGCGGCAGCCAGGACGCCGGCCCGTAGTCCCGCTTGGCGCTGTTGGCCGGGCCGTCCACCGGGAGGAGGTTGAGCGGGTCGTTGGCGATCCGCTGCCGCTTGTCCCGATCCCAGTGCGAGGCCCCCATCTGCCAGTCGTACGAGAGCGGCATGACGTGGTCGATCTGGATCCGGGTGGGCCGCTGCTTGGTCCAGTCGATGGTCGAGCCGGTGTACGGGTCCTTGAGGGTCATCGACACGACCACGCACTCCGAACCGGAGCGGAACTTCACGTTCTTGCCGTCCCTGGCGAGGAGGTCGTTGCGGGTGTCGCAGCCGTTCCGGGCGAGCGCCAGCCCGTCGATCGAGTCCTTCCACGCGTAGCCGAACTCCTCGCGCGCGTAACCGGTCCTCGGCCCCCGCCCCTTCGTCGCCACCTTCTCGATGATCTTGCGGCCGGCCGCCCGGTCCGCCTCGGACGTGAGGGGCGCGAGCCCCGGCTTCGTGCCGTCGGCGTTGTCCAGCGGGCTGGCCCCGAACCCGGTGACGGCCCGGCCGCCCTCCTCCTCGGAGGACGACGGTTCGAGATCGCAGCCGGCCAGGGTCAGCGCCGCCACCACGCCGAGGGCGGGCAGGGTCGCTCGGTACACACGGGGAGATATCACGTGAAGCCGTCCTGACGGGGAGAAAGCAGAATCCTGAAATCGTACGGATGCCTTCCCCGTCGCAGGTATTCATGAGCACGCCACGCCCGGGATGCGGCCGGAATCACACCATCCGAATCCTCCCGCCCCTCGCGCCTTTCACACCTTCCCGATGCCCAGGGTCGTCTCGGAAGGCAGCAGTCCGGACCCGATCACCGCCACCCAGGGCGATCCCAGCAGTTCGACGAGCCGTTCCCGCTCCTCCTCCCCGAGCACCCGCCACGGGGCCGCGGCCGCCTCGTCCGTACGCCGCTCGACCTCGGCGCGCAGCGCCCGCCCCGCTTCGGTCGCCACGCCGTCCCCGTCCAGCAGCCCGCGTTCCACGAGCCGTTGCCGGGCGTCCCGCCACTCCGCCCCGCTCCACCCCCGGCTCTCGAACACCTCCGGGCGCGCCGCGCCGACGGCGGCGAAGGAGACCAGCGACTCGACCGGGTCGAGCCCCGCCCCGACGAGCGCCGCGACATGACCGTCGCCCCGGTGTTCGCGCAGGACCGTGGCCGCCCACCAGAGCGCGAGGTGTGGCTCGTCCGGGCGGGGCAGCGCGGCGTTGGCCGCGGCGAGCGGTCGGCCGGCGGTGTCGGCGGCCTCCGCGACGCGCCGCACGAGCGCGGCGGCCTCGCCCAGCTCCGGTCCGGCGACCGCGTCCCCCAGCAGCTTCCGGCAGGCGCGGTCGACCGCCCGCGTCCGGGCCGCGAGCACCTCGTCCGGAGAGGCGACGGACCAGATGGCGGGCACGTACTCGCCCACCATCGCCGGACTGAAGCTGTGGAACGTGTCCGCCACCCGCCCCGCACCGGCCTCCCCGAGCGGTGCCGCGCGCCAGGCGAAATAGCCGGGCCAGCGCTCGTCGGTGCGGTGACCGAGCGCGGCGAGCTCCTCGAACGCCTCCGGCGCGTAGTACAGAACGGCGTGCAGGGGTTCCAGCAGGTGCCACATCCGCCGCACCCGGCCCAGCTCCTCGGACATGTCTCCGCCTCCGCGAGATCACTCATCTTGTCACTGACTAGATGGCCAGAGTGCTCCCCCTCCTCGAACTTGTCAACGACAAGATTCCGCGTAGCCTGCTGTACATGACCAGCGAGCGCGCCTACCACCACGGCGACCTGCGACGGGCCGTCCTCACCGCCGCACTCGACGTCATCCGCACCGAGGGCCCGGACGCGCTGAGCCTGCGCGACCTTGCGCGCCGGGCCGGCGTCTCCCACGCGGCCCCCGCCCACCACTTCAAGGACCGCACGGGCCTGCTCACCGCCATCGCCGCCGAGGGCTACGCCCTCTTCGCCGCCGAACTGGCCGAGGCCCCGGACCTGAGGGAGCGGGGCGTGCGGTACGTACGGTTCGCCGCCGAACATCCGGCGCACTTCCACGTGATGTTCCGGCCGGAGCTCCACCGCGCCGACGACCCCGAGCTGCTCGCGGCGAAGGACCGGGCCTCGGCCGAGCTGCGCGCGGGCGTCACCGGCCTCCCGGCCACCGGGCGCGGCGAGGACGACCGGCTCGCGGGCGTGGCCGCCTGGTCCCTGGCCCACGGCTTCGCCACGCTGCTGCTCAGCGGCAACCTGGACGGGGCGGTGGGAGCGCGGGACCCCGAGGCGGTCTTCCGGTCCCTCGCGGAGCTGCTGTTCGTGCCGGAGAGTTCCTGAACGCACCGGCGGGGCCGAGTGGGCGGGAGCCCGCCCCGGACGAAAACGAGCCCCCGACCGACACCCGCCGCCAACGGCCTCCCCCGGGCCCGGCTCAGGCCCGCATGCCGCCGTCCACGCGGAGGACGGTGCCGGTGACGTAGGAGGCGCGGTCGCTGAGCAGCCAGGCGGCCGCCTCGGCGATCTCGTCCGGTTCGGCGGCCCGGCCCAGCGGGGTTTGGGCGTTGAGCTGCTCGACGATGCCGGGTGAGTCCGCCTCCCACTCGTGGACCATCTCGGTGAGCGTGGTGCCGGGCGCGATGGCGTTGACGCGGATGCCCTCCGGGCCGTACGTGACGGCGGCCGACGCGGTGAGGCTGTTGACCGCCCGCTTCGCGGCGCCGTAGGCGGGCAGCCAGGGGTTGCCCATCAGGCTGCCGACACTGGAGGTGTTGACGATCGCCCCGGTCCCGGCGGTGGCCCGGATGGCGGCGATCTCGGCGGTCATGGCGAGCCACGGCCCCTTGAAGTCGACCGCGCACACCCGGTCGAAGTCGGCCTCCGCCAGCCGGTCCATCGGGCCGGGCGGCTGGGCCGTCGCGCCGTTGTTGAAGGCGGCGTCGAGACGGCCGTACACCGCCACGGCCCGGTCGACGGCCGCGCGCACGCTCGCCGGGTCGGCCAGATCGCACAGCGCGTACTCCGCGGTGCCGCCCGCCGCCCGGATCTCCTCGGTCACCGCCTCCAGCTGGGCCTCCGTACGGGACGCGAGGAGCACCCGCGCGCCCTCACGGGCGAAGAGCCGGGCCGCAGCGGCGCCGATGCCCCGGCCGGCTCCGACGACGAGGGCGACCTTGCCGGAGAGCAGACCGGGCCGTGCGGTGGATGTGATCGTCGTGTCGTTCATGCCGACGAGCCTGCGCCGGGCCGGACCCCTCATCCAGGCACCGGCAGTACCTGGCTGGGCCGGCCGGGGCCCGCGCACACTGGAGGGGTGGACCGACGAGAACTGGCAGGTTTCCTGCGCAGCAGGCGCGAGCGGATCGCCCCCGCCGAGGTGGGGCTGCCCGCCGGGCCGCGCCGCCGCACCCCGGGGCTGCGCCGCGAGGAGGTGGCGCAGCTGGCGTTCATCTCGACGGAGTACTACACGCGGCTGGAGCAGGCCCGCGCCCCGCACCCCTCCCGCGAGGTGCTGGCCCAGATCGCCCGCGCCCTGCGCCTCTCGGACGCCGAGCGCGACCACCTGCACCACCTCGCCGGCACTCCGCCCGGCCCCCTGCCCGGCCCCTCCAGGGAGGTGCGGCAGAGCATCGTCGACCTGCTGGACCGGCTCCCGGAGGCCGCGGCGCTCGTGCTGTCGGCGACGTACGAGGTGATCGCCTGGAACGGCCTGGCCGCGGCCCTGATGGAGGACTTCTCCGCACTGTCGCGCCGCGACCGCAACCTCGTCCGGCGCGCCTTCCTCGGCCCGCACCGGCACGGCCGGCCGCTGTACGGCGTCTCGGACGCGGACGAGTTCGTCCGGACCTCGGCCCAGCACCTGCGCGCGGCCGCGGCCCGCTACCCCGACGATCCGGAGGTGACCGGCCTGGTCGAGGAACTCCTCGCCGGGAGCGAGGAGTTCGCCCGCATCTGGGCGGGCCACGACGTGACCGCCCGCCCCACCCTCTGCAAGACCTTCCACCACCCCCTGGTCGGCCCCGTCTCCGTCAACTGCGACGTCCTGGACATCGCCGACCGGGACCAGCGGGTCGTCATCTACACCGCCGCCCCCGGCTCGCCGTCCGAGGAGGCACTGCGCCTGCTGTCGGTCATCGGCACCCAACGCCTGGACGTGCCCTCGGAGGCATGACACCCGGCGGCCGCCCGCGCCTCCCGCCCCGGCACAATGTCCGGCAGGAGGTACGAGGATGAGTTTCCGGCTGGCGGCGTACGCCGTGTGTATCGAGGAGGGGCGCGTGCTGCTCGCCCATCACGTCTCGCGGACCTGGACCCTTCCGGGCGGCAGGGTCGAGCACGGGGAGGACCCGTTCGACGCGGTGGTCCGGGAGGTCGCCGAGGAGACCGGCTGCGAGGCGGTGGTCGAACGCCTGCTGGGCGTGGACTCGCGGCTGATCCCCGCCGCCGAATGCGCCGTGCCCGGCGGCCCCGGCCACCAGAACGTCGGCGTCTTCTACCGGGTCCGCATCACCGGCGGCCGGCTCCGCCCCGAACCGAACGGCGACACCGTCGAGTCGGTCTGGACCCCGCTCCCCGACGTCACCGGCCTGCGCCGGTCGTCCCTGGTCGACATCGGCCTGGCCCTGGCCCGCACCACCCCGGCAACCGGCCACGTCGCCCCCGTACCGGTCGGCGGCCTGATCCAGCACTGATCCCGCACCGCTCCGGGGGCACCGGTCGCGGCCCCGGAGCCGGGACAACGTACATCCACGTGAGTTACGTCGATGTACGTTTCACTCACGCATGATCCGTCGAGACCCGGAAGGCAGACCCGTCGTACCGAACTCATCGACGGCCCCGTTGCTCACGGTGGGTCCGGCGGAGGTCGAGGACGACGTACGCCCGGACCTGGCGCTCACCCCCGCGGATCTGCTGACCGCCGGGGGTCCGTGAAGGTTTTCTCCCGGCCCCGTTGTCAGTGCCGGGTGCGAGACTGCCCGGCATGATCGAGCCGAACCCGAAAGCGGACCTCCTCCAGTATCTGCAACAGGGTCGCGACGCCCTCGTGTGGAAGCTCGACGGGCTCTCCGAGTACGACATACGCCGCCCGCTGACCCCCACGGGCACGAACCTGCTCGGGCTGCTCAAGCACCTCGCGGGCGTGGAACTGGGCTACTTCGGCGACACGTTCGGGCGGCCGTTCTTCACCGGGGAGCCGCCGTCCTGGTGGTACACGCGGGACGCGGAGCCCAACGCGGACATGTGGGCCACCTCGGACGAGTCCCGCGAGGACGTCGTCGGGCTGTACCGCCGGGCCTGGGCGCACTCCGACAGCACCATCGAGGCCCTCGATCTCGACGCCACCGGTCACGTCCCGTGGTGGCCCGAGGAGCGCCGGGAGACGACGCTCCACCACCTCCTGCTCCGTGTCATCTCCGACACCCAGCGCCACGCCGGCCACGCCGACGTGGTGCGGGAACTCATCGACGGCTCCACCGGCTACACCCCGGTCCAGGACAGCCTGCCGTCCCACGACCCGGCCTGGTGGAAGGACCACCACGCCCGGCTGGAACGGGTGGCCCGGGAGGTCCAGGAGGTTCAGGAAGTCCGGGGAGACGCCGGCTGATCGTTCCCGCGTCCCCTCCTGCCGCGTTCACCCGGCCGTGAACTCGTACTGCAGCTCGTACAGATGCCCCGCCTTGACCATGACGGTCGCCTCGACGGGCCGGTCGCCGTCGCTGTGGACGACACGCAGGGTGCGGAGCACCGGAAGGTCGCCGGGCAGCCGCAGCACCCGGTACTGCTCCTGTGTCGGGACCCGCGCGGAGACCCGGTCCACGGTGTGCCACCCGGGCGCGGATTGCGCATCGTGAACGAGCTCGCCGACGGCTTCGGGGTCGACGATCCCACCGTCGGCAAGACCGTGTGGCTCGCGTTCGAGGTGCCCGCGCCGTCCCGTGGCCGCCGGTGAGGGGCCTGAAGCGGCGTCACGCGCTGCGGGCGCCCGGGGGTTGGGTGTGGGGCTGGTTGCTCTCCAGGAGCATGGGGAAGGTGCCGACGGCGTCGAGGGCCATGGACAGTTCGGCGATGATCTTCGGGTCGTCCAGTGGGCCCCGCAGGAACTCCTCCAGGCGGTGCATGCGGTAGCGGACCGTGTTCTGGTGGCAGAACAGGCGGCGGCCCGCCTCGGCCGCCGAGCCGTGGGCCTCCAGCCAGCCGCGGGCGGTGGCCAGGAGGGTGGTGCGGTCCTCCTCCGGCAGGGAGAGGACCCCGCCGAGGATGCGCTGCACGGCGCGCTGGGTGGTCTCCAGGTTGTTCATCACCAGCTCGGTCAGCGGGGTGTCGTCGAGCTGACGCACCGCCGCGCTGTCGGCGGTGAGCGACTGCTGGGCGACCTGGGCGTAGCGCAGGGCGCGGCTCGTCTGGTCGAGCCGTTCGTAGAGCGGGCTGACGCCCACGCGGCTGGTCGCGACGGCGCGCACGGCGTCGAGGACCTCCTCCACCGACTGCCGCGGCGGGCAGGAGAGCACCCCGATCTCGGAGCCGGGCTGTGCGCGCCAGGCGTGGCCCACGTCGAGGGCGCGCAGTCGCCGGTCCAGTCCCGGAAGGGGGGGTTCGCCGCTGGTCGGGACCTCCGCCGCCACGACGAGGAACCGTCCCTGGAAGGGGAAGTCGAGCATGCGCGCGACCTCCCAGACGGTGTCGCTGCTCAGCGAGGGCCCGTCGATGAGTTCGGAGACCAGGGCGGAGCGCCTGCGGTCCGTCTCCACCATCCGTTCCGCGCAGGTCTCGCGGTAGGCGTCGGTGAGGGCCGTCGAGTAGTCGTCGGCCAGCTCCCAGATGTGCGAGGCGGAGTCCAGCAGGGCGCCCGGGGCCTCGCCGCCCGCTTCCCGTGCCGTGTCGAGGAGTTGCTCCCAGAGGTGGCGGAAGCCGAGCCGGTAGGCGCGCAGCACTTCCGGCAGCGGGGCGTTCTGCAGGGCCCGTTTGCGGCCGGTCTCCGTGGGGCCGACCAGGTCGACCGTCGCCGAGGTGTGGTCGGTGAGGTGTTTGAGGACGTAGGAGACGTTCAGCCGCATCGAGGCGTGCAGGTCCTCGGGGCCCACGACCATGGACCGGTAGAAGTCGATGTTCTCGTAGATGAGTTGCGACATGGTCGAGGCGATGGAATCGAGTCGGGGCGTCAGGGCCTCGGCGAGTTCGGCCACCAGGAGGCGCGAGGGTGTCGTGGGCACGGTGCGAGCCTAGAACAGCCTGAACTGTGGTCTTTCCACAACGGGCGAAACGGGGACGAGGTCTTTGTCGTCTGCTACAGAGGTCGCTGTAGGTGTCGACATGGTGTGCGGCATCCGGTGGCTGTGAGGATCGCCATGTTGAGACCGACGTGTGCGCATGAAAGCGGAATGACGTGAGCAACCTCTCCACTGTTCTGACCGAAGCCGCCGGGCTGCACCCCCGGCGTCCGGCGCTGCGGATCGGGGGAACGGTCCTGACCCTGCTCGACCTGGACGAGCTCAGCGCCCGCGTCGCCGGTGGTCTGCTGGCGCACGGGGTGCGCCCCGGTGACCGGGTGGAGGCCGCGGTGTGCGGCGATCCCGCCCTGCCCGTCCTGTACTTCGGGGCGCTGCGTGCCGGGGCGATCGCCGCCGTGGCGGCGCCCCGGCCCCGGTCCGTGGCGGTGCGGTCGCGCGGTTCCGTCCGCGGTGCGCGTCTGGTGTTCGCCCCGCCCGTGGGCCGGGCCGCCGCGGGCCGGGAGGCGAACGGTACGACCGTCGTCCGGGTGGGCCCCGACTTCCTCGACCAGGTGGCGTTCTGGCCCCAGCACCCCGGGGTCGTCCACCGCGGGGACGGCGACGTCGCGGTCGTGGCCGGCTCCGTCGGCCGTCTGCGCTCCGTGTACACGCACGGGGCGGCCCGTGAGGTGGTGGCGGCCTCGGGCGGCGGCCCGCTGTCCGCGCCGGGGCTCCCGGGCGGGCGCCCGGCCCTGCGGCCCCGGGGGCGCGGCCCGGCCGGCCTCGTCGGGGCGCGTCTGTTCGCCCCGCTCACCCACACGGCCGGGAGCGGTTGCTGATGCTGTGGCGGCTGGTGCTGGCGGCGCTCCAGGACGACACCCTGGACGAGGACCGGCGGCTGGCGATCCTGGCCCGGGGCGCGGCCCGGCTCGCCGCCCACCGCCTCCCCGAGGGCCGGGGGCCCACTCCCGACGACGTCATGCGGGTGGCGTTCGAGGAGTTCGCGGTCGTGATAGACGCCGCCCAGGCCCGTACGGCCCTTCGGCAGCAGGGGTGACGGAGTGACCGGGCGCCCGGTCCCGGCGCGTGTGCGCCGGGCCGGGACCGGGCGCCGGGGTCAGGAGCCCAGGATCGTCGTGAGGAACTCGCCCGTCCACGCCAGCAGTTCGCGGCCCACCACCGGCTTCCCGCCGATCCGGCCCGTGGTGGGGCGGGGCACGAGGATCTGGTGGGTGGCCGGTTTGATGACCGTCTTGGGGTGGAGGCGCTTGAGGCGCAGCTCCTGCGACTCGCGCAGCTCGACCGGGGCGAAGCGGATGTTCGGGCCCTGGAGGACGATCTCGCCGACCCCGCAGGCGCGGGCCAGCATGCGCAGCCCGGCGACCAGCAGGAGGTTCTCGACCGGCTCGGGGAGCTTGCCGTAGCGGTCGGTCAGTTCCTCCCGTACGGCCCGGATGTCGTCCTCCGTGCTGGCGGAGGCGATGGCGCGGTACGCCTGGAGGCGCAGCCGCTCGCCGGGGGCGTAGTCGTGCGGGACGTGGGCGTCGACCGGGAGCTCGATCTTGACCTCCAGCGGCGGTTCCTCCTCCACGCCGCCTTCGAGGGAGGCCCGGTAGTCGGCGACGGCCTCGCCGACCATGCGGACGTACAGGTCGAAGCCGACGCCCGCGATGTGGCCGGACTGCTCGCCGCCCAGGAGGTTTCCGGCACCGCGGATCTCCAGGTCCTTCATCGCCACGTACATGCCCGCGCCCATCTCGGTGTGCTGGGCGATCGTGGCCAGGCGTTCGTGGGCGGTCTCGGTGAGCGGCTTCTCCGGCGGGTAGAGGAAGTACGCGTAGCCGCGCTCGCGGCCCCGGCCGACCCGGCCGCGCAGCTGGTGGAGCTGGGAGAGGCCGAAGTTGTCGCCGCGCTCCACGATCAGGGTGTTGGCGTTGGAGATGTCGATGCCGGACTCGACGATGGTCGTGGAGACCAGGACGTCGAACTTCTTCTCCCAGAAGTCCACCACCACCTGTTCCAGGGCCTGTTCGGACATCTGGCCGTGGGCGGTCGCGATCCGGGCCTCGGGGACGATCTCGCGGAGCCGGGCGGCGGCGCGGTCGATCGACTCGACGCGGTTGTGGATGTAGAACGCCTGGCCCTCGCGGAGCAGTTCGCGGCGGATGGCCGCGCCGATCTGCTTCTCCTCGTACGGGCCGACGAAGGTGAGGACCGGGTGGCGCTCCTCGGGCGGGGTGGTGATCGTCGACATCTCGCGGATGCCGGTCACGGCCATTTCGAGCGTACGGGGGATGGGCGTCGCGGACATGGTGAGGACGTCCACGTTGGCCCGGAGCTTCTTCAGCTGCTCCTTGTGCTCGACGCCGAAGCGCTGTTCCTCGTCGACGATGACCAGGCCCAGGTCCTTGAACCTCGTCTCGGAGGAGAACAGGCGGTGGGTGCCGATGACCAGGTCGACGGAGCCCTCGCGGAGCCCTTCGAGGGTCGCCTTGGACTCGGTCTCGGACTGGAAGCGGCTCAGCGCGCGTACGTTGACCGGGAATTGGGAGTAGCGCTCGGTGAACGTGCCGTAGTGCTGCTGGACCAGGAGGGTCGTCGGTACGAGGACGGCGACCTGCTTGCCGTCCTGGACCGCCTTGAACGCCGCCCGGACCGCGATCTCCGTCTTGCCGTAGCCGACGTCGCCGCAGATCAGCCGGTCCATCGGGACGGACTTCTCCATGTCCTCCTTGACCTCGGCGATGGTGGAGAGCTGGTCGGGCGTCTCCGCGTACGGGAAGGCGTCCTCCAGTTCGCGCTGCCAGGGGGTGTCGGGGCCGAAGGTGTGGCCGGGGGCCGCCATCCGGGCCGAGTACAGCTTGATCAGGTCGGCGGCGATCTCCTTGACGGCCTTCTTGGCGCGCGCCTTGGTCTTGGTCCAGTCGGCGCCGCCGAGCCGGTGCAGGGTGGGCGCCTCGCCGCCGACGTACTTGGTGACCTGTTCCAGCTGGTCGGTCGGGATGTACAGGCGGTCGCCGGGCTGGCCGCGCTTGGCGGGGGCGTACTCGACGAGGAGGTACTCGCGGGTGGCGCCCTGCACGGTGCGCTGCACCATCTCGATGTAGCGGCCCACGCCGTGCTGTTCGTGGACGATGTAGTCGCCGGTCTCCAGCGTCAGCGGGTCGATCGTCTTGCGGCGGCGGGCCGGCATCCGGCCCAGGTCCTTGGTGGCGGTGCGCTGGCCGGTGAGGTCCGTCTCGGTCAGGACGGCGAGCTTCAGCGCCGGGTCGACGAAGCCGTGGTCGATCGCGCCGCAGGAGACGTGGACGACGGACGGGGAGATCTCCGCCAGGTCCGGGTCGAGGCGGGCGGCGATGCCCTCGCCGCCCAGCAGCTCGACGGTGCGGGAGGCCAGGCCCTGGCCCTCGGTGACGTAGACCGTGCGCCAGCCGTCGGCGATCCAGCCCTTGGTGTCGGCGAACGCGCGGGCGGTGTCGCCCCGGTACGCCTCCGGGGCGTGCATCGTGAACTTGAGGGTGTCCTCGTCGAGCTCGTCGTCGGCGGCGAACGGGGAGACCGACCACCACATCATCCCCAGCTCCCGGGCCCGGTCCCGGACGTCCGCGATGCCCCACAGGGAGGCCGCGCCGACGTCGATCGGGGCCTGTCCCCCGCCCGCGGTGGCGGCCCAGGACGCCTGGAGGAACTCCTGGCTGGTGGCGACCAGGTCGGCCGCCCGGGTGCGGACCCGCTCCGGGTCGCAGACCAGGGCCATCGAGCCCTTCGGCAGCACGTCGAGGAGCAGCTCCATGTCGTCGACGAGGACCGGGGCGAGGGATTCCATGCCCTCCACCGCGATCCCCTCGGCGATCTTGTTGAGGAGTTCGCCCAGTTCGGGATGGGCCTCGGCGAGCGCGGCGGCCCGCTCGCGCACCTCGTCGGTGAGCAGCAGCTCGCGGCAGGGCGGGGCCCACAGCCCGTGTTCGGCGATCTCCAGCGACCGCTGGTCGGCGATCTTGAAGTAGCGGATCTCCTCGACGTCGTCGCCCCAGAACTCCACCCGAAGGGGGTGTTCCTCGGTCGGCGGGAAGACGTCCAGAATGCCGCCGCGCACGGCGAATTCGCCGCGTTTCTCGACCAGTTCGACCCGGGCGTACGCCGCGGCCGCGAGCGCCTCGACCGTCTTTCCGAGGTCGGCGGCCTGCCCGA
This sequence comes from Streptomyces sp. NPDC002669, assembly GCF_042889165.1. Taxonomy (NCBI): domain Bacteria; kingdom Bacillati; phylum Actinomycetota; class Actinomycetes; order Kitasatosporales; family Streptomycetaceae; genus Streptomyces; species Streptomyces sp. NPDC002669. The sequence continues at coordinate 119,742 of NZ_JBIAQQ010000009.1, read as the reverse complement.
TGCGCAGCGACACCGGCTCCAGGTCGCCGAGCCCCTTGACCTGCGGCTGGAGCACGGAGCGGACGGGGGCGACGACGACGGAGACCGGCCCGGTCTCCGGGTCGTCCTCCCGGGGGTGCGCCAGGCGCCGCAGCACGGCGAGGCGGCGGCCCACGGTGTCCGAGCGGGGCGAGAGCCGCTCGTGCGGCAGGGTCTCCCAGGACGGGAACTCCGCGATCGTGTCCGGCGGCAGCAGGGTGCGCAGCGCGGCGGCCAGGTCCTCGGCCTCCCGGCCGGTCGCGGTGACGGCGAGCACGGTGCGCCCGGTCTCGCGGGCCAGCGCGGCGACGGCGAAGGGGCGGGCGGCGGGCGGGCCGACGAGGTCCACGTGCATCCGGTGGCCGGCGTCGGCGGCCTTCACCGCTTCGGAGAGTGCCGGATCACGTACGACGACATCCAGCAGACCGTGCAGACTCATGAAGGGCTTCCGTCCGGGAACGAGGGCGGGTCCCGACAGCCGGCTGCTGCCAGGGCCGCGCGAGGGGCAACGCGAAGGACCCGACACGTCTCACGGGCCGGGGGAATCCAGCGTACGACGCCGGTGTGACAGCCGCGTGCGCAATCGGCCGGGGCGGGAAGGGCCGGCGGCCGGTGTCCGCCGGGGTGCGGGGGCGGCGAACCCCGGCGGGGCGGTGAATTCGGCGGGGCGTCGGGGTGTCGCCGGCCGGGGCCGCTCCCCCCGCGCGCGGGGCCCGGATTACCGTCCGGCGCGCGTCCCGGGCCGCTCGTCGTGGGCCATGCACCGTTCATCTCCACATCCCACACAGTTGCGTCCGGGATCCTCACAGGAGCGGCCCCAGCGTCTACGCTTTGGCCGAAGGTTCCACAGCCGGTGAGCAGAGCAGCCGTCGACCAGCACCCCGCGGGTGACCCCGGAGGTGTACGGCCATGCACGGATCAGTCAGCGGGGGCACGCGTGGGCGACAACGAGATGTCCGTGTTCGGGGTCTCGGAGGCCGAGGAGGAGCTCTACCGGCATTTCCTGCGCAACCCCGGCACCGCCGCCGACGACGACCTGCACCTCCTGTTACACACCGCCCCCGAGGTGGCCCGCGCGTGCGTCGAGCGGCTCCAGGATCTCGGGCTGATCCACCCGGAAGGCCCTGACCAGCGCATCTTCCCGACGGATCCGGAGGTCGCGCTGACCCGGCTGACCGATCTGCGGCTGCACGCCCTGCACCAGGAGCTCCAGCGCGTCACCTGTTCCCGGCACGTCATCGACGGTCTACGCGCGGAGCAGGGGGCCCGCAGGTCCTCCCCGCCGGGCATCGAGCAGCTGGAGGGGCTCGAACGGATCCGTGACCGGATCGACGATCTCGCCTTCTTCGCCCGGGACGAGATCCTCTCCGTGGAGCCGTACACGAAGCTGTCGCCGGAGAACATCGCCCGCTCCCGCCCGCTGGACCTGCGGTGCCTGCGACGCGGTGTGCGCATCCGGAACGTGGTCGCCCGGGCCGCGTTGCAGGATGCGGCAACCGCCGCGTATCTGCGCGAGCTCGTCGAGCACGGGGCCGCGATCCGGGTGACGGCGCACACCGCCGAGCGGCTGCTGGTGTACGACCGCCGGGCGGCGCTGGTCCCGCTGGACCCGCACGACACCTCGCGCGGCGCGCTGCTCGCCCATCGCAGCGGGCTGGTCTCCAACATCATCGCGCTCTTCGAGAAGATCTGGGACCAGGCCGAGGACCTGTCGAAGGCGGACGCCGAGGAGGCCGGGGCGGGCGACGACCGCCTGTCGGACACGGAGCGCCGGGTGCTGGTGTCCATGTGCACCGTGGGCAAGGACGAGGCGGGCGCCCGGGAGCTGGGACTGTCGGTGCGGACCTACCGGCGTTACGTGGCCGACCTGATGCAGAAGCTCGGCGCGGCGAGCCGGGCCCAGGCGGCCCTGCTGGCCCGGGAACGCGGCTGGATCTGATCGCCGGACGGGGCCGGGGCGGGCCCGCCCGCCTCCCCGCCCCGGGCCCGTCCTCATCGTTCCTCCGCCCAGCCCTCCAGCGCCCGGTCGGCGAGGGCGCCGGAGACCGCGCGGTGGACCGTCGGCCGGTCCACGGTGCGGGTCAGGCCGATGCGCAGGGCGATCCGGTCGGATCCCACGGAGCACGGGGTGCAGGCCCAGTGGGCGGGGAGCAGGCTCAGCAGGCGTACGACGGTGGTCTCCCCGGTCGGGGCGGTGCTGTCCCGGCGGACGGTGACCACGTCGACGTGGTTCGCGAGGCGCCCCGGGGCGGGGGCGGTCCTCCGGTCGGAGCGGGTCATGGCGCGTTCCCTTCCGGGTTCAGCACGTGCCGGGCGGCCGAGGCCATCGCCGCGATCCCGGCCGGCAGCGCGGTGCGCACGTCCGGGGCGAACTCCGGTGCGTGGTTGGGCGGTACGGGCGGCCCGCCGGCGCGGGCGGCGCGCCACTGCCGGGCCCCGGTCACGCCGAGCAGCCAGTACACCGTCGCCACCGCCGGGGAGCCGGGCGGGAAGCCTTCCGGGAGACCCGACGGGAAACCCGGCGAGGAGTCCGGTGGGAAGCCGGGCGGGGCGCCGAACCACGAGAAGTCCTCGGTGGCCGTGAGGAGGCCGCAGTCCGTCACCCGTTCCGGACCGAACAGCGCCTCGTGCGCCCGGCGCACCCCCGCGGTGGCGGCGGCGTCGGTGCGCAGGGCGGGCGAGCGGGCGGTGACGACCAGGCCGGGTTCCTTCGGGCAGCCGGACGCCGCGCTCTCGGCCGCCACGATCCGCCGCACCGCGGCCGTCATCCGGTCGAGCGCCCGCTCGGACGACGCCCGCATGCACAGGGACAGTTCGGCCGTCTCCGGGATCACGTTGCCGCGCTCCCCGGCCCGCAGCATCCCGACGCCCAGCACCGCCTGCTCGGCCGGGGCCGTCTCCCGCGAGACGACGGACTGGAGGCGCAGGACGGTGGCGGCCGCCGCCAGCACCGGGTCGACGGCCAGGTGCGGGGTGCCCGCGTGGCCGCCCCGCCCGTACAGGGTGATGTCCACCGCCGCACCGGCCGCCATCAGGGGGGTGCGGAAGTCCGCGGCGTGCGCGAGGGTGCCGGCGGGGGCGGGCGAGGTGTGCTGGGCGAGGGCCGCGTCCGGGGTGCCGAACCGCTCGTACAGGCCGTCCGCGAGCATCTCCCGCGCCCCGTTCAGGGTCTCCTCGGCGGGCTGGCCCACGACCAGGACCGTGCCGCTCCACTCCGCGCGCGTCCGGGAGAGTTCGTCCACCGCCCCGGCGGCCGCGGCGAGATGGAGGTCGTGGCCGCAGGCGTGCATGACGCCGGGCACGGTGCTCGTGTACACGAGGCCGGTGCGCTCGGTGACCGGCAGCGCGTCGAGTTCGGTGCGCAGCAGCACGGTCGGGCCGGGCCCGTTGCACAGGACGCCCACGAGTCCGTGGCCGCCGCCGACCTTACGGGTGACCGCGCAGCCGCTCGCCTCCAGCCGGGCGGCGAACCGGTCGGCGGTGCGGGCCTCCGCCCCGGAGAGCTCCGGGTGGGCGTGCACGTCGAGGTACAGCTCCAGCGCGGGGCGCAGGACCGTGCGGGCGACGGCCGGGGGCGGGGCCGGCGGCGGGGGTGGAGCGGGGTTCTCCTTCGTCGTCATGCCATCTCACCTCGTTCCGCTGGGGCGGGTCGGTGCCGGGAGGGGCACCGGGTCCTGTCATGAGCCTGCGCCGGTCCGGTTTCAGGAGTTCGGCGTTCCGCTGTCATGGGGTGCCAGCGATCTGACAGCGAAAGCGCGGCCGATCTGACAGCGGTCCCCGCTGCAATGGCAGCACCGCAGGGGAACAGCGCCGGAGCGGCCGGCCGATCCCCGTGAGCCAAGGGAGAACACCATGGCCCCCAAGACCGAGCTCGCCACCCTCGCCGACGAGATCCTGGAGCTGGAGTCGGAGACCTTCGAGATCTCGGACTACTCGGACGCGGCCGAGGTCGTGCTCGCCGGTTCGACGTCCTGCTCCTCGACGTCCACCTGCTCCAGCACCACCAGCACCACCTCCTGCTGCGCCTGATCCGGTCGCACACGCGGGTACGCGGGCCCTCTTCGCGCCGACGGCGCGGAGGGGGCCCGCGGGCGTCCCGGGGAGGGACGCGGGGGCCGCGGCGGGAAGGGCTGCCCGGACCCTCACGGGAAGGGGTGCGGGACGCGCTTGACCGCGGACTCCGGGAGGTCGTCCGCCCGCCGTCCCGAGGTCCGCAGGGCGGTGCGCAGCCGGGGCATCAGCAGGGCCCGCTGCCGGGTCCAGCCGAAGTCCAGCGGCAGCAGGCCGGGGACGAGGGCGGCGACGGTGTGCAGGCCCATCCGGCGCTGTTCGGGGGTGGTCTGGTCGACCGCGACGACGTCGTGCCCGGCGGCGGCGATCCGGCCGACCAGCAGGTTCAGGTCGTCCAGCAGGTCCCCGGTGCGGGGGCGCAGCGGTTCCCAGTCGGCGAAGGTGTCCGCCGGGGAGCGGACGGCGACGGGGTCCAGGTACTCCCGCGCGTGTTCGGTCATCGCGGGCAGTCCGTGCAGCTGGGCATGGTCCTTCAGCTGTCGTACGAGGGTGAAGTCCCGTTCCATCGCGACGAGTTCGGCGTGGCGTTCGGCGACCTGGTAGGGCAGGTGCGGGATGTAGGTGAGGACTTCGGACAGGGCGGACCCGATGGTGTCCTCCGGGTCGAATCCGGCGGCGGCGGCGAACGACAGCGTCCCGTACCCGCCGTCCCGGCGCACCGCGAGGGCCGTGACGACGGGCACGGTCAGGTCCATCCGGGTGTCGAAGGCGTGGACGTCGTAGCCGTGCAGCGCGGCCCGGTCGATCATCGTGCGGACGGCCGGGGAGCGGCAGGCGCCGAGGTCGATCGCGGTGAGGGGGGTGCGGCCGTACCAGGCCAGGAGGAAGGCGTCCCGTTCGACGATCTCCAGCAGCCCGTAGAGGATCGCCTCCTCCAGACTGCCGCCGGTGGCGCAGCCGTTGGAGCACTCGAAGACGAAGTTGTCGGCCTCGACCCCGGCGCTGTAGTGGGCGAGCCGGGCGGGCACCAGGACCGGGCGGTCGTCGCGCAGGGAGTGGCCCCACACCCAGGGGATGGGCCGGTCCGGGTCGAACGGGGAGACCATCGGGTCGTTCGCGTAGGTCTCGGGGGCGTAGAGCCCGCACGCGGCGGGGTCCACGGCGTGGTCGGCCAGTTCGTGGTAGCTGCCCACGACGGGCGAGGTGCCGCGTCTGCGGGTGGTGCCCGCGTACCGCTCCAGGCCCTCCAGGTGGGCGAGGACCCGGCTGGTGTCGTAGCCGTTGGCCTGGCCGCTCCAGGTGACGTCGTTGAGCCCGGCGTAGCCGCGGACGAAGTGGGTGCCGGCGACCGGTGCCGTGGTGGTGGACGTGGGGTTGATCCAGACGTCCGAACCCAGCGCGCCGCACACCGGGTTGGCCAGGGCCGCGGTCGGCAGCGGGTAGGCGGACAGGGGCCGCAGCCGGTAGCCGTCCGGGTCGGGCTTGGGGGCGGGGCGCAGCACCATGCGGGCCGCTTCGGCGGTGTCGGGGACCTCCTGGACGCAGGCGGGGCACAGGGGTTCGGGCAGCAGCGGGAACGTCGCGGTGGCGAGGGTGACCAGGTCGATCCGGGTGACCCGGGGCAGGGGCCGGTCGGCGGGGGTCGCGTCGGGGAGGTCGTGGCCGCCGCCCAGCGCGGCGCGGTAGGCGGCCCAGACGGCGTCGAGCGCGTAGTCCGTGAGGACCGGCCAGTGGGTGGCGCCGTGCGGGGCGCCGCCCCGTTCCAGGGCCTCGCGCTCCGAGCGGCTGCGCAGCCGCTGCCAGCGCATGGCCAGGCACTGTCCGCAGGCCGCGGCGTCCGGGTCGCCGCCCCAGGGGCCGATCAGCACGGCGCGGGAGGTGAGCTGGACGTTGGCGGCGGGGCGGTGGTCGGCGTACGGGTCGGGGCGGCCGAAGCCGAGGGTGTCGGCCGCGCCCAGCGGGACGACGAGCGGGGCGGGCAGGGTCTCCCGGTCCGCCGGCCGGGCGTGGCGGGCGGTCAGCGCGTGCTGGAGGACGGTGCGGGCGTCCTCCAGCGGGCTCTCGCCGCGCACGGGCGGGGCGGCGGCGGTGGCGGTCGTCATGACTTGTCGCTCCAGCGGAAGGTCTTGAGCGCGATCGCGATCAGGACGAGGGCGAAGCCGGCGAGCACCGCGCAGGACAGTGCGATGTCCCCGGTGGTGCCGTCGCCGGTCAGGGCACCGGATATCCCGTCGTTGAGGTAGCGCAGCGGCAGGACGCGGGAGAGGTTCTGCATCCAGCCCGGCATGGCGTCCAGCGGGAAGAACGAGCCGGACAGGAACGCCATCGGGATCATCAGGCAGTTGGCGACGGCGGCGACGGCCTCGGGGGTCTTCGCGTAGCTGCCGACGATGACGCCCAGGGCGAGGAACGCGGTGATGCCGAGGACCAGCACCGGCAGGGCGAGCGGCCAGCGGCCGTCCAGTTCCAGGCCGAACGAGGGCAGCAGGGCCACGGCGACGAAGAGCACGGACTGCACGGCGCCGATGCCCAGGGCCAGGACGTAGCGGGAGGCGAGGACGGCGGAGACCGGGGTCGGGGTCATCCGGATGAGGCGCAGGATGTCGTCGCGCCGCCACTGCATGAGGACGAAGCCGACGCCGAACACGGCCGCGTTGCCGACGCCCCACGACAGGACGCCGGGGGCGATGTAGTTGATGTAGGGCTTGCCGCTCTGCTCGACGGTCTGTCCGTGGAAGATCAGTCCGAAGACCACCAGGAAGATGAGCGGGAAGGCGAAGGTGAAGAAGAGGGTGGTCTTGTCGCGCGTGTAGGCCCGGTATCCGGCCTGGCTCAGCGCCGCGTATGCGCTCATCGGGGGTCTCCGTATCGCTGGTGGTGCGGGGGGTCGGAACCGTTGCGGCCGACGGGTTGTCACGGCCGGCGGTTCTTACGGCTGCGGGGTGCCGGTGAGCGTCAGGTACACGTCTTCGAGGCTGGCGGTGCGCGTCTGCACGCCCTGGAGTCCGCCCAGGGCGTCGAGGGCGGCCAGCACCTTGCCCGATTCGAGGGTTTCCAGGACGAGCGCGTCCGGTTCCTCGGTGACGCGGTCCACGCCCTCGATCTCCTGGGCGCGGGCGGGGGTCAGCCGGCCCGCGGGGACCACCAGCCGGGTGGTGGGGCCGGCCGCGGCGATCAGGCGGGCGGGACTGTCGAGGGCGGCGACGGAGCCCTCGACCATGATGGCGACCCGGTCGCAGAGCGCCTCGGCCTCGTCGAGGTGGTGGGTGGTGTAGATGATGGTGCGGCCCGCGCCCTTGAGGTCGCGCAGCACCTGCCACAGGGCTCGGCGGGCCTGCGGGTCGAGGGCCGCGGTCGGCTCGTCCAGGAAGATCAGTTCAGGTTCGTGGACCAGCGCGGAGGCGATGGCGAGCCGCTGGCGCTGGCCGCCGGAGAGGTCGTCGACCCGGGTGTCGCCCTGCTCCGTGAGGCCGACGGACTCCAGCGCGCGCTCGGCCGCCGCCCGGTCGGTCCGGTAGAGGGCGGCCATGGTGCGCAGGTGCTCGCGGGCGGTGAGGCGGACGAAGAACGCCGAGGTCTGGGTCTGCACGCCGAGCCGGGGCAGCAGTTCCGGGTTGCGCGGCCAGGGGCTGGCGCCGAGGACGGTGACGGTCCCGGAGTCGGCCCTGCGCTGCCCCTCCATGATCTCGACGAGGGTGGTCTTGCCCGCCCCGTTGGGGCCGAGCAGTCCGAAGAACTCGCCGCGCGGCACGGTGAGGGACACCCCGTTCACGGCGTGCTTGTCGCCGTACCGCTTGTGGACGTCCGCCAGGACGACGGCGGCCGGCTGCGGGGGCCCGCCGTCCGGGCCGGTCCCGCTGTCCGGGGACGTGGACGGGGCGGTGGGGGTCATGGCTTTCTCCTTGCGGTGGGTGGTCACACGGTCAGCAGGTGGCGGGCAGCGGCCACGACCGTGCCGATGATCAGTACGAGCACGAGCACCGAGCCCAGCCCGTAGGCGAGGTAGACGTTCCGGGCGCGGCGCGGGTACGCGGCTGCCGCCGGGTCGCGGCGGACGGCCAGGCGCAGGTACGCGCCGGTCGAGGCGGCCAGGTCGGTGGCCCCGCACAGCTGGCTCACGATCCGGTAGCCGTCCAGCGGCGGGAGGGGAACCAGCATCGCGAACGCCTGCACGCTGCCCAGGAGCAGCAGTGCGCCGAGCGCGTCGTGCGTGGCCGCGTCCAGTGGTGCGAACAGCCACAGGGCGCAGAACGGGAGCAGGAACAGCAGGTTCATCACCGCGCCCGCCAGCGCCGTTTCGACGCGCTGCCGACGGGAGCCCAGGTAGAGGTAGTTGTCGACGGTGCAGTACATGATGATCACGGGCAGCTGCCAGCGCAGTCCGATTTCGGCCACCGTGCCGCCGTGGTGCCGGGCGACGACGCCGTGGGCGAGTTCGTGCAGGGCGGTGCTGAACCAGAGCAGGGTGGCGATGCCGACCAGCAGCACCGGATTGGTGAGCGACTCCCACGTGTCCACGAGGAGTTGACCGGCGTTCAGGACGACGGCCGCCTCCATCGCGACCACCAGGGCCAGCAGGGGCACCAGCCATCCGGGGGCCAGCAGGAAGCCGACCGCCCGGTGCAGCCGGGCGGTGGTGGCGTCCGCGTCGGCGACCAGCCGGACGCTGCCGCGCAGCGGCCCGCGGCGGGGCGGCCCGGCGGGCTCGGGCCGCGGGGCGGCGGGCGCCGGGGCCCCGGCCAGCAGGCCGCGGGAGCCGAGCATCCGCAGGATCTGCTGCCAGCGGGCGCCGTCCAGCCTGCGCCCGTACTCCCGCGCGTACTCCTCGCCGATCTCCCGCAGACTGCGTTCCCCGTCCATCCGGGCGATGAGGAAGTGCTCCTTGGGACCGACCTTGAAGGAGCTGCCGCTGTCGGTGTCCTTGATCAGGTGCACCGTCGCGGCGCCCTGCAGCAGCGCCTCGCTGAGCAGGACGTGGGGCCGCAGCTCGGGCCGGTACTCGGCCAGGGCGTCGGCGGCGGCCCCGGGGACGGCGCTCACGCCTGCTCCCGCAGGGCCCGGCCGAGCACGTGCGAGAGGTACGCCTCGTCCCGGATCGTCACGTGCAGCCGGTTGTTGGTCATGTGCATGTACGGGGAGAGCAGCAGCGGCAGGGCGGCCGCCGGGTCGGTGACCGTCTCGTCGCGCTCGCCGTCCCAGGAGCGGAACGTCAGCTCGCCCTTCAGGGCCAGTGCGACGGCCCGCTCGCGCAGTTCGACGCAGTGCTCGGCCCAGCCGGCGAGGAAGCCGGGCAGCCGGGCCGCGTCCTCCTCGCCCGCCACGGCGGCCCTGATCCGGGTGAAGCGGGCGGCCAGGCCGGGGGCCATCGAGGCGTAGTTGCGGTCGTACTCCTCGCTGCCGATGAAGCCGGTGCCGGGGAAGGCCCGGTGCCAGAACTCGTAGTAGCTGTCGAGGTAGTCCGCGAGTTCCGCCCGGTCCGGCAGGAAGGCCGCGGCCATCACCATCATCAGCTGGGCGGAGGTGCCGAGCAGCACGGTCCGCAGATGCAGGTTCTTCGTCCGGAAGGCGTCGATGACGAGGTCACTGGAGTGCCGGAAGTGCCACTCGGCGAGCTCGATCCCGGCCGGGCCGCCGTACTTGCCGTACTCCGGCTCGTAGGGTTCCGCGCTGCGCGAGTTGTTGGGGCGCAGCCGCATCCGGCCCTGGTCGTCGGTGTAGTGGCCGCGTTCGGCACCGGGGAACTCGATGTCGAACAGGGTGTTGTAGAAGTCGTTGAGGAACCCGGAGTCGACCTCGTACAGCGCGGGCCGTTCGGACAGGAACGTGTCGAGGGCGGCCTCGGTGCGGCGCCGGACCTCCGCCTCGGCCCCGGGCGAGGACGGCTTGATCCGCAGCCGGACGTGGGGGCCCTCCAGCCAGTAGTTGATGAAGAAGTAGCCCGCGAGCAGTCCGTCCGCCTCCAGTTCCGCGACCAGGGGGCGGATGCAGTGGGTGAGCATCGGCCGGGGGTTGGCGGCGTAGAAGACGTGGGTGGCCTGCCAGGCTCCCGCCGGGGCGGTCCGCCCGGTGTCCGGGGCGAGGGGGGCTGAGGTCATGACTGCTCTCTCCTTCGGGCGGGGACGGTCTCCACCGCGAGTTCGGCGACGTGGCGGCCCCGGCCGGAGACGGCGTGCAGTCCGTCCTCGTCGGGCAGCATCTCCCGGAACACGACCCGGGCCTCCGCCGTTTTGATCAGCGCCTCGAACGCGGCCAGGGAGAGCGGGCTGTCGAAGTCGACGTAGCCCGGCTTGGCCCCGGTCGCCCCGCGCGCGCCGCTGTCGGAGACGGTGGCGAAGACCCGGTCCGGCAGGCGGTGGGCGCGGCGGAAGGCGTGCCAGCCCAGGAACCACGCGTCGTCCCCGGTCCCGGGCCCGCGCAGCGGCAGCACGGCGGCGGGCGCGCTCCAGCTGCGCCGGGCGAGGACCACGCTGCCGTGCCGCACCCGCGGCCTGCGGGTGACCCCGTCCTCCGCCGCGCCCTCGGGCACCCCGCCCCACACGTTGAGCGGGGACATGGAGGTCGGCGAGAGCAGCAGCAGGGTGCGGGGCAGTTCGGGCAGGGCGAGCGGGACGAGGTAGCCCAGGTAGACCGGGACCACCTCCTTGCCCAGCCGGGTGGAGCGCAGCACGAGCCGGTCGGCGTCCCGGTCGTGGACGAGGTGGAGGTCGTCCAGGTGGATGCGGTTGTCCTCGGGCAGGGTGCCGCGTTCGCCGGGGCAGACGATCTCGTACTCGGTGAGCCGGCCGTGCAGGTTGAGGTTGCTGGTGACGGGCCCGCCGGTGACCTCGGCGAGGACGGCGCCCTCGGGCACCAGCCGGGCGGTGTCGGCGAGGAGCTGTCCGTCCAGGCCGTCGAAGAGGTGCGTGAACCGGCTGAACGGGAAGGAGACGCCGCCGTAGGAGCGGTTGAGGACGACCAGCGGGTCGGCGGGCCGGTCCACGATCTGCACGTGGTGCGCGAGCGGGGTGAACTCCGTCTCCAGCGAGGCGAGTTCGGCGGCAACCTCGTCGAGCACCTCGGCGTCGACCCGGATCTCGTCGCAGCCCCCGCCCGCCGTGTCCCCGCCCGCCTTCTCCCAGTCGGACCACAGCGCCCGCATCCGGTCCACGAAGGTCTGCCGGGCCGTGTCGAGGGCCTTGAGCTGCGGCAGGGAGAGCCAGTTCTCCTCCGGTACGTAGTTGCCGTCCGCGTCGAACGCGGTGCGCTTGGCGGTGAACGACATGTACTGGTCGAAGAAGTCCTCGTGGAAGTCGTGGACCAGCTTCAGCAGGTCGTCGCAGCGCCCGCCCTGCCCGTACCGGGCGAGGAAGAACCCCTTGAACGTGACGCGTTGCGGCAGCGTCAGGTCGAAGGCGGGCAGTACCCGTTCCACCGCGCCGAGCGGGCCGGCCGCCAGCCGCTCCCAGGCCGGGGCGGACAGTTCGGTGCGCCGCCCGGCCGCCACGTCCTCGTACAGCAGGGTCTGCGGTATCCGCGCCCGGTCCGTGCCGAGTTCCTCCTCCTGGACGGCGCGCAGCGCGGTGCGCAGCTCGGCCATCAGTGCACGCCGTTCGTCCGGGGTCGCGGTGGCGAACCGTTCGACGCAGGACGCCGGGGCCTCCAGCCGGTCGGCCAGCCGGTCGGCCCAGGGCCGGTCCAGGCCGCGCAGCGAGGTCTGGAAGGCGCGCAGCGGGTCGGTGTCGTGGACCTCGGTGCGCAGGCAGGGGACCTGGACCATGCCGAGGTCGAGGAGGGCCCGCAGGTAGTGGGCGCACTCCTCCTCGTCCGCGTCCTGGTCCTCGGCGAGCCAGCCGGCCAGCTCCCCGTAGCGCAGGGTGCCGCGCTCCTCGAACAGGCCGAGGAGGCGTTCCAGGGTGCCGCTGCGGCGCAGGAAGAACAGCCGGTCCTTCACTGCGTCGAAGGTGACGGCGGTGTCCTCGTCGCCCTGGGTGACCCAGCGGCGCACGTAGCGGACCCGGTCGTCGTCGCGGTTCCAGCCGGAGGCCGGGGCGACCGGCAGGTCGGCGCGGCGGACCGGGTCGGCGATCACCGCCTCCGCGAGGCGGCCGACGGCGGCGACGTTGAGCCGCAGCAGCCCCGCCCAGTCGTCCTCGACCCGGACCCCGAGCCCGCCGTCCCCCGCTCCCCCGCCGTCGGTCCCGTCCGTGAAGGTGCCGGGGACGATGCCGGTGAACGTGGAGAACGGGCTGGTCTTGCACGCGGTGCGGTAGAGGTACGAGAGCAGCGAGCGTTCGATCTTGCGCCGCTTCTTGTCCGGGGGCGCGTCGGAGGTGTTTCCCGCGTACGCGTCGAGCTGGGCGTCCAGGACCGGGGACGCCAGCAGCAGCCCCTTGCGCAGCCGCTCCTCGGCGGCCAGCGCGCGCAGCGCGGCGCGGGCCCGCCGGGTCTCCTCGGCGAGCAGGGCCTCGCCCGCCGCCCGGTGCTCCTCCAGCCGGCGCCGGTCGGTCAGCCAGCGCGCGAGCGCCGCGCCGGTCTCCTCGTCGAGCCCGCGCACCAGGGCGAGGGACCGGTCGGCGGCGGCGGGCGACGGCAGCCGGTTGTTGAAGACGTCCCGGCGCAGCCTCAGGAGGGTGCGGCGCAGCGCCTCGTCCTCGGTGCCGCCGACGAGGCCGTGGACGAGGTCGCCGAGCCGTTCGCCGTCGGCCCGCGACCGCTCGGTGGCGTGCAGCACCTCGTCGGCCCAGCGGCGGCTGTCCGGGCAGCGCAGGGCCCGCACGCTCTCGACCGGCAGCCCGGCGACCCGCAGCATGAAGCGGGAGCGGGTGGTGGTGGCGGTGGGTGGGTGGTCCGGCGTCATGCGGGGTCTCCCCTTCTCGTTCCGGTCGCGGGTCGTCGGGCCGAAGTGGCGGCTTTCGGGGCCGAATTGGCGGCCCTCAGGCGATCTCGTACCGGAAGTCGGCCGGGGCGGGCCGCTCGTTGCCGATCATCATGATCAGCAGCGGTGCCTCGCCCGTCCCGGCGAGCGAGAGCTCCTCGATGTACGAGATGTTGTCGAAGCCGAGGGCCACGCCGCAGCCGGTGCCCACGGCGGACGCGGCGGTGTAGGCGCTCTGGGCGATCGCCCCGACGGTGGCGTTGACCAGGCGGTAGCCGCGGTCCCCGACGGCGTCGAGGACGGCGTCGGTGCGGACGGTGGGCACCAGGACCGCGGCCGCCTGCTCCAGGTTGTAGTTCGACAGGAAGTAGTTCTTCTGCAGGAACTCGCCCGGCAGGCCCGCCTTCACCAGCCGCAGGGCGTGCGCGTCGGGGTCGTACTCGTACGCGCCGGGCTCGATCCCCTCGACGTGGCCGACGAACGCGTAGAGCTTGGCGAGCCGCTGTCCCCCGGTGTCCCCGCCGAGCCGCGCACCGGCCGCGGAGGCGGCCAGGCAGGCCGCCAACTGGCCCGCGTCGATCGGGTGCTGGGCGTCGAAGCGGCCGAAGCTGCTGCGGCGGGCGCGCAGTGCGGTGCGCACGTCGGTGTCGAGCGGCCGGGCGGGCGGCAGCGCCACCTCGGCGCGGGCCGGGTCGGCGGGGTGCGCGGCGGCCGGGGCGAGCGCCGCCGGGTCGGGGCGGTCGGTGGCACCGGCGGCGGTGACGGCCTGCATCCGGCGCAGCGCGTCGAAGGCGAGGACGGTGCGCGAGCGTTCGCGGTCCCGGTGGCGCACGGAGACCGGGACGGCGGACGCGGGACGGGGGGCGGCCCCGGCCCACCTCAGCGGGACGACGGCGAAGACGCCCTCCTCCTGCGTGTCCACGCCCAGCAGCCGGCCGAGCCGTTCCTCGTCGAACCAGAGCGCGGGTTCGACGGACAGTCCGCGGGCGCCGGCCCACATCCGCCAGGTCTGCACGCAGGCGCCGAGGTCCATGGACACGGCGTGGAAGGAGAAGTTGTTGTACTTGAAGGCGTTCTGCCAGTACTTGATGCCGAGGACCAGGTACTGGTCGGTGTCCGGGCCCGGCGCCCCGTCCCCGAGCGCCTCGCGCACGTCGCCCGACACGTCGCCGGTCAGCAGCCGCTGCATGGCGTGGTGCCGGGTGGAGTAGTAGTGCACCCCGGGCGGTACGGGGCCGCTCGGCCCGGAGACCCAGTAGACGCTGACCGGGTAGAGGCCGCCGCCGGACGCGGAGCCCCGGGACCAGTTGGCGAGCGGGTAGTGCGGCAGGGCGCTGAGGTCGGTGTTGGCCTGGACGCCCAGCCGGCGGCCGGTCAGCCCGTAGGAGTCTCGGAGCATTCCGGACAGCAGCGCGAGGTCGAACTCTCCCTGCCCGTCCGTACGTTGCTCCAGGCCCCGGTCGAGCGAGGCGTCGGCCGGGTAGGCGCAGTCGGGCAGCGGGAGGCTGTCGGTGCCGGGGTAGAACTTGGTCTTGCGCGGGCCGTCCTGCCAGTTCGGCACGAAGTCGGCGGGGTCCATCGGGACCCGGCCGCGGTGGAGGATCGCGGCGGCGTATTCATGGGCGTACCCCATGGCGGGCTCCTCGGTCACGGGAAGGGGTGCGGGGCGGGGTTGAGGTCGGCGTCGGCGAGGTCGTGGGCGCGCAGTCCGGCCTCGCGCAGGGCGGTGCGCAGCCGGTCCATGCCGAGGGCGCGCTGCCGGGTCCAGCCGAAGTCGATCGGCAGCAGTCCGGGCACGATGACGCCGACCGTGGTCAGGCCGAGGCCGCGCTGTTCCGGCATGGTCTGGTCGACGACGATCACGTCGAACCCGGCGGCGGTGACGGCGTCCACGCACCGGGTCAGGTCCTCGCGCAGGTCGTCGGAGACGGGCGGCACCGAGCCGTTCCCGTACAGCTCGTCGAAGGAGCGCAGGGGCGGGCGCGGCGCCCCCGGTTCGCCGAGCAGGAAGCTCGCGTGGCGGCCCATCTCCGGGATGCCGTACGCCAGCGGGTGGTCGTGCAGGGCCTCGACCCGGTGGAAGTCCCCGGCCATGGCGGACAGCCGGGCCAGGTCGTCCTCGGTGCGCCGGCGCAGGTTCACCGCGTCGGTGGCGATCTCGCACAGCGCCCCGGCCAGGGCGGCCTCCGGGTCGAGTCCGGCGCCCGCGCCGAAGCACATCAGGCCGAGGCCGCCGTCCCGGCGCACGGCGACCCCCGTGACGACCGGGACCGGGAAGGAGATCCGGGTGTCGAAGAAGCGGGCCTCGTAGCCGTACATCTCCAGCCGGTCGACCATGTGCCGGGTGGCCGGGCGGCGGCTGGTGCGCGGGTCGATCTCCGGCAGGGCGGCCCGCCCGTACCAGGCGAGCAGGAACGCGTCGCGCTCGACGAGTTCCATCAGCCCGAAGTAGACGGCCTCCTCCAGGCAGCCCCCGGAGGCGCAGCCGTTGGAGCTCTCCTGGACGAAGCGGTTCTCCAGGCCGGGCGCGTGGTAGTACGTGAGGACCTCGGGCACCAGGACGGCGTGCCCGTCGCGCAGGGACCAGCCGTGCACCCAGGGGATCGCCCGGTCCGGGGAGAACGGGGTGACGCGGGGGTTGGCGCGGTGGAAGGCGTCCGAGTACAGCCCGCACACCCGCGGGTCGAGCGCGTGCTCGCCCCGGGCGCGCAGCGCGTTCAGGGAGTCCCTGGTCCGGGCCTTGCGGGACCGGGCGCGCATGCCCGCGTACCGCTCCAGTCCCTCCAGGACGCCGATGCGCATGCTCTCGGCGAAGGTGTCGGCGTGGCCGCCCCAGAAGGTCTCGCGCAGGTACTCCCCCGACCGCATGGAGAAGCAGCCGATGGTGGCGGAGGTGGAGGTGGAGGAGACGTCCTGGACGACGGAGGGGCCGAGCGAGCCGCACACCGGGTTGGCGTACGGCTCGACGGGCAGCTCGTACTCCTCGATGTCCCGGACCCGGAAGCCGCCGGGGCGGCGCTTGGGCGCGGGGCGCAGGACGATCTCGGCGGCCTCGGCGGTGTCCGGTTCCGTCACCCCGCAGCGCGGACACTCCGGGTCGGGGACCAGCGGGTAGTGGCGCACCAGCAGGGTCTCCAGGTCCACCAGGTGCACGGCGGGCAGGGCGCCGGTGTCCGGTCCCGCGCCGTCGGTCCGGGCGGCGAGGACCCCGGCGAGGGCGTGCGCGGCGAACGGGGTGAGGTGGGGGGACTCCCCGGCCGCCCGGGTGCCCGAGCCGAGCTCCAGCGCCTCGCGCAGCGCGACGGAGCGGGCGGCCTGCCAGCGCCGTTCCAGACAGTGCGGGCAGACGGGCCGGGCGGGGCGCCGGGGGCTCCCGGAGGGCGCGGGGGGCGCGAAGGGGCCGAGGACGACGTGCCGCCCGTAGAACCGGACGGACAC
This sequence comes from Streptomyces sp. NPDC002669, assembly GCF_042889165.1. Taxonomy (NCBI): domain Bacteria; kingdom Bacillati; phylum Actinomycetota; class Actinomycetes; order Kitasatosporales; family Streptomycetaceae; genus Streptomyces; species Streptomyces sp. NPDC002669. Next base: position 103,421 of record NZ_JBIAQQ010000009.1, on the reverse strand, counting down.
GGGCAGTTCGGCGGCCCCGGCGCCGGTCGTGCCGGGCGCGTCAGCCCCGCCGGCCGCACCGGCCCCACCGGTCGCTTCGGCCGCACCGGGTGCGAAGGCGTCGCGCACGCCGAGCGGGGCGACGTCCAGCGGGGGCGGGGTGCCGTGGTGGGCCAACGCGTCCCGGAGCAGCGCCGCCAGGGTGCGCGCGGACGCGGCCTGGGGCCCGTCCGCTACCGACGGCGCCCCGGGCCCCGTGCGTCCGCGGTGTTCGCGGTGTTCGCGGACCGGGGTCTCAGCGGGCATCGGGGCCGTCCTCGCCGTCCGTCGTGAGCAGCACCCGGGCGGTGCTGATGCCGCCCGCGGCGAGGTCGGCCGGGGTGGTGGGCACGTACAGCGCGTCGCGCCCGGCCTCCCGGAGCCGGTCCAGGACGGCGGCGAACGTGGTCTCCGTCCCGTCCGCCGGGACCTCCGCGCCGCTCACCGCGATGCTCGCGGCGGCCAGATCGCGCACCAGCGGGTCACCCGGGTCGACGTCCGCCCCCGGGTCCTCGGCCGCCAGCTGCACCGGGCCGAGCAGGTCCCGCAGCGCGGCGCAGGCCGCCGCCCGCCGGGACAGCCCGGCGCCGACCGCCCAGCGCCCCTCGCCCCCGGTCTCCCGGGCCAGCACCACCTGGGCCGAGGTGCGCGCCCCCTCCCCCAGGTCCAGCAGCTCGACGGCGAGGTCCAGGTTGGCCGCGGACTTCAGCAGGAACACCAGCTCCGGGTCGTCGTCGGCGGCCACCGGACCCACCGCCGTCGTGCCCCGGACCGCCCGCAGCAGCGCGTCGTGCGCCAGCGCCGACATCAGGCCGGTGCCCGCCGCCTCCCGGGCGTCCGCGCCCGCGCCCGAACCCGCCGACGTCGCGAGGTGGGCCCGGCCCCGGTTGTGCGCCCCGAAGCTCCGCACGGCCGCGGCCGGCACCCGCACCGGGTCCTTGCCGGTCAGCGAGGTCGCGACCGTCCATTCCTCCGGCCGGACACCGCTCCCGCCGCCGGTGGTCAGCGCGTCCGGGCCCAGCTCCCGGTCCGCCGCCGCGCCCCCGTCCGTGCCGAGCGGCACCACGTGCTCCACGTAGGCGGCGGCCGCCGCGTACAGCGCCCGCGTCCGCGCGCCCGCCAGGTGGTGCACGTCGAAGGCGGCGATCCGGCGTCGCGGCCCGGCGCCGAGCGCCACCTCCACCCGGCTGATCTTCAGCGGGGTCTGGGTCAGCCCCTCGTCGTCGTAGCGGTTGAAGACCCCGGTGTACGGGCGCACCAGCGCCGCGCCGATCCGGTTCAGCTCCTCGACCACGGCCTCCGCGTCGCGGGCGGTGTCCACGGTCGGGGTGACCGGGAGCGCCAGTCCGTCCGGCAGTTCCGGTGCCGCCGGTTCCGGGGCGGCGCAGCGCAGGCAGCGGGGGTGCGGCTGGACCGGCTCGGACACGACGTCGAGCGAGGCCAGGTCCTGGACGAGGACCCGGCCGGCCGTCTCGGCGGGCAGCGCCCCCGTGGTGAGGCGGAAGATCTCGTAGCCGAGGAGGTTGCCGACCATCGCGGCGACCGGGCCGGACACCTCGTCCCCGGCCACCGGTGCGGCGCCCGCCACCCCGCTCCAGAGTTCGGCGGCCCGGGCGGCGGACACGTTGCCGCCCAGCCGCAGCACGGCGCAGGACCAGCAGCCGGTGGAGGAGGCGGTGGCGAGCGGGCCGACCAGCAGCCGTTCGCCGAACAGCCAGGCGGGGATCAGGGTCCGGCCCTCGGGGACCCCGGCGGCCAGCAGCCGGTGGGTGCGGGCCCCGGAACCCGCGCCGGTCACCACGACGACGTCGTAGCCCTCCAGGTCCGCCCAGCCGGCCCCCGCCCCGGCCCCGACGGTGTCCACCCGGGCCGCCGTCCGCTCCGCCTCGTCCGTGACCTCGGCGAAGTGCGCGGTCGTGCCGATCCGTACGCACCCGTTGCGCAGCAGGCTCAGCGCGCACCACCGGGCGACCGCGTCGTCGCCGAGCACGGCGACCCGGGTGGCGCGGAAGCGGGCGAAGCGCTCCGGCGCCCCGTCGGCGTAGTGGTCGAGGTAGGCGATCTGGGCCGCGAACCGCTCCGCCACCTCGTCCGGGACCGGCCCGTCCGCGGCCTCGGCCTCGGGGACGTCGCGGGCGAACTCCCGCTCGTACAGCGTCCTGATCAGCTCCGCCGCCATCGCCCGCTGTCCCGGTCCGAAGCCGGCGCACAGTTCGTCGAGCCGGTGGTGGCCGGTCAGGTGCGGGACGACGAGGGAGGCGAAGCGGTAGGCGGTGCGGCCGGCCAGGTGGAATCCGCCGTCGGCGTTGTGGAAGAGCACGCCGCCGGGCGTCTCGGTGAACAGCACGTCCCGGCGGACGCGGGGCCGGGTCGCGGCGAGCGCGTCGAACGTCCCGGTCGCAGCGGTTGCGGCAGTCTCGGCACTCTCGGCCATGGGGTCACACCTTCTCTGTGCGGCGGATGCGTTCCTGGTCGGTTCTTCGTACGTAGACACGGAGCAGTTCATGGATGCGGTACGGGCCCGGCGGCCCGTCCTCCAGCAGTCCGGCGTCGGCCAGCCGTTCCAGCGCCGCTTCGGTGACGGCCGGGACGTCCCGGGCGGCGAAGGTGTCCCCGGGCAGCTCCGAGAGGTGCGAGAACGCCTCGGAGAGCCGCGGGTCGAGCCGGTTCAGCGCGCCGTCGAGGAGGCCGGTCACGGAGAGCCCCGGGCAGTCGGTGAGGGCGAGCCGGGCGAGGGGGTCCTCGGCCAGCCAGCCGACGGCGTCGCCGAGACCCAGGGCGGGCCGGGTCAGCAGCCGGGCCGTCAGGATGCGCAGCGCGAACGGGAAGTGGCCGCACAGCGCGGCGAGCCGGTGCGCGGCCTCCGGTTCCGCCTCGACGCGTTCGGCGCCGAGCACGGAGCGCAGCAGCGCGTACGACTCCGGGCCGGTGAACGCGGCGAGCCGGTGCACCCAGCCGCCGTGCGTGGCGACGAGTCCGGCGAGCCCCATCCGGCTGGTCACGATCACCGCGCCCCGGGCCTGGGCGACGGCGGGCAGCAGCGGGCGCACCTGGTCGGCGTCCACCACGTCGTCGAGCACGAGCAGGGCGCGTCCGGCCGTCCGGCCGGGGTGCAGGGCCGCCGTGACCTCGGCCGCGAGTTCGGCGGCGGGGCGGGGTTCGCCGTCCGGGCGGGTCATCCGGACGAGCAGCCGGCCGGCCGGGAAGGCGTCCCGCACCAGGTGGGCGACGTGCTGGGCGAGGGCCGACTTGCCGATGCCGGGCGCGCCGGACACCAGGACGGCGAACGGGTGCCGGCCGTCCTCGCCGGGTGCGTCGGGGGCGGTGAGGCGGGCCACCATGGCGGCGGTCTCGGCGTCCCGCCCGGTGAAGTTCGGCACGGCGGGCACCGGTACGGGCACGGGCACGGCCGCTTCCGGCAGGGCCTGGGCGGCCGGTTCCGGTACGGCCGCGGCGGCCGTCGCCGGCACGACCGCGGCGGACGGGTACGGGGCCGGGGCGGACGGATACGGGGCGGGGGCGCGGCCCGCGACCACCTCGCCCTCGACGACCCGCACGGCGACGGCGTGCGGCCGGTCGGCGTCGGGGAGCTGCGCGTCGCCGGGGAGCCGGTGGGGCCGGCCGGCCGTCCCCGGGTCCTCGCCGCGCAGGATCGCGAGCTCCAGCTGCTGGAGGGCCGGGGAGGGGTCGACGCCCAGCTCGTCCAGCAGGAACTCCTTGACCCTGCGGTACTCCGCGAGGGCCTGGGTCTGCCGTCCCGTCCGGTAGAGGGCCTCGATCAGCTGCTCGTGGAGCCGCTCGTGGCCGGGGTATACGCGCGTAGCGGTCCACAGTTCGACGAGGGCCTCCCCGTAACGGCCCAGGCCCAGCAGCAGGTCGCAGACCCGTTCCACGCTGCGCAGCCGTTCCTCGGCCAGGCGCGGCACCTCGTCCCGGTGCAGCACGTCGGAGCGCACGTTGGCCAGCAGCGAGCCCTGCCACAGCGACAGCGCGTCCTTGAGGGCGCAGAGCTCCGCCTCCGGGTCGTCCGACAGGAGCACCGCCCTGCGCACCTGGTCCCGGAAGCCGAGCAGGTCCAGGGAGTGCGGTTCGGCGGTGATCCGGTAACCGCCCGGCACCGCCTCGATCGACGTCTCGGTCACCCCGTGCTTGGCGAACAGCCGGCGCAGCCGCAGGACGCAGGTCTGGAGCGCGGCCTTGGCGGTGGCGGGCTGCTCCTCGCCCCACACGGCCCGCTGGAGGTAGTCGGCGGACACCACGGCGTTGGCGTGCAGGAGGAGCGCGGCCAGCAGGATCGTCGGCTTCGACGGCTGGAGCACGACCGATTCGGGGCCGTCGGCGAGGGTCAGCGGCCCCAGCAGCTGAAACCTCATCACGGCGGTCCTAGTCCCAGCCGTTGACCAGCTTGCACACCGTCGCCGGTGCGGAGGGCAGGGGGAGCAGGTCCGTCAGGTCCCCCATCCGTTCGCAGAACGCCCCGACGTCGTGCGTCGCCGGGTGCTGCGGGGCCGGGGAGCCGGTGTCCGCCGCGGTGGCGGCCCCGGTGGAGAGCGCGAGCGAGACGAGGACGAGACCGGTGACGGCGGCAGTGCGCGCAGCGCCGGTGCGCCGCCGCGAGAGCGAGGACCTGAACACGTTTTCCCCTTCGGCTGTTGCGTCCCGCCGGGGGTTCCCGGCAGCGACGACGATGCCAGCGGCAAGGGCACGGAAACGGGGCCCGTCGTGTCAGCTTGTTGCACGGCCCGCGGCAGCTTCGTGCAAGGGGCCCGGCCACCGTGTCCGAAACGGTGCGCCGGGTGACGAAGGGGTGCCGGGTGTCTGTCCGGTGCCGGCGGAACTACCCTTGGTCCGTATCCGGTCCTCTCCGCCCGTTCCCTGCGAGGCAGTCGTGGCAGCAGCTCGGCAGTACGACGTGCACGAGGCCAAGACCCACTTCTCCCGGATACTGCAGCAGGTCGAGACCGGCGAGGAGGTGGTGATCAGCAGGGCGGGCGAGCCCATCGCCAAGGTCGTGCCGCTGCACCCCAGGGCCGACCGGACCGATTACGGGGTGCTCCGGGGGCGGATCCGCATCGCCGAGGACTTCGACGAGCTTCCCGACGACATCGCCGACGCGTTCGGGATGCGCCCTCGTCCGAACTGTCCGACGGTCTGAAGGACCTGTTGCGCACCGGGCCCGAAGTCCATGTCGGTGCCGTGACCCCGTGGGAGATCGCGATCAAGCAGGGCCTCGGGAATCGATGACGCTCGTCACCCGCGACCAGTGGATCCCCAAGTACGGTGCCGCCGTCATGCCCGCCTGACGGCGGCACCGTGGAACGGGCCCGGCCCCGGGGTGTTTGGAGGAACACCCCGGGGCCGGGCCGGTCAGTCATCCTACGTGGGCCGCCGCCCCGTCGACGGGGCGGCGGGGTCCGCGTCAGTCGGTGGCGATCGCGTTCAGGACGTTCATCCTGCCCGCGCGGAAGGCCGGGACCAGCGCGGCGAACAGGCCGACGAAGGCCGAGCCGACGAAGACCGTGAGGATCGTCGGCCACGGGATGTCCAGGACGCCGAGGCCCTCCAGGGCCAGCAGCTTCTGGGCCGCCGTGCCCCAGCCCATGCCCAGGCCGAGGCCGAGCAGGGCGCCGAAGACCGCGATGACCACGGACTCCAGACGGATCATCCGGCGCAGCTGGCGGCGGGAGAGGCCGATGGCGCGCATCAGGCCGATCTCGCGGGTCCGCTCGACCACCGACAGGGCCAGGGTGTTCACCACGCCGAGCACCGCGACGATGATCGCGAGCCCCAGCAGCCCGTAGACGATGTTCAGCAACTGGCCGATCTGGTCCTTCAGTTGCTCCTTGAAGTCGGCCTGGTTGCGCACCTCGTACTGCGGGTACTTGGCGAGGGCGTCCTGGAGGGCGGCGTACGCCTCCTTCTCCTTGCCCTCCGCGGCCTTCGCGAACATGACCGTGTTGTCCGGCAGGACGTCGGCGGGGACGTACCGCTCGGCGGTCGCGGTGCCGATGTACATCGCGCCCTTGTCGATGTTCACGTCGTCCGAGGTGATCGCGGCGACCTTCAGCTTCACCGTCTCGCCGCCCTCGAAGGCGACGGCGATCCGGTCCCCGACCCGGACGTGGTGCTCGGTGGCGTACGTCTCGCCCACCGACATGGCGTCCTTGCCGTACGCGCCGGTCAGCTCGCCGGAGACGGTCTCGCGGCGGACGTCGTCCTGGTACGTGGAGTCGACGGCGGTCAGGGTCTGGTCACCGGTGGTGCCGTCGGGGGCGGTGAGGGAGGCGCCGACCACCTTGTACTCGGTGAGGTGCTCGATGTCCGGCACCGTCCCGAGCGCCTTCACGGCCTGCTCGACGATCAGCCCGCCGCCCTCGCCGGACGGCTGGATGATGAAGTCCGCCCCGACCGACTTGTCGAGTTCCTCGGTGGCGGAGGCGACCATGGAGGAGCCGACGACCGAGAGGCAGGCGACGAGCGCGAGGCCGATCATCAGGGCGGCGCCGGTCGCGCCGGTGCGGCGCGGGTTGCGCAGGGCGTTGCGTTCGGCGAGCCGGCCGACGGGGCCGAACATCCGCAGCATGACCGCGCTCAGCACCCGGACCACCAGACCGGCCAGCAGCGGGCCGATCACGATGAACCCGATCAGGGTGAGGAAGACGCCCGCCCCGAGGAGCATCGAGCCCTGTCCCGACTCGTCGGCCCGTGCCGCGGCGAACAGCGCGGCGCCGCCGGCGAGCGTGAGGACCAGGCCGATCGCGGCCCGGACCCGGCCCGCGCGGCCGTCGGTCGGGGTGCCGGTCTCGCGCAGGGCGGCCATCGGGGAGATCTTCCCGGCCCGGCGGGCGGGGAAGTACGCGGCGACGACGGTGACGAGGATGCCGAGCGCGAGGCCGACCACCGGGGTCGTCCAGGCGATCGTGAGGTCCCCGGTGGACAGTTCCATGCCCACCGCGCCCATGAGCTTCATCAGGCCGACGGCGAGGCCGATCCCGGCGCCGATGCCCAGGAGGGAGCCGACGACGCCGAGGAACAGCGCCTCGATCAGCACGGACCGGTTGACCTGCTTGCGGCTGGAGCCGATGGCCCGCATCAGGCCGATCTCGCGGGTGCGCTGGGCGACCAGCATCGAGAAGGTGTTGACGATCAGGAAGATGCCGACGAGGAGGGCGATCCCGGCGAAGCCGAGCATCGCGTACTTCATGACGTCGAGGAAGGAGCCCATCGAGTCCTTGTTGGCCGCGGCGGCCTCCTTCTGGGTCTGGAGCTCGTAGCGGTCCGTGTCGCCGAGCGCCGCCGCGACGTTCTTCTTCAGCTCCTCGTCGCCGACGCCGTCCTTCGCGGTCACGGAGACCAGGCTGAAGACGTCGGACTTGCCGAGCAGCTTCTTCTGCGCGGTGACGGTGTCGAAGTAGACGACCGCGGCACCGGGGTTGGTGACCTTGAAGGCGGCGATGCCGCTGATCCGCGCCTCGATGTCGCCGGAGGCGGTGATGGTGCGCAGCTCGTCGCCGAGCTTCAGGCCGTGCTTGTCGGCGGTGTCGGCGTCGACCATCACCTCGGTCGGTCCGCGCGGGGCGTGACCGGAGGCGATCTCCATGGAACGCAGGTCGTTCCTGGTCCAGTTGCCCGCGATCGTCGGGGCGCCCGTGGAGGAGCCCATGTTCTTGTCGTGCCGGTCGACGACGGTGACGGACATGCTGACGACGGCGCCCTCGGCGGACTGCGCGCCGGTGGCCGACGCGGCCCGCTCGACGGCGGAGGCGGGCACCGTGGCGGGCCTGCCGTTGCCCGCGGCCGCCTCGTCGTGGCCCTCGAAGCCCTTCGGGTTGACGGTGACGTCGGCGGACGTCACCGCGAAGAGCTTGTCGAACGTGGTGTTCATGGTGTCGGTGAAGACGAGCGTCCCGCAGACGAACGCCACCGACAGCAGGACCGCGACGGCGGAGAGCGCCATGCGCCCCTTGTGCGCGAAGAAGTTGCGTCTCGATGTCTTCCAGACGGTCATGACGTCCGCCCGCGCGAGTCGAAGTCCTTCATGCGGTCGAGGACCTGGTCGGCCGTCGGGTCGCGCATCTCGTCGACGATGCGTCCGTCGGCGAGGTACAGCACCCGGTTCGCGTAGGAGGCGGCCACCGGGTCGTGGGTGACCATGACGATGGTCTGGCCCAGTTCGTCGACCGACCTGCGCAGGAAGCCCAGCACCTCGGCACCGGCCCGCGAGTCCAGGTTCCCGGTGGGCTCGTCACCGAAGATGATCTCCGGCCGGGCGGCGAGCGCCCTGGCCACCGCGACGCGCTGCTGCTGGCCGCCGGAGAGCTCGGTGGGCCGGTGCCGCAGCCGCTCGGACAGGCCGACGGTGTCGATGACCTGGCGCAGCCAGTCCGCGTCCGGCCTGCGGCCCGCGATGTCCATCGGCAGCGTGATGTTCTCCAGCGCGTTGAGCGTGGGGAGCAGGTTGAACGCCTGGAAGATGAAGCCGATCCGGTCCCGCCGCAGCTGGGTGAGCTTCTTGTCCTTGAGCCCGGTGATCTCGGTCTCGTCGAGGAAGATCTGCCCGGACGAGACGGTGTCCAGGCCGGCCAGGCAGTGCATCAGGGTCGACTTGCCGGAGCCGGACGGTCCCATGATCGCCGTGAACTGCCCGCGGGCGATGTCCACGTCGACGTGGTCGAGCGCGACGACCCGGGTCTCCCCCGACCCGTACGCCTTGACGACCTGCCGCGCTCGCGCGGCAACGGCCGTAAGCCCGCCAGTACCCCCGTGCCTGGGAATGGTCACAGCCGTTGTCACGGTTCTGCCCCCTGTGTGTGTCGATCGGTGTGGGCGCCGGCCGGTGGGTGCCGAGCGGCGCGGGATGGGCCGGCGCTTTGGCGGGCCCCGTCGCCCGGCGTGCCGGTGCCATGAAGCCTGCTGGTCCGGACGGGGCCGGCGCACTGGTGCGCGGCACAGTCCCGGGGTGGGGTTTTCCCCACCCCGAGGGCGGGGTCGCCCCCGCCCTCCCCCCTTGCGGCCCGCCGCTTCCGCGACGGGTTCGAGCCGTTTTCTCGATGTAAGAACACGCTAAGGAACGGCCCCCCTCGGTCACGTCCTCCGCCGGGAGGAACGGCCCCTGCCCAGATGTGGGGAGCTCCCCCTAGGGGTATCGCCCCCAGGGTGCAGACCCTTCTCAGGGACTGCACCCACGGGTGCAGCCGCCCGGGACCACGGCGGTCACCGGACCCGCCCCTCAGCAGCGGCGCCGCATCCGGCGCGGCCCTCCCGCCCGAGGACGACCCCGGCGGGTACGTGCACGGGGAAGGAATTCCGCCGGAACCATCCGCACCACTGGTTTCACCGGCTCCGTGAACTGGACAATGACCACCGGCAATTCGGGCCGCCCCCCTCCCCAACTGCCGTACTCACGAGTAATGTTCGCGCTTCCGACCGCACCAACGCACTCCTGCCTTGCCGTCCGGACCAGGAACCGAGCCTTGCAAGGAGCAGCCCCCCATGCCGCACGGAGCACCGCCCCCGTCCCCGTACTCCTCCTGGCCCGGACGGCTGCCGCAGCAGCCCCCGCGGCACCGGCCCCCACACGGTCCGGACCATCTGCTGCCCTGGCAGAACGCGGGCCCCCCGGCGCCCGACGACCCGTCCGGCCCGCCCCCGCCCGTTCCCGGCCGGCACAGCGACCTGCGTCGGCTGCGCACCTCGTACCGTTCGCTGCGCCGCGTCGCGGTCCTGACCGCGATCGGCTACTTCGTCGTCTTCCTGCTGCTCTCCGGCTTCGCCAAGGACCTGATGGGCCGGCCCCTGTTCGCCGGCCTCAACGTCGGCCTCGCGCTGGGGCTGTGCCAGGTCCCCGTGACGGTCCTCGCCGTCGTCCGGTACGAGCGGACCGCCCGCCGCGCGGTCGACCCGCTCGCCGCCCGGCTCCGAAGAGCGGGAGAGGGCCGGTGAACGTGTTCGACGACTCCGCGCAGTCGATGTCCCTGGTGGCCTTCCTCGCCGTGGCCACGGTGGCACTGCTGCTCTGCGTGATGACCGGCCCGGACCGCGACGACCTCGCCGAGTTCTACACCGGTTCCCGCACGCTGCCGCCCCTGTACAACGGTCTCGCCCTGGCCGGCGACTACCTCTCCGCGGCCACCGTGCTCGGCACCACCGGCATCATCGCCCTCACCGGCTACGACGGCACGATCCTCGCCCTGAGCATCACGCTCTCGCTCGTCCTGCTGATGTTCCTGCTGGCCGAACCGCTGCGCAACGCGGGCGGGTTCACCATGGGCGACCTGCTCGTGCGCCGCGCCCCCGGCCGCGCCGTCCGCATCACCGCCTGCGCGGTCACCCTCGCCGCGCTCGTCCCCATGATGGTCGTCCAGCTCGCCAGCAGCGGCGACCTGCTGTCCTTCATCCTGGGCTTCGACAGCTCCGGGTTCCGCACCGGCGCCATCATCGGGCTCGGCATCCTGATGATCGGCTACTCGGCGATCGGCGGCATGAAGGGCACCGCGCTGATCCAGATCGTGAAGACCGTGGTCCTGCTCGTCGCCTCGCTCACCATCGCCGTCCTGGTCATGGACCGGTTCGGCTGGGACACCGGCGCCCTGCTCGGGGCCGCCCGGCAGAGCAGCGGCGCCGGGGCCGCCTATCTGCGCTCGGGGCTCCAGTTCGAGGGCAGCGGACTCGACATGGTCAGCTCCGAACTCACCGTGGTCCTCGGCGCCGCCTGCCTGCCCCACGTCACCATGCGCATGACGAGCGCCCGCTCCACCGCGGCCATGCGCCGCTCGCTGTCCTGGGCGGTCGGGGTGGTCGCCACGATCTGTCTGCTGCTCGTCGTGATCGGCCTCGGCGCGGGCGCCCTCGTCGGCCACGAGCGCATCACCGAGGCCGGCGCCTCCGGGAACAGCGCGATCCTCCAGATCAGCGGAGTCGTCGCGGGCAGCGGCCGGGCGGGGGCGCTGATCGTCACGACCATGACGACGGCGATCTTCCTGACGCTCCTCGCCTCCGTCGCCGCGATGATCCTCGCCTGCGCCAACTCCCTGGCGCACGACCTGTTCGCGCACGGCCTGCACGGCGTGCGCCGCCCGGACCGCAAGCCGCTGGCCGGCCTGTCCGAGATGCGTACGGCCCAGGCCGCCGCGATCGTCGTCGGCCTGTTCGCCACCACGCTCGCCGTCATGGCCCGGCACTGGAACGTGCAGGCCCTGGCCACGCTGTCGTTCTGCGTCGGCGCGTCCGCCCTGTCCCCGGCGCTCGTCTACAGCGTGTTCTGGCGCCGCTTCACCCGAGCCGGGCTGCTCAGCACCCTCGTCGTCGGCACGCTCTCCGTGCTGGTCCTGATCACCGGCACCAATCTGGTCTCCGGCTCGCCCAGTTCGGTCTTCCCCGACCACGACTTCAACTGGTTCCCGTACACCACGACCGGCCTCGTCTCCATCCCGGCCGGTTTCCTGGCGGGCTGGCTCGGCACGGTCCTCCCCCGCCACACGGCCCCCGCGGCCCGCCGCCTCTACCAGGCGGAGGAGCCCCGGATCCTGGCGGGAGCACCCCCGGTGTCACCACGCTGACCCCGGGTCCGCCCAGACCGCCCCGCCCGGACCGACCGGTGAAGCCCTACCGGTCGGCGCCGGGCGCGGCGGCCTTCCTGCGCCGCGCGTCGGCGAGGGCGTACGACAGTCCGGGAAGGAACAGCACCGGGGCCGCCCACAGCGGCACGGTGAACAGTGCCTCGCCGCCGCCCAGCCACCGCGACACCAGCACCACGGCCACGGCGACGACCAGGCCGACCGCCGCGTTCCTGCCGAGCCCCAGGTTGCCGCGCCGCAGCTCCCAGGTGACCGTGACCGCCGCCACGACGCCCCAGAAGACGAGGTCGTCGACGCCCACGGCCCGTTCGGGGGACCACCGGATCAGGCACACGATCAGGATCAGCCCGCCGAGCGCGGAGCAGGCCATGGCCGCCGCGCGCAGCAGCCGATGGCCGAACGGGGCGCGGGCCCGCGCCCAGGACGCGGCGAACTCCTTGACGTCGTCGCCCACGACGTCCTGGGGCGTGCGGCCCGCGGCCACCGCGTCCTCCAGATGGGCGGAGAGCTCGTCGAGCATCTCCTTGATGGACTCGTCGTCGATGCCCCGGTACGCCCAGTTGCTGCGGCAGACCGCGAGCACCTGCTCGTTCGTCATGGTTCGCCGGTTCGTCATGATGCACTTCCCCCCGTGGGTTCCGCGACGGCCAGGATCCGCCCCACATGCCCGCTGAAGGCATGCCACACGGCCCGGCCACTCGCCAGTTCGACATGTCCCGCCTCGGTCAGGCGGTAGTACTTGCGCGGGGCACCGCCACTGGCCGACGGGGCGCGGTACGAGGAGATGACCCCGTCCCGCTCCAGCCGGGCGAGCAGCGGGTAGATGCTTCCCTCGCTCACGAGATCGAGCCCGCTGTCGGCGAGCGCCGCCACGAACTCGAAGCCGTAGCGCGGCCGTTCGGCGATCAGCGACAGCAGACACAGATCGAGCACTCCGCGCAGCAGCTGGCTGCGACGCTGGTCGCCGTTGGCGGGCAGCCCCTTTGTCATGCGGTACAAGGTAGTCGAGCGTTGTCTTGTGCCGCAAGATACTTGTGGCACAAGGCAATGACCGGCCCCGGCCCGACCGCCCGGACGGCCCCTTGGGCTCCCGGGCATGTCCATTGAAATGAACGCCGCCGTGCGCGACCTGCTCGACGCACCTCACCCGGCCGTCCTGGCCACCCTCAACCCCGACGGCGGCCCGCAGAGTTCGGTGGTCTGGGTGAGCCGCGCCGGCGGCGAACTGCTGATCTCCACCCAGCGGGGCCGGCGCAAGGAACGGAACATGATCCGGGACCCGCGCGTCGGCCTGACCGTCTTCGACCCCACCGACCCCGACCTGTACGTCGAGATCCGCGGCACCGCCACCGTCACCGAGGACACCGGGCGCGCGGTGGCCGTCCGCATAGCCGAGGAGTACCTCGGCCCGGGCGGCGGCAAGGAGTACCTGGAGGCCCCGCCGGAGCACGTCCGGGTCGTGGCCCGCATCACCCCGACCAAGATCCTCGGCAGCGCCACCAGGGCCGTCCAGCCCCCTCCCGGCACCCCTGCCCGTCCCGCTCCGGGAACTCCCACGAACTCTCGGGAACTCCCACGAAGCGGCCGACGTCTCCAATGATCATGAGGGAACGGGTCGAAGCGCTGAGCGGTGCCGGGGTGGGCCTGGCCGGTGGATTCGTCGGGCTGCTGGGATGGGCCGCCGACGCCGAGCTCCGGGCACGCGCCGGATTCGAAGCGGGGCCGGACTGGAGCGTGCTGTACGCGGAACTTCCGCTGACCGTTCTCCTCGGGGTGGCGGCCGCCCTGTCGGCGTGGCTGCTGCCCCGACGATGGCTGACCGGACCACCGCCCGCCGCCGGATACGCGGGCCGCGTCGTACTCGTCGCCATGGCGCTGACCGGCTTCTGGCTGGCCGCCCAGGGCTGGTACGCGGGCCTGCCCGAGCCGGTCCCGGACCACAAGCCCTAGTGCCATCCCACGTCGGTGGAGATCGTTTCCCACGTTCCTGCGTACCGCGTGGTGCTCACGGCGTCGCTTCGGGGCAGTCGGCCGGGACCCATGTGGCGGTGGAGGCCACGGATCGAGGGCGGCCTGACCGCACACCCGCACCCGGTCAGGCCCGAGACCTCGGCACCGGATGGCTTACCGCTGCCGCGTAAGGATGTACCGCTCACCCGAATCCGGCTCGCCGATCCAGGTGAAGACCGTCGGGTGTTCCTCCGTACCGCCGATGTCCCAGCCGAAGGACAGACTCTCGCAGTCCGCGATGCCGAGTTCGAGCGGCCGACCGGCATCCTCGTTCTCGGTCAGCTGCCATTTCCCGGTGCGGTTGCAGGCACCGGACTGCTCACCCGTGGCCTCGTACTCGTTGACGCCCTTCGCCGTCACCGTGCCGTCCGCCTCGAAGCGGAGACTTCCGCCGTCGCCGTCCGTCCAGGTGCCGACCATGTCGGCTTCAGTGAGCCGGGGCGGTTCGTAGATCTTGAGGATCCCCGAGCTGTACGCCGCGACCCCGCCCGCAAGCGTCACCGCGAGCAGCCCCAGACCGCCCAGCGCCACACCCCCGAGCACCCGCCATCGGGCCCCGGGCTTCCCGGGGTTCCCCGCTGCCCGGGCACACAGGGTCGCGGGTGCCAGCCCGACGATGAGGCTGAGGGCAAGTACGGGATAAACGAGCAGGTCGCCGAAGCCGACCAGGAGCATGAAGGAGCCGATGAGCAGCGCCAGGGCGACGGCAACGACCGCCACAGTGGCCAGGGTGAGCTGCCAGCTGTCGCGCCGACCCGTACGGCGGGCCACCGCACGCCCGAGAAGGACGAGGGGAAGCACCGCCATCGCCGAACCGGCCAGCGCTGCGATCACCGAAATGACTGCCAGCAGCACGAGCGCGAACACGGTGCCGAACAGCCATCCGAGGCCGCCTTCGCCTCCGTGGGACTCGAACTGCAAGATGTACAGGCCGGCGACCAGCGCGGCGATCACGGTCTCAACCCCGATTGCCACAGCCCCGACGGTGAACACCGCAACGTTCCCGCCGTCCGGAGGCCGCACGGGCATGAACCCCGGCGGCGGCACGCCCGGATTCCCAGGAGTCCCCGGCGGTGTCGGCCCCCATGTCGGCGGCGTGGTCTGCGTCATGCGTCCTCCCCGTGTCCAGGCACATCATGCACCTGGGCACATCGGTGTGATGAAGGGGGGAGGCAAAGCGCTCAGCCCCCGCGATCGAGCAGCAGCCCCGACAGGAGGTCCGGACACACCAGGAAAGGTGCCCCGCCACCAGCGACTTCCGTCACCGGGACGAGGCACCTTTCGTCGGTGCTTCTCCAGTGCACCCGATGAGGCAGCGGCACATACACGTCCGAGCCGTCATCGATCGGCTTCGGGGGGTACATCGCGCGGATCGCGTCCAGGTCGAGTTCCAGCGTGGCGCACGGCTCTGCCTTGGCGGTGTTCAGTTCGTCGCGCAGGGCGGCAGCGAGACGGCCGCCTTCGCCGCCCTGGTCCGCGATGTCGTCCATTGCTCTGACCACATGGGTCGGCCGGTTTGGTGATCGTGTCGGTTGGATGGGTGGTGACGTCCGATCCGACGGCTGGAGACATGGTGGCGGAGCCCGTTCGGGTGCGCAGACCTACCGCCCGGGAGGGCCGGGGACTGCGGCAGATCGCGCGTCGGGGCAGCACCAGCATCGAGTCGCCGCGGGCGACGGTCACGTGGTCGCCGGTGATGCCCCGGTCGCAGTCGACGCAGATTTTCACCGGCGGGCCTTCCGCCAGGCACGACCGAGCCGAACCGCGGTGACACAGTGCGCCCCCGCACGGCATGCCGCGCAGTTGTAGGTGTGGCCGAGCAGCGCGCGGTACGCGTCGTCGCCGGGCGAACGGGCCGGCATCGGCGCCGCCGTGGTCACGACCGCCCGCCGTCATACGGTCGAAGGCCGCGCTGCTCCCGGCACGGCGCGCACGCGTACCGCGAGATCGAGGGGTCACGTTCCTCCCCGCCGACGTCGATCAGCACCGCAGAACCAGACAGGCCCTTGTGCCAGTCGCACCAGCCGAACGTTACGACCTCTGAATGATCCGCCACTGCCGCCTCCCTGTTCACGGTCGGTGAGTAGTACTGCCGACGGTAGGGATCAGGAGCAGCCACAAGGCCGAAGTTTCTACGGGTTTCTACGCGAGGGCGGACACAGCCCGGGCAATCAGCCGAACAGCACCCGGACCGTGCACGGCAACCGCGCTCATCTCGTCGTGCGAAGCCAGGTACTGCGCCACCTCGGACGGCGCAGTGATGGTGATCGCGGCGGTGAGGAGCTCCACCGTCACCTGCTCGGTGTCGAAGACCGTGAAGGTCTCCAACGGCCACATCGCTCCGGAGCGTGCCGGGACGACGCCCAGCGTCACGGAGGGCAAGCTCGCTGCCCGAAGCAGATGCCCTAGCTGTTCGGTCATCACGTCCGCTCCGCCGATCTGGCGGTGCAGCACCGACTCCTCGATGAGGATGGGGAAGCGTCGGCCCGCACGCTGGAGGATGCGCGATCGTTCCACTCGGGCGTCGGCGGCGGCGTCCGAGTCGTCCGGCGTCCGGTTGAACCGGGAGATCTCGGCAAGGAGCGCCCGGGCATAGCTGCGGGTCTGGAGCATGCCGGGGATGACGCTGGAGCTGTAGACCCGCATCACAGTCGTCCGCTCGTACAGTGGTCGCCTGGCCTGCTGGACACCCCGGAGGCCGGCGCGCTGGACGCGCCGCCACTCGGTGTACATCTCCTGCGCCTGGCGAAGGGCGGCCACGATGTCGATGGCTTCGCCGGGGGCGCCACACGCTCTGCTCCACGCCTCGATGTCGCGGGCCGAGGGCTGGGTTCGACCGGACTGCAGCCGAGACACCTTGGACCCCTGCCAACCGAGGCGCTCGGCCAGCTGCTGCCCCGTCAGGCCCGCATCGATCCGGAGGGCGCGCAGGCGGCTCGCCACGCGGTCGCGTGCTTCCTGAACTCGGGTTGACGGGGACAGCACCATCAGCTGATCGTGAACTCCTGGTGCGGCGTCGCCCGGCTCCACACCGCATCGAATACGGCCGCAGTCTGCTCGGCCACGTCCTGCCGGTTGTCGAGCTCGTCATGGAGGTGGACGCCGTCACCGGCAAAGTGGTGCCACCGGATCAGCCGGCCGTCGAACAGCCAGAAGTCGTGGGCGGGCAGGAGCAGACCGAGCGCCTGCCCCCGGGGCAGCCACCGCACGTCTTCACCAGCCGCGAGATTGCGCGGGGTGCACGCGTGCTCGAACCGGATGTACTCAGTGGCCGGCAGGCTGACAACCCGGGCCCGCTGCACGACGACCCCCCGGCCGACGGCCTCGGCAACGGCATCGTGGAACGGCCCCCACCAGGCGCTACGGTCGCCGACGGGCGCCAAGTCATCCGCGCGCCAGGACTTCAGGTCCTGGTCCTCCTCGTCGACCGCGTAGACGTCCCTGGTCTCCAGGTGCACAGCCGACGTCGTGCACTGGGCGAGCAGCTCAGCGAACGGCGGTACGGGCCGCGACATCGAGCACCTCCTTCAGCGCCTCAGCCATCCGTGCCGGGAGACGCACAACCGTCTCGGTCTCCGGAATCGGGCCGGACTCCCGGCACTTCGCCTCCAGCCCCGCGCCAGCTTTCCATCCCTGGACGACGAACTCCTGCGCCACGTCGTCGAACCAGATCGTCGGACAGTGGTCGCCGTTTGTCTCCGGGTCCTTCGCAACGAAATGTAAGGTCACGACCGCCTCCAGTTGGTGGGTCTTGCGCGAGTTCTTCCACAGCGAGTGCTCCCATGGTGTCGAGAGCGCCCTTCACACGGAGCCCAAATGCACGAACCCACCCCTGCCCGGCCAAGGATCGGACTCCCCCTGACGCGAACGCGACACTTACCAACGTGTTCGGCACCTTCCGCCGCACGGTGTGGTGATGGTCAGGGCCTCGGGCCGGTACCGGGCTCGGTGTCGGGTTCGGGTTGGCGGCAGGGCTTGCACAGGCCGTCGATGAACGCTTCGGGGCGGCCGGGTGTGCGGCACTCGGTGCACTCGGCCAGCACGCGGCGTACGGGGGCTTCCGGTGCGGGCCGGGGAGTGGGGGCGGGCAGGCGGGGCGGGAGCTTGTCGCGCAGGCGGCGGCGTACGAAGCCGAAGGGCGAACCGACGGCATCGGGGAGCCCGGAGGTCAGGGCACTCGTCAGGTACTCGGCGCCCACGCCCCGTTCGAACCACTCGGCCGCCAGCTGTTCCAGCTCCGCACAGTCCGCCGCCGAAAGCGCCAGCCGGGCGTCCCTGCGGCCCAGGCGGGCCAGGGTCATGAACGCCCGCGACGGTCGCTTCTCTTCGCACGCTTCCGGCTCCGGCCGGGGCTCCGGCTGCGGTTCCGGCTCTGCGGTGCGTTGCTGCGGGACGGATACCGGTACGGGCGCGGGCTCCGGTACGGGCGCGGTCTCGGTGGTGAGGAAGGTGGTCCACCACTCGTTGTCGTGGGCGGTCCGCGACCAGTAGGTGCGGGTGGACCAGCGGACCTGGTCGCCCTCGCCGCTCTGTTCCCGGACGCGGCGCAGGTGACCGGCCACGCTCAGAGCCTTCAGCGCGCTGCCGACGGCCATCTGGCCGTATAACGGCAGGATCTTGGCCAGCGCCTTGATGTCCATCGCCCCGCCCTCGGGCAGTGCGTCGATGTAGCCCGCGATGTGCCGCTCCCGTTCGGGCAGCAGCGCGAAGTCGTCCACGTGGGGCGGGCGTTGTTCCGGAACGGTCCGCTTCCCGTAACCCGGCCTGACGTTCGGGCGGGCGCCCTCGCGGGGGCGCGGGGATGCGGGTACGTGCAGGGCAGGGCTAAGGTCGGCAACAGCCACGGGATCGCCTTTCAGTGGATCGATCTTGAGGTCAGGCCCCGGCCGGTGCGTCAACACCGCGTCCGGGGTCGTTACGTTCGGCACCGTAGACAGCCGTGACCCTTCGCCGCAACTCGGTCACAACTAGTCATACTTGCTGGCCGTTACGGGTCAGGGAGGGGCGGGAGGTGTTCCCGAACCCAACCGGCCAACCAACCGCTTGAACAACACCGCTCGAATCCCGGCCCTCGAATCCCGAAGCTCAAGTCCCGGCTCCGGGAGCCTCCTTCGTACCCACCGAAGAGTGAACGGGGCCGTCCCGGAGCTCGGGTCCCGGTTCCCGAAGCTCGGGTTCCGGGCGGTGCGAGGTGCGCGCTCCTGGTGCACGTTGGCGTGATCGGCGATCCTGTGCGCATGTTGCTTCCGATCACCCGCGAGAAGGCCGAACTGATCGAGGTCGTCCGCATAACCGATCCGATAAGGCATTTCGGTTCCGAGGACCTGACCGGCGACGAGGTCGCCCTCTGGGGGGCGCCCCGGACCGATCGGATCCTGGCCCTGATCGGTGGCCTGCCGGACAGCGAGTTGCACCGCTGCTTCTCCCCGGGCTGGGGCATCCGGGTCCACGGTGCCGACGGCCTGCTCTTCCAACTGGCCTTCTGCTTCAGCTGCCACGGAGTACGGCTGTGGGGGCCGGGCGTCCCGGACCAGCAGAAAGGGCTCCACGGCTTCGATCCGGACAGCGCCCCGGCCCGGGAGCTGCTTCAGCAGTTCCGCGACGCCGGGAGTGCCGGGTCCGGCTGAGCTTGTCGGCCGTCGGTCGTCAGGAGTTGCGCCACAGCTGGTCCGCGTTCGAGGAGTTGCAAGCCGCCATCTGGAAGCCGATGGTGCTGAACGCCTGGAGGCAGCTGTTCTCGGCGACGTTCACCAGGGTGTGGCCGTTCGAGGTCCTGGCCCCGATCCGCCAGGTCTGGGAG
This sequence comes from Streptomyces sp. NPDC002669, assembly GCF_042889165.1. NCBI lineage: Bacteria > Bacillati > Actinomycetota > Actinomycetes > Kitasatosporales > Streptomycetaceae > Streptomyces > Streptomyces sp. NPDC002669. The sequence goes on along the minus strand of NZ_JBIAQQ010000009.1, from coordinate 84,017 downwards.
TCGGAGGAGTTGCACGCCTCGGTGCTCAGCCCCGCGTAGCCGTTGGACTTGAGGCACTTGCCGCTGCCCTGGCCGACCAGCTTGAACTTGCCGCCGGACGTGGGCCGGTACGTCCACTTGTAGTAGAGCGTGGCCCCGTTGTGCGCGGGCTCGCCGCACACCGAGTTCATGATCATGGAGCCCCCGAACTCGGAGTAGGACTCCCCCAGGCACCGCTTCACGGAGGCGTTCTTGAGGTAGTACTGCCCCGAGGGCGCCGGTTCCTGTCCGCCGCCGCCCGAGCCGCCGGAGCCGGAACCGGAGCCGCTGGAACCGCCGGAACCAGAACCCGAACCCGATCCGGAACCCGATCCGGGACCGTCCTCGGCGCCGCCGGAACCGGAGTCCCCGGTGCCGCCGTCACCGGCGCCCGCACCCTTTCCGTCGTCGCCGTTCTTCGACTTGTCGCCGGATTTGCCCGGCGAGGCGGAACGCGAGGCCGACGCGGAGCCGGACGAGCGGGAGGGCGATGCCTCGGAGCCCGGGGTCCGGCCGTCCGCACCGGGGCCCGTCGGCGAAACGGTGACCGAGGGCGCCGAACCGGCGTCGCCCGAACCGCGGGAGGGGCCGATCTCGTAGGGCCCGAGCGCGATGGTCACGGTCGTGCCCACGACCACGATCGGGAGCGCGACGAGCAGCATCCGGGGGCGGCGGCGCTCGCGCGGCTTGCGGGCCATGGGGCCGGTCTCCCCGTCCCCCTCCCCCTCGGCCGCCCCCGACCGGTCGATCTTCACGGCCGGGGCCGCCGCCGCGTGCGTGTCCGACTCCGGTTCGGGCTCCGGTTCGGGCTCGTCGGCCGGTGGCGGGGTCGCCGCGAACACCGCCCGCTCGGATATCCGCTCCGTGACGGCGGACGGCCACAACTCCGTTGCCGCGGCCGGCACATGGGCGTCCGCGGCCTCGGCTATCTCGGCGGCGGCGGGCCGGTCCGCGGGGTCCTTGGCGAGGCACGCCTCGACCAGGGCGGACAGTTCCGGATCGATCCCGGGCAGCCGGCCGAGATCGGGCTCGGTGTGGACGATGCGGTAGAACAGGCCCGGCCCCGACCCGTCGCCGAACGGCGGGCGGCAGTTCGCCGCGAACAGCAGCAGCCCGGCGAGTCCGAACACATCCGCCGCACCGGTCAGATCCCGCTCGGCCAGGGCCTGTTCGGGAGCCATGTAGGCGGGCGTCCCGATGACCATGCCGGTCCTGGTCACCCGGCTCTGGTCGGCCGCCCGGGCCACCCCGAAGTCGATCAGGGACACGCCGTCGAGGGTCAGCATGACGTTGGAGGGCTTGAGGTCGCGGTGCACCATGCGGGCGGCGTGCACGGCGCTCAGGCCCTTCGCCCCGTCGCGCAGCAGCCGCCAGAGGCTGTCGGCGGGCAGCGGGCCGCCGTTCAGCCGCAGCGCGTCGCTCAGGGTCACGCCGGGGATGTACTCCGTGGCGAACCACGGCGGCTGCGCCGTGCGGTCGCTGGCCAGCAGCCGCGCGCTGACCCCGGCCGGCAGCTTGGCGAGGTTGTCGAGCTCGTGCCCGAAGTGGGACAGGAAGTCCTTGTCCGCGGCGAGCACCGGCAGCACCTGCTTGACGGCCGCGTACCGCCCCGCCGAGGTGCCGAGATAGACCCGGCCCATGCCACCGGTACCGAGCACGCCGAGCAGCCTGAAGGCGCCGATCCGCCGGGGATCGTCCGGCTCCGTCGGCTCCGCCCCGCTGCCCCGCAAACGTGATTCTTGTTCAGGCCCCCCGTGCATGGCCACAGGCTAGCCCAGCCCGAACGGGCAAACGAACACCCCAACTGCGTTCAAGGAGCCGCCGATTGGGCGGAATCGAAACCTCCGCAGCGGGGGTTCCCGGAGCGGGAACGGGAGGCCCGGGGCGGTGCGGCGCGCTGCGGGGCCGGGCGACGCGGTGCGGCACGATACGGGGCCGGGCGACGCGGTACGGGGCCGGGGCGCCGTGATGCGGCGCGCCGCAGGGCGTACCGGGCCGGCACGGGTCCGGTGGCCTCAGTTCTCCGCCGGGGCCACCCGGCCCGTCAGCGCCGCCAGCGAGTTCCGTACGTGCGTCATGTGCGCCTGCACTTCCTCCCGGGCCTCCTCGTGCTCCCGCAGGATCCGCTCCGTCTCCCGCACCACCCGCTCCTCACGGACCCGGGCCTCCGCGATCAGCTCCGCGCCCCGCGCCTCGGCGTCCTCCTGGCCGTGCCGCGCCGCCTCCTCGGTCTCCGCGAGCGCCCGCCGCGCCTGTGCCAGGCCGTCCTCCGCCCGCCGGATCGCCTCGTCGTGCCGCGCCGCCTGCGCGGCCTCGGCCTCGGCCATCTCCTGCTCGGCCGCCTGCCACCGCTCGGCGTGCTCCTGCTCCTGGTGGGCGAGGACGCTCGCGGTGCGCTCGGCCGTCGAGGCCATCATGGCCTCCGCCTCCTCCCGCACCCGGGCGGCCTCCTCGCGGGCCTCCTCGACCGTCCTGTCAGCGGTGCCCCGGGCCACGGCCAGCGTCTCGTCGGCGTACTTCTCCGCCGCCTCCCGCATCGCCCCGGCGTCCGTACGCGCCGACTCGCCGAGCGCCGCGCCCGCCTCGGCCGCCGCGTCCCGCAGCGCCTGGGCCTCCTCCTCGGCCGCCTCGCGCAGGGCCCGGTCCTCCTCCCGGGCGAGCGCCAGGATCTGCCGGGCGCGCTCGCTCAGCGACTCGTACTCCTGCGGGGCCAGTGCGGCGACGGCCTCGCCCAGCCGCACCGACTCGGCCGACAGCTCCTCCACCAGCGCCGTGAGCCGGGACAGCTCCTCCAGCGCCGCGTCCCGCTCGGCCGAGAGCCCGGCCACGAAACGGTCCACCTGCTCCGGACGGTAGCCACGTCCCCGTACGCCGACGAAGCCATGCGCGGACACCCGTGCAGAACTCATCCCTTGACGCCTCTTTCCGACTCTCCGACCACCGGCATTACGTCAAGGATGCGGCAATTGGTCAAGAAGTCGGAATCGATCAACTGCTTTCCGGACGGAAGCGACGGGCATCACAGGCCGGGGCCCCGCACGGTCCGTGACCCGCCGTGCACAGCGCGGTGCCCGGCCCCTCGTCGAGGAGCCGGGCACCGTACGGAACCTGCCGGGTCAGAGCAACCCGTCCCACATCTGTTCCAGGAGCACCGACCACCAGCTCTCCGGCGACGCCAGCGCCGCCGGGTCCAGCGCCACCAGCTGTGCCTGGAAGTCGACCGTCCAACGGCCCGCCTGCTCCGGGTTGAGCCCGAAGCGCAGCCGCCACATCCGGCCCAGCAGCGCCATCGACCGCTGGAACTCCGCCAGCCCGGTGTTCACGAACTGCGGCGGCGCCGGCTGCCCGCCGGGCCCGGCCTCGACCGGCACGGCCACGATGTTCGCGGTGCCGTACTGCACACAGAGCGCCCGCCCGAAGTCGGACCCCATGACGAGGTACGACCCCGCGTCCGGAGCGGCCTGGACCTGACGCTGCGCGGCCAGCTCGGCCAGCGTCGGCACCACCGGCTGCCCCGGCTGCGCCCAGAAGAACGGACCGAAGTCCGCCGGCAGCCCGCCCCACACCAGCGTGCGCGCCACTTCCTCGGGCACACCCTGACGCGACACGGACCGCTGGTCGAACCGGAGGATGCCCTGCGGCCCGAACGCCTGCGCCAGCTCCTCCGCGATGGCCTCCGGCGGCACCTGCGGCGCGGGCGGCAGCTGCGGCAGCGGGGCCCGCACCGGCGCCGGCCGGGCCGGGCCGTCCGCCACCTGGTGCAGCTCGCCCTGGTGCGTGAGCAGGTGCTGCATGCCCTGCTGACGGCTGGCGTGATCCGTGCCGTACGGGGCGACGCTGGTGATCCGCACCTGCGGCCAGGTCTCCCGGATCATCCGCGCGCAGTAACCGCCGGGCAGCTCGCAGGACTCCAGCTCGGTGTGCAGCTCGATGACCTGCTGCGGCGGCACGTTCATGGCCCGCAGCTCGTGCAGCATCTGCCACTCGGGGTGCGGGGTGCCGGGCGCCGAGCGGCGGATCAGCTGCTGCTCGCTGCCGTCGGGCCCGCGGTAGCGCAGCACGGCCTGGTAGCCGGGGCCGACGGACGGCTGACCGCTCGGCGCCTGCGGATAGCCGTACGCGGCGGGCGGCGGGGTGTGCTGACCCGGCGGCATCCCGGGAGCACCGGGAGGTCCGGGCGGGCCCGGAGGCTGCGGCGCACCGGGGCCACCCATCATGCTCGGATCGGCCAGCATCGTCGCGGCATGATGCACACCGCCACCCGGCGGAGGCGTCGAACCCGGCGGAGGCGGAGGCGTACCAGGAGCCCCAGGCGGCCCGGGCGGGCCCGGAGGCTGCGGCGCCCCAGGAACACCAGGAGGACCAGGCGGCTGCGGCGCACCAGGAGCACCCGGAGCACCGGGCGGGCCCGGAGGCTGCGGCGCACCGGGGCCACCCATCATGCTCGGATCGGCCAACATCGTCGCGGCATGATGCACACCGCCACCCGGCGGAGGCGTCGAACCCGGCGGAGGCGGAGGCGTACCAGGAGCCCCAGGCGGCCCGGGCGGGCCCC